>NZ_SMNY01000033.1:0-181035 GCF_004353535.1 Cupriavidus sp. L7L
CAGTCACGTTTTGCTGTGCGAGCACTGTATAACTTGTGAAGCAACACTGTCCGAAGACAGCGGCGTCCGCTACCCAGCGCCCACACTTATCGGTTGTTTGTTTGTTAAAGAACTTCGCTTCCCGGCTTTGCCGTTCAGCGCGCTGCGTTGTCTGCAGCAGAGAAACGAGATTATGCAGAGCTTTCTTCGTTTCGTCAACCGTTGCAGCAATCTTTTTTTGCTGCGGCCGGCGCTGCAAACTTCGCTGCGCCAACCTTGCGGTCGACCCCGCAACCCTTGCTGCGTCTGCCTTGCAGCGCCGCGTTGTGTTGCGAGGGGGCGAATATTAAGTGAGCGTGCCAGGGTTGGCAAGCACTTTTTCGGAAAACTCCGAAACCGCACAAAAAGTGCAGCTACCACCGCTTTGAACAGCCTGCAACGCCCTGTATAGAATGACTGCTCCGGCCCGCCGGGCCGCCTTCTCTTATTAGATGGGGACGATCGATGACTATCCAAGCGACCTGGCAGCCGAGCCAGGGCAACACCATCTGCCACCTGAGCAACGGTACCGCCAAATGGCAGGCCGACCTGGATGCCTCGGCGGGCGGCGATACCAGCTACCCCAGCCCCCACGACTTGCTCGACTCCGCGCTGGCCGCTTGCACTACCCTGACGCTGCAGCTCTATGCCAGGCGCAAGGGCTACGCCATCGCCAGGATCGACGTGTCGATCGCCCATGAAGAATCCAACGGCACCTATTCGCTGAAGCGCGAGGTCAAGGTCAGTGGTGAACTGACGCCCCAGATCCTGGATGACCTCCTGCGGGTCGCCAACCGTTGCCCGGTACATAAGACGCTGTCCGGACAGATCGCTATCGAGACATCGATCGGCTGAGAACCGGCGAATTCCTGTTGCTGCAGCAAATGATAATCGTTATCATTTGCGACCTCGGGTTCTGACACGACCTGAGTCAGCAAATGGGTTACCGGACACGCTTCGTGTCCGGTTTTTTCTTCCCGCTCGTACCCTCAATCCAGAGCCGTTGACGCGCTCGCAAGCATCGGAATGTCATCGTCCTGACGCCGGCCCCGGGCTACTGTGCGGCTAATGCCGCTACGCCCACCCGATCGGGGGACGCCGCCGGCAGTATGTTGGCTGTCCAACGAAGGTTGCGTCGTATTCAGGCTAATCCGGCACCGCGCACTTTGTCTGCGATGCAGCGCCGGCTTACCATGATCGAAAAGCAGAACAAGAAAAAGCGCATCCAGAAGCGTCGCGAGCGGGGGAGTCCTTGACCAACTTTATTGAAGCGTATTGCTCTCAGGTACGGCTTGGGGGCGCCACCGGCGTCATCGCCAGACCCGTCCTGGTTGGGCAAGACGGTACGTACGCCATGCACTACGTGCCGTGCGAATACCTGAACACGCAGGCGCAGCTGGTGCTCGTCAGCACCACCCCGGGCCATGCCCATGTGCGGCTGGCAGCGTCCGTGACCGAGGAGCTGCTGCGCAGCCATGCGCCGGGCCGCGTGATCCAGCGCGAGAACAAGCGTCGGGTGGAACTGGGCGGCAAGCTGATTCGGCCAAACCTGATCCGCATGCTCGACCACTTCCGCGTACCCGAGCTGGTCCGCCTGCCACATGCCGCGGCGCTGTGGAACGAAGGCTTCGAGCGGCTGCAGCCGCTGGCCTTGCTGCCGCATGCCACTACCCGGCGCGGGCTCGCCTTCGACGGCCCCTTCGAAGATCTGATGGCGGCGCCCATGCTTCGCGAAGTCTTCGAAAACCAGTTTCTCGACACCGTCCGGCAGATGCGCACCGACGCTTTCTATATCGCGCTGGGCCGCACCGCCTGGGCCGGGCTCCGGCATGCCGTCAGCCGGCGGCTGATTGCGCGCGACCAGTTGCTGGGCATGATGCCGGTACCCGCACGAGCCGGCAGCATGGTGCGCTATTTCCTGCGCGAGCTGTCCGTCAGCGACCTGTCGCCGAAGGATCCCGTGCGCCATCGCGTGGGATGGCTTGACACCGCCCATGCCGAACTGGAAGCCAATGTCCGCAGGATCAAGGCAGCGGCAGAACCGGATCCGCATGGCTCCTGCCTTATCGCCTGAACGATTGCCCGCCTCGCAAACTGTGATGCATACGCCCCACCGAAGTGGGGTCTTGCGACGCCGTCTGGCGTCGATAACGCTTCTTGAGGAAACTGACCTCCTCGCATTCCCGATTGGCGGCCCCACGTGGGCCGCAATTTTTTTGTGCGGCCGGTGCGCGATGCGCATGGTGATGGGCACGAGCCTTGCGTCACGCCCCGTGGCCATATTCCCTCCCGGATCGACCATGAGTGCCACGCCTGCCCTGCGCCTCGCCTTGTGTGCCGCGCTGCTGCTGCCGCAGCTTGCCGTTCAGGCCGCGGACGAACAGCCCGGACTATCGGTGTCCGCGCGCAAGCCGGGAGCAGCGCTGCCAGATGGCTGGAAGAATTTACCGGTGGCCAACGGCAAGGCGCAAACCAGCTATCAGCTGGTGGCCGACGGCCGCGCGACGGTGCTGCAGGCCGACGCCGAGCACTCAGCCTCGGCGCTGCTGCACGCGGGCGATGTGAATCTCTCACGCACGCCCGTGGTGGCGTGGCGCTGGAAGGCGCAAGGCCCGATTCCCGGTGCGGACAATAGCGACGGCGCCCATGAGGATGCGCCGGCCCGGCTGGTGTTCTTCTTCGAGGGCGACACGAGCAAGCTCTCGCTAGGTGACCGCGCGGCGATGCAGATCGCCAAGAGTCTCGCCGGTGAAGAACTGCCCTATGCCACGCTGATGTATGTGTGGTCCGACAGTGCCGAGCCGGGCAGCGTCATCCCCAACCCGCATACCGGCCGCGTGCAGATGATCGTCGTCTCTGGCGCGCAAGGCGATGCCGGTAAATGGCAAAGCCTGCGCCGTAACGTCGTGCAGGACTACGAACGGGTGTTCCATGAGCAACCGGGCCCGCTCAAGGCGTACGGCATCATGACCGATACCGACAACACCCACAGTGCCGCCCGCGCCTGGTATGGCGACATCCGCTTCCTGCCTGCCAACTAGGCCGGCGGGGGCGTCTGCGCGGCACTGTGCCTCAGTACCTGCGATACCTGCGCCATCAGTTCGGCCCCGTCGGCGGCGGCACGCCCCTGCGCCTGCAGCGCCTCGCGCACGCTGACCACCTTGCGCGGATCATAGTGGCGCCCGCTGTCGATCGCTGCCTCGAAGGCATTGGCACGCGCGTTGATCTGCGCCGGGTCGGCACTTACCAGCAGCACCGCATGCGCCAGGACCAGGTGCCGTTGCCCATCCGGCGACTGCATGGCCGCCGGCGCGCGCCGCCAGTACTGCGCGGTGCCGGCGATCTTGCGGGCCGCCTCCGGCGGTCCCCACGCGAGATTGAAGCGGCCGTCGCAGAACGAGCCGGCCACCGCCTGCCAATGGGTCGGCACGCACAGCGCCAGCAGCCCCTTGCCGATGACATCGCACAGGTGCAGGTAGACCCCATCGCTGAGCGCACCCGGCGGCTGGCCGACGCTATAGGCCAGGCTCAGGTTGAGGATGCCCGGGCCTTGCGGCACCAGTCCCCCGCCCGACATGCGCAGGAACACCGGACAGCCTTGCCGGGCGAACTCGGCGCGCGCCGCCTCGAAGCCGGCATGCCGCTGATAGGTACGCGGCACCACCAGCGACAGTGGCGCTTCCCACAGTTGCGCGACCTGCCGGCCCTGCGCGGCGAACTCGAGCAAGGCCAGTTCGTCCTGCAGCGGATCCGCATGCGGCTGGCCGGCAGGCGCGGGCTCGACGAACTCAAAAGGCATGGCGCGGCAGCGGTCTTGGCCGGTCGGGTAACGATAGGCCGAGTCTAGCAAGGCTAACCGTTGAGCGCATCGAAATAGGCCAGCGCCTTCGACGCATACATCGCGCCCGGGCCGCCGCCCATCTCGATATTGAGCGCCAGCACTTCGGCCAGTTGATCGCGCGTGGCGCCGTGGCGCAACGCCTGTGCCGTGTGGAACAGCACGCAGTCGTCGCAGCCCTTCTGCACGGCCAGCGCCACCGCGACCAGTTCCTTGACCGCGGCCGGCAGGCTGCCTTCCTGCGTGGCGGCCTTCATCAGGCCCTGGAATGCGCTCATGGCCGCGGGCTGGGCCTGCGCGAGCGCGGCGAACTGCTTGTTGATCTGGGCGAGGCGGGTCTTCAGTTCAGTGCTCATAAAAGCTGTCGTCCTGATTCGGTGGATGGAGGACAAAGGCGGGCGGCAGCGCACGCCGCCGCCCGCGCCGCGGCATCAGCCGCCGAGGTGCTGCCTGAGCAGCGCGTTGAAGTCGTTGGCCTTCTCCATCTGGCTCATATGGCCGGCGTCGGCAAAGACCTTGACGGTAGCGCCGGGCGGCGCCGCCTCGGCATGTTCCGCCGGGATGATGCGGTCCTGGCCGCCCCACACCACCAGCACGCGCTTGCCGCTGCCGGCCAGCCGCTGGCCGGGCTGCTCCTTCTGCCTGCCGCCGGCGAACAGGTCCTGGCCCAGGGAGGTCAGCGCTTCGGTCACGCCATCCAGCCGCTTGTAGCGCAGCAGGTCGTCGAGCATCTGCCGGCTGACCAGCCCGGCATCCGCGAACAGCAGTTCGATCACCGGCTTCAGCTCTCGCCGCGACTGCGCATTGACGAAGCCCTCGGTATAGCCGCTGTTGACCGCTTCGCCAAAGCCCACCGGCGACACCAGTGCCACCGACAACACCCGCTGCGGCGAGTCCACGGCGAGCTGCGCCGCCACGCCGCCGCCCATCGAATGGCCGACCAGGTGCGCCGCGTCGATCCCGGTCTCGTCCATGAAGCGCGCTACAAAGCCGGCCATCTGCGCCAGCGTCGTGCCCGCGAGCCGCGGCGACGACTGTCCATGGCCGGGAAGGTCCAGTGCCACGACCGTGTACGCGTCGGCAAGGGGATCGAGGTTGAACAGCCAGTTGTCCAGGTCACCGCCAAAGCCGTGGATGAAGAGCACGGTCTCGGCGCCGCTGCCCTTGCGGGCGTAGCGGACGCGGACGCCGTCCACCTCGGCGAACTGGTACGCGGCGGCAGCGTCTTCCTCGTCGCCGTCGTCCGCGGGCGCTTCATAAGCCGATACATACGCGTCGATATCCGCATCGCTCACCTCCGCCGGGGCCAGCACGCCAAGCAACGCCTTGACCGGCAGCACGTCGCCGGCCTGCGCCACCTTGCGGCGCAGCGTGCCGGCATCCGGCGCCTCCACCGCATTGGCGATCTTGTCGGTTTCCACATCGAGGATCGGCATGCCCACGCTGATCTCGGCGCCCTCGTCGACCAGCCAGGCATTGACCGTGCCTTCCTTCATCGACAGGCCCCACTTGGGCATCACGATCGGGGTAATTGCTGCGCTTGCCATCACTGCTTGCCTCCCTTCACCGTCTTGCGCGCGGCAGCAGCAATCTGCGCGGCGCCGGGGATATACAGGTCTTCCAGCGTCGGCGAGAACGGCACCGGCGTATGCGGCGGGCACACCATCTCGATGCCGGCCTTGAGCGCGCCGAAGGCCTGCTGCGCGACCTGCGCGGAGATATCGGTGGCGATATTGCAGCGCGGGCTGGCTTCATCCACCACCACCAGGCGGCCGGTGTTCTCGACCGATTCCAGCACCGTGTCAATGTCCAGCGGCGACAGCGTGCGCAGGTCGATCACTTCCGCTTCGATGCCTTCCTTCGCCAGCGTGGCCGCCGCCTCCAGCGCGCGGTGCACCATCAGCCCGTAGGTGACGATCGACACGTCCTTGCCGTCGCGCACGATATTGGCCTCGCCAAACGGGATCGCGTACGCGCCCTCCGGCACCTCGCCTTCCAGCCCGTACAGGTTCTTGTGCTCGCAGAAGATCACCGGGTCGTTGTCGCGGATCGCCTGGATCAGCAGGCCCTTGGTGTCATACGGCGTTGACGGGCATACCACCTTGAGCCCGGGGATATGCGTGAACAGTGGCGTCAGCATCTGGCTGTGCTGCGCGGCGGCACGAAAGCCCGCGCCGACCATGGCGCGGATCACCACCGGGGTTTCGGCCTTGCCACCGAACATGTAGCGGAACTTGGCCGCCTGGTTGAAGATCTGGTCGAAGCACACGCCCATGAAGTCGATGAACATCAGCTCGGCGATCGGGCGCATGCCACAGGCCGCGGCGCCGATGGCCGCGCCCACATAGGCCGACTCCGACAACGGCGTATCCAGCAGCCGGTCGCCATGCTTGGCATAGAGTCCCTTGGTCACGCCCAGCACGCCGCCCCAGGCGTCCTTCTCGCCATCCGCGCCGGCGCCGCCGACGATGTCTTCGCCCAGCATGATGACGCTGGGGTCGCGGGTCATTTCCTGGTCGATCGCCTCGTTGATCGCCAGCTTGATGCTCAGTTTGCGAGCCATGTTTGTCTCCTGATAGTTCGGTTAGCCGTCTGGTTGGCGAGAGGCGATCAGTAGCTGACGTAGACGTCGGTGAGCAGGTCTTCCGGGCCGGGCAGCGGCGCGGCCTTGGCTTCCTGCACGGCGTGCTCGATCAGCGCGGCGACTTCGCGGTCGATGGTGTCGAGTTCCTCGCGCGCGACCACGCCGGCCTGCGTCACGGTGCGGGCGAACAGCTTCAGGCAGTCCTTGTTGGCGCGGATATCGTCGAGTTCGCCGGCGGCGCGATAGGTCTGCGCATCGCCCTCGAAATGGCCGTAGAAGCGCACCATCTTGCATTCGAGCAGCGACGGGCCGCCGCCTTCGCGCGCGCGGCGGATCACTTCGCCCGCGGCCTCGTGCACGGCGAAGAAGTCGGTGCCGTCGACAGTCACGCCGGGGATGCCGAAGCCGGCGGCGCGGTCGACGTAGCTGTCCACCGCGGTGCCATAGTCACGCGAGGTCGACTCGGCATAGCCGTTGTTCTCGATCACGAAGATCACTGGCAGGTTCCACACCGCGGCCAGGTTCAGGCTTTCCAGGAAGGTGCCCTGGTTGGAAGCGCCGTCGCCGCAGAAGGTGATGCCGACCTCGCCCTTGCCGCGGAACTTGGCCGCCAGCGCGGCGCCGCAGACCAGCGGCGCACCCGCGCCCAGGATGCCGTTGGCGCCCATCATGCCCTTGGACAGGTCGGCGATATGCATCGAGCCGCCCTTGCCGTTGCATGAACCGCCCTTCTTGCCATAAATCTCCATCATCATCGCCACCGGATCCACACCCTTGGCAATGCAGTGGCCGTGGCCGCGGTGCGTGCTGGCGATGCGGTCGCCATCGTGCAGGTGGTGCAGGATGCCGACGCCCGCGGCCTCCTCGCCCGCATACAGGTGGACGAAGCCCGGGATGTCGCCACGCGCGAAGTCCACGTGCAGGCGTTCCTCGAAATCGCGGATGGTGCGCATCTTCCGGTACACCGTCAGCAGGGTCTCCTTGTCTAGCGGCAGCAAGGCGGAAGCTTGTGAAGCTCTGGCTGTCATGTCTGTCTCCTTCGTTCTATCAAGGTTTGCACTTCAGGAAAGGCAGGAAAGCAACGGGTTGCTGCTGCGCATCAGCCGATGCTGCGCGGCATAGCGCATGCAGCCCGCCACGTCGATGCTGCGAAAAGCGTGTTCATGCAGGGTCACGGTGACTTCGTCGTCAGGGCCGAAGGCCAGCTCGCGTTCGCCGTCGAGCGCGACAATGCCGCTGCGCTGGCGCACGCGGTGCGGGCGGCCGTGTTCAAGACGCTGCCAGCCGGCGACCGGCACCGTGCACAACAGTCCCGGCGCGATCGGCGCGCGCAGGTCGAATTCGCCCTCGCCCGGCGCGGCCAGCTCGATCGCCAGGCCGCCGGGATCGCGCCGGCCCAGCGGTTCGAGCAGCCCGGCGATGGCCGACAGGCCGATGGCCTGCGGATCGGCGAACGACACATAGACCGCTGCGAGCGTGTCGGTCTTCCACAAGGCGCGCGCGCCGATGAAGTGTTCGTGCGAGATCACCGCATCCACCAGCGCGATGTCGCGGCGAAAGCCGCCATCGCCGTCGCGGATGACGATGTCGAGCCGCTTGTTGGAGGCCAGCGCGTGCTTGTCGGGGACGCGCCCGGTGGCGTAGAGCCCGGTGGCGAGGCCGGTGACGGTAGGCTCGCGCATCTCGGGGTAGGCGTTGTTGGTGCCGGTCGACAGGCCGGCGATGGGAACCCCGCCGCATTCGCGCACCACCGCGCGGTGGGTGCCGTCGCCGCCGAGCACGATGATGGCGGCCACGCCGGCGTCGGCCATGCCGCGCGCGGCGTGCAGCGTGTCGTCGACGCGCGCGGTCACGGGCATATCGAGGTATTCGACGGCAGGCAGGCCGGAGTCGGGTCCCTGCCGGCGCGCCAGGTGCCGCGCTAGCATGACGCGCAGTCCTTCGCGGTCCGGCATCATCAGCACGCGGCCCACGCCGCATGCCGCCAGCGCGGACAGCAGGCGCAGCACGATATTGACGCGATCGGCCAGCTGCAGGCTGTTGGCGTTGGCGATCACGCGGCGGATATCGCGCGCGGAAATCGGGTTGGCGATGATGCCGACCAGTGGCGTGCCGGCGCCGGTTGCGTGCCCCATTGCCTGTCTCCTGTTGTCATTGTGGTGACAGGCAAATTGCAATGGCTGTGCCAGCGCGCGCAGGGCGAAAAACGCGCAAAAACCGAGGGATTACCCGCGGCGAAAAGGCAAGACGGGGCGGTGCGCTGTGACAGGTGTCACAGCACAGGTGTACAGCGGGTGGACAACCGTATCGCGCGACCGCTCAGTGAATGGGCTTGCCGCCTTCATCGTCGGCCCCGTCGCGCCGGTTAGGCGACTGGATGCCATAACGCTCCATGCGCCGGTACAGCGTCATGCGGCTGATGCCGATCTGGCGCGCGACCGCGCTCAGGTTCCAGCCGGAAGCGCGCAGGTACTGCATCAGCAGCATGCCTTCAGGCGGCAGCTGGTGCGGGTCGAATGGGGCGGCGGCGCTGTCGCCGGCAACCTGCGCAGCTTGTGCCGGCGCAGCGGCGATGGCCGCGATCCCGAGGCCGTCGGGCAGGTCGTGCTCATCGATATAGCCGCCGGTGCAGACGGCGCGCGCGTATTCCAGCACATTGCGCAGCTCGCGCAGGTTGCCCGGCCAGCTATGGCGATGCAGCCGCTCGCGTGCCGCCGGCGACAGCGTTACGGGTGCGGCGGCGCCTTCCTGCAGCAGCTTGGCCATCAGCCAGTCGAGGTCGTGGCGTGCGCGCAGCGGCGGCAGTTCAAAACGGGCGCCGTTCAGGCGGTAGAAGAGGTCTTCGCGGAAGCGTCCCTCGGCGACCAGTTGCTCCAGGCTGTGGTGCGTCGCCGAAATGACGCGCAGCCGCACCGGCACCGGCCGCGCGGCGCCGACCGGCAGCACCTCGCCTTCGGCCAGCACGCGCAGCAGCCGCGACTGGAGCTCGCGCGGCATGTCGCCGATCTCGTCCAGGAACAGCGTGCCGCCGTCCGCTTCCTGGATCAGCCCGCGCTTGCCGCGCGGGCCGGCGCCGGAGAAGCTGTTGGGCAGGTGGCCGAACAGCTCGCTCTCGATCAGCGTTTCCGGGATCGCCGCGCAGTTCACCGCGATGAACGGGCCGCCGCGGCGGGCGCTGGCCTGGTGCAGGGCCTTGGCGAAGAATTCCTTGCCGCTGCCGGTCTCGCCGTGGATCAGCAGGTTGATCGGCGAATCGACCAGCCGCGCGGCGCGCTGCAATTGCTGCTGCAGCGCAGCGTCACCGCCGGTCAGCGCGGCCAGCGCCTCGGGCATAACCACCGGCGCTTCCTTCGCGGGAGCCTGCCAGCGCAGCGCGGGTGGCATCACGCTCAGGTATAGCAGCCCGCCGCTGCGGTTCAGCGCCACCAGCCGCTGCTCGCTGGGCCGGGAGTAGACATAGTTGCCCAGGTCTTCCAGCCGGGCGCCGAACAGCGTTTCGAACCGCTGGCCGAGCACGGTGGCGCCGGCCGCGCCGCCCAGCTCGCCCTCCAGCATCAGCCGGGCGCGGTGGTTGTGGCCGACGATGCGGCCGACCTCATCCAGCGCCAGCAGGTATTCGGGATTGACGTCGACGAACTCCGGCGCCACGTTCAGCTTCAGGATCCAGTCGCGCCGGTGCGCGCGCAGGAAGTTGGCGTTCTCGATATGCGCGGCATAGATGCGTACCAGCTGCAACGCCAGCCCCTGGCTGTCCTTGGCGTGCGGCGAGGTCAGCGCGGAGATGTCGAGGATGGCGTGCAGGTTGCCGTGCGTGTCGAACAGCGGCGCGGCGGTGCAGGTCAGCGGGATATGGGTTGCATCGAAATGGTCGGCCTGGTGCACCGTCAGTGCCTGGCCGGTGACCAGCGCCGTTCCCACCGCGCAGGTGCCGGCGCCGCTCTCGCTCCATTCCGCGCCGAGGTAGAGGCCGGCGTGCCGCAGTGCGGCATCGGTGCGCGCATCGCCGATATAGTCGACCGTCACGCCTTGCGCATCGGTCAGCAGCACCACGTAGCCCAGTGCGGCCACTTGCCCGTACAGGCTCTGCAGGCCGTGGCGCGCGATGCGCGCGAAATCGTCGATGCGTTCCTGGTGTTCGCGCAGCCGCGGCTGCGGCAGGATGCGCGCTTCCTGCATGCGCGAGGGATCGAGCCCGTACTGGTGCACGCAGCGCCGCCATGAGTTCTGGATGATGGCGTCGTGCGCGATCCGGTCCGCCAGCACGGCGGGCGGGGCTAGGTATGTGGTGGCCTGGACCACCGTCTCGATGTGCTCGCGTTGCCGCAGGTCCATCGCTGTCTCCTGGTCGTCGCTGCCGTCGGCCCCGGGAGCCTGCTGAGGGGGGTGAATCGGGCGGACTGTGCGGGCGCGTGCCTGGGTGGCCACGCCTCTGTCTGGTCTCGGCCTTCTAATGTATCCGAGCGCGTCGGCGAGATGCAAACCAGAATGGCAGGCAGGAATCAGGAGACGTCGGCCAGCGCACGCCGCAAGTGCGGCGTGCGCCATACCGGATGGCTCAAAGTGCGGCGTTGGCCTTGAGGCTGCGCGCCGCGCCGGCGGCGATCTCGAAGGAGCGCAGGCGCGCCTGGTGGTCGTAGATCTGGCCGGTCAGCATCAGCTCGTCCGGCTGCAGGTCGTCGACAAAGCGCTGCATGCCGGCGCGCACCGAGTCCGGATCGCCCACCACCGAGCACGCCAGCGAGCGGCGGATATGGTCGGCCTCGCTCTCGGTCCACAGCGACTCGATGTCGTCCACCGGCGGGCGCAGTTGCCCCGGCGTGCCCCGCACCAGTGCCAGGAACTGCTGCTGCAGCGAGCTGAACAGGCGGCGCGCCTCATCGGCGCTGTCCGCGGCAAAGACGTTGAAGCCGAGCATCACGTACGGGCGATCCAGCGCTTCAGAGGGCCGGAAGGTGCGACGGTAGAGGTCGAGCGCCTGGCGCATGAAGCCCGGCGCGAAGTGCGAGGCAAACGCGAACGGCAGGCCCATGGCCGCGGCCAGCTGCGCGCTGAACAGGCTCGAGCCCAGCAGCCAGATCGGCACCTTCAGGCCGGCACCGGGAACGGCGCGCAGGCGCTGGCCAGGGCGCACGTCATCGAAATACGCCTGAAGCTCTTCCACGTCCTGCGGGAAGGTATCGGCGCTGTCGCTGGTCAGATGGCGGCGCAACGCGCGCGCGGTGGCCTGGTCGGTGCCGGGCGCGCGGCCCAGTCCCAGGTCGATGCGGCCCGAGTACAGCGAGGCCAGCGTGCCGAACTGCTCGGCGATCACCAGCGGCGAATGGTTGGGCAGCATCACGCCACCGGAGCCCACGCGGATGGTCTGCGTGCCGTTGGCGACATAGCCGATCAGCACCGCGGTGGCGGCGCTGGCGATGCCGGGCATGTTGTGGTGCTCGGCCAGCCAGTAGCGGTGGTAGCCCAGTTGCTCGGCATGGCGCGCCAGGTCGAGCGAGTTACGCATGGCCTGGCCGGCGTCGCTGCCCTGCGGGATGGGAGCCAGGTCGAGCACCGAGTAAGCGATGCCGTTGCCGGCGGGGAGAGAGTCGCGATTCATGTTGTGGTCTGGCGGGCGGCGTACGCCACACGTGCGCCGCCCGCTGCTATGCGGATGGTTCGCTATGTTAGTGAGCCTGCGCGGAACGTGCTGGCGACGGATTTGCGGCCCTGCGGGCGGCGTGGGTATGTGGGTATCCGCCGGACCAGCGCCCGACGGCAAGGATTGAGCCTCGCGCCGCTTGCCCTTACCATTCAGCCCGATGCGAAGGAACGATCGATGACTCTCAAGACACTGGACGGCGCGCTGGCCCTGCTGACGCACTTCACCGTGCGCCAGCCCACCTGGGGCGTGCGCGAACTGGCCAAGCACAGCGGCGTGCATTACGCCGTGGTGCACCGCGTGCTGGCGACCTTTGCCGCCAACGGCTTCCTGGTACAGGACGCGGCCACCGGCAAGTATTCGCTGGGGCTGCGGCTGTTCGAGCTGGGGCAGGTGGTGCGCAAGAGCTTCTCGCCGGACGAGATCGTGCGCCCGGTTCTGGAAAAGCTGGCAGCGCAAAGCGGCGAGACCGTATTCCTGTCGTGGCTCGACGGCCATGAAGGCCTGTGCGTGGGGCTGGTGCAGAGCCAGCACCAGCTGCGTTTCTCGATCGAGCTGGGCGAGCGCTTTGCGCTGTACGCGGGGGCGCATGCCAAGGCGATGCTCGCCTTCCAGGACGATGCCTTCCGCGACGAAGTCTACCGCCAGGGCATGGCGCGCGTGGGCCCTCACACCACGCTGGACCGCGAGCGCATCGAGCAGCAGCTTGCCGAGGTGCGCGAACGCGGCTGGGCCCATACGCGCGAGGAAGCCGCGGCCAGCGTGGCCGGGCTGGCACTGCCGCTGTGGTCGCGCGACCGCAGCGCGGTGGTGGGCTCGGTGGCGATTGCCGGGCCGCAGCAGCGCCTGGACGAGGCCGCCGTGCCGCGCCTGCTGGAGGCCTTGCGCGACGCCAGCGGCCGGCTGGAAGACGTGATCGGCTTCGTGCGCTGACGCCAACGTTCAGTCAGCTCGATCACGCAAGCAGCGCCTTTCCCACTTCGCCGCCCAGCACCCGCTTGCCGATCGCATGGCCCAGCGCCCGATAGCTTTCCCATTGGGCTTCATCGAAGAACTGGTCGCTGGTGCTTTCCTGCGGGAAGGCCGGGTGCGTGGCGCCATAGTGCCGCACGTCGGCCGGCGCCCATGACACCAGCCGCGGCTTGAGCAGCACGATGCGGCAGACCTGCGCGCGCGGCGCCGCGCACGCCGGATCGGTGCGGTACACGTTGAGCAGCACCGCGCATTTGTCGGCGGCAGGGTCGCTGCCCGTCACACCAGGCATGAAATCGTCCGGCACGCCGAAGACGCGGCTCAGCACGGGATGCGTGGCGGCCTCGGTATCGACCACGATCTCCAGGCCATGGTCAATGCGCGCGAGCCGGATCAGGTTGGCGAGGTCGCCGAAGCGATAGTCCGGATCGCCGCCACAATCGCACAGCACGATCAGCGCGACGTCCCGGCCCGGACGCAGCAGCTCGTAGACACCGGTGTTGTCGAAATGGCCGCCGTCCGACAGGTATTGCCAGCCGCGCCGCGTGCCATGGAAGCGGGCGCTCAGCTCGCACCCGAGGTAGTACTGCGTGCGGAACATGCCGGCGGCCAGCCACGGATGCGTGGCGCGTTCGGGATGGCGCCACCGCTCGCCCTCGGCTCCGCCCTGGCGCGCATACCTGGCCGGGTACGAGGGCCACCACGTGCCCAGCCGCAGGTTGGCCAGGCCCAGCAGCAGCGAGGTCCCGAGCGTGGTGGCCCGGCCCAGTCCCGTTGACACCACCGCCCCCGAGATGGCGATCCAGTCGCCCACCGTGAGCGATTGCGACAGCTTGCCCGATGCGGGCCATGACGCATCCGGGCAGCACTGCCGGCCGTCGATGGTGAAGCGCGCATAGGCATCCGGCGCGATGGTGGCCGCGGCGCCCGGCCGTGCCACGCTGGCGCCGGGCGCCAGGCACAACGGCTTGCCTTTGCGGTCGCGCTGGACCAGTTGCTCGGCCGGATCGACGGTCAGGTTCAGCGTCGCGTTGATCAGGTGCAGCGGCGCCAGCACGCGCGGATCGTAATAGGCGTTGAGGCCGAGCTGGTCGCCGGGCACGGGCTCCGCCACGCTGAAGCGCGCGCGCCGGCGGCGGTCCGCCACCGGATCGGGATCGGGCGCGGCAAAGCGCTCGCCGTTGGACGCGCCAAGGTAGGCGCGCGTGAGGCGCGCCGCATAGAAGGGCTGCAGCGTGGACAGGTTGAGGAACCCGGTAAAGCGGCCGGCGACCAGCGCCAGCACCAGCGCCACGACAGTCAGCATTGCCAGCGCCGGCCCGGTGTAGGCCGTGCCGTACACCAGCCAGTCGACCGGCTCGCGGCCATCCCAGCGCACCCACAGCACCAGCCACGACCACAGCACGAACAGCAGCAGCGCCAGCACCGCCGCGGCCGCGCCGGCCAGCAACGAGACCGGCAAGCGCGCCCACAGTGCGCGCCAGGCGGTGTCGGCGCTGCCCTTGCGGCCTGCGTCGAGCCAGCGCGCGCCGTAGCGCACCAGCCAGACCAGCACGCCAAGCACGCCCGCGGGCAGCGCCGCGCCCCACGGATGATGAGCGGCATGGGCATACAGGTAGGCGGTTCGCGCGACCGTATCGGCCACGCCCAATGCCGCCAGCCACAGCGTCAGCGTGACCGCAGTGCGCAGCGCACGCGTGGCGCGCACGCGATAGCCGGACACGGTGCGCGGCTCGCCCTGCAGCATCACCAGGCAGCTCAGCACGCCCAGCCACGTCAGCACACCCAGCGCGGCAAAGAGCTGCGCCGGAACGTGGTTGGCACCGAGCCATTCCGACCAGTGCGCGGCCGCCAGCAACAGCAGGCCGAGCAGCGTCGCCACCAGCGGTGCTGGGCTGAGAAAGCGCGCCGGCGCCTGCGGATCGTTGGCGCGCGGGTAGACCAGCCAGTATGCCAGGCCGGGCGGCACCGCGCCGATCACCACCGTAACCAGCGGCAGCCACAGCCAGGGGCTCCACCAGATCGCGCACTCGCCCTGGTTGAAGGCCTGCCGCGCATCGTGCAGCAGGTCCATCTCATAGCGCCCGAACCCGTACCACGCTCCCGCGGCGCCATGCAGCAGCAGCGCGAGCAGGGCCAGCAACGCCAGCAGCGCGCTGCCGATCACGTAGTGCATGGCCAGCCAGTTGCGCACCACCAGGGCGGCGGCATAGAGGTTGTCGCCCGCGCCCGTGGGCGACAGGTAGCGACCGTTCTCGCGCAGCCACGCGAGCGCGCCGCGGCCGGGATCGGCGGCATAGGAGACCGAGGTGTGGATGCGCCCGGGCGGCTCGCATTGCAGCGTGTGGTAGGCGTCGGCCGCGGCCTGGACCGGGCCGGTGCCGCGGCGCAGGCGGCCCGGCACGAACAGGCTGACGAAGAAGGCCCCGAGGTAGCCGCCGCCGCTGACGGTGGACAAGTAGTCGAACTGGGCCAGCAGCGAGGCCATCCCGGGCACGGCCTGCGCCGCGGCGGCGGTGTTCGCCGCGGGCGTCGGAGGAGCCTCGGTGTTCGCGGCGGTGGCAAGCGTGCGCGCCGGCATGTCGGTGCCGGCCATCGCCTGCATCACGCCCAGGCAGAACGTGGCGCTGCGGATGCCGCCGCCGGAAAGCGCCAGCGCCCAGTTGCGCTGGCGCTCCTGCGTGCGCGGCGAGATGCCGAGCTGGCGGCGCCGATGCGCGACGCGGGCCGCTTCGTCGCCGAAACCGTGGTCTTCCGCAGCCATGGGCGCCTCCCGTAGCAGTCGCTCTGCGCCAAGTATAGGCAACGGCGCATGGTCGATATTCGCCCAGCCACCGGCGGCGATTGCGCGTTAACCCTGATTGTTGCGCGTCTGGGCGAGGCCTAGCATTTCTCTGTATAAGAGACGTTGTCTCTTAAATAGAGACACAAAGCAGTCAGTCATGCTCAAGACCCTGGACGGCGCGCTCGCGCTCCTCACCCATTTCACCGCTCGCCAGCCCAGCTGGGGCGTGCGCGAACTGGCGCGCGAAAGCGGCGTGCACCAGGCCGTCGTGCATCGCGTACTCGCCACGTTTGCCGCCAATGGCTTCCTGACGCGGGACAGCGTCGGCCGCTATGGGCTGGGCTTGCGCTGGTTCGAACTCGGTCAAGTGATGCACAAGGCGTTTTCGCCGGCGGCAGTGGTCCAGCCCGCGCTGGAGGCGCTGGCGCAGGAAAGCGGCGAAACGGTTTTCCTGTCGTGGCTGGACGGTCACGAAGGCCTGTGCACGGACATCGCCCAGAGCCAGCACCAGCTGCGCTTTTCGATCGAGGTGGGCCAGCGCTTCGCGCTGGACGCCGGCGCGCATGCCAAAGCGATCCTCGCATTCCAGCCGGAAGCGTTCCGGCGGCAGGTCATCGGCGACGCGCCGGAACTGGCCGCGCAACTGGCCCAGGTCCGCGCCGACGGCTTTGCCTATACCTGCGAGGAATCCGCGGCCACGGTGGCGGGGCTGGCATTGCCGCTGCACCACCGCGACACCCAGGCGGTGGTGGGATCCCTCGCCATCGCCGGCCCGCTGCAGCGGCTGACGCGCGAGGCCGTGCCGCGGCTGCTGGAAGCGCTGCGCGCGGCGCGAAAGACGATCGGCCCGGTGGCGGGCTTCATGCGATAGCGGGTCGGGATTGCCGGCCCACGCAAACGCGCGCACACGACACACAAAACCAGACAACACTACGGGGAGCGGTGGAAGACATGACCATGCCAACACAACTGAACGCGCCAATGGCGGCGCAGCCCGCGACACGGTCGCGCTTTATGGAGCCTTTGCTGCTGCTGGTATCGGTGGCGCTGTCGGTATTCGGCGCCATGATCGGCATGCAGCTGATCGTGTCGCTGGGGATCTCGGCCAATACCTCGATCATCGGCGCGCTGATCGCGATCGTGTTTTCGCGCATCCCGCTGGAGATCACGCGGCGCTTCCGCGTGCTGGAGCGGCAGAACCTGGTCCAGACCGCGATCTCGTCGGCCACCTTCGGCGCCGCCAACTCGCTGATGATCCCGATCGGCGTGCCGTATGCGATGGGCATGCCCGAGCTGGCCACGCCGATGCTGATCGGCGCGGTGATCGCCATGTTCGTCGACGGGGCCATGCTGTACTTCCTGTTCGGCAGCAAGGTCTTCCCCGCCACCGGCACCTGGCCGGCGGGCATCGCCACCGCCGAGGCGATCTGGGCCGGCGACCGCGGCGGCCGCAAGGCGGCGTTCCTGGGCCTGGGCATTGCCGTGGGCGTGGGCGGCGCGTGGCTAGGCGTGCCGATGTCGGCCTTCGGCGCGGCGTTCCTGGGCAACCTGGCGGCGCTGACCATGTTCGGCATCGGCCTGCTGGTGCGCGGCTATTCGGTGGCCGTGACCGGCATCGATATCGCCAAGGCCTATATCCCGCATGGGCTGATGATCGGCGCGGGCATTGTCGCGCTGTTCCAGGTCGCCATGGAAATCCGCCGTGCACGCAACGCGCCGGCCGCCGACGCGCGCACCATCGAAGTCCCGGCCTCGCGCGCCAGCCGCATCCTGTCGGGCGGCTTTGTCGTGTACCTGGCGATCGCGTTGCTGATCTCGCTGCTGGCCGGGCATGTATCCGACATGTCGCTCGGCATGCTGGTCGTGTTCGTGCTGTACGCCGCCTTTGCCGCCTATGTGCACGAGCTGATCGTCGGCATCGCGGCGATGCACTCGGGCTGGTTCCCGGCCTTCGCGGTGGCGCTGATCACGCTGACCATCGGCATCCTGATCGGCTTCCCGCCAACGGCGCTGGCGGTGCTGGTGGGCTTCTCGGCCGCCACCGGGCCGGCCTTTGCCGACATGGGCTACGACCTCAAGACCGGCTACCTGCTGCGCGGCGAGGGCCGCGACATGGAGGCCGAAATCGCGGGCCGCAAGCAGCAGTTCCTGGCGGCGATGGTCGGCTTCGGCGTGGCCGCCGTGGTGGTGATCGTGTTCCACGGCACCTTCTTCTCGCAGGGCCTGATCCCGCCGGTGGACCGTGTCTATGCGGCATCGATCAAGGCCGGCTCCTCGGCGGAGATCGCGCGCAACCTGGTGATCTGGGCGATTCCCGGCGCGCTGCTGCAATGGCTCGGCGGCTCGAAGCGCCAGCTCGGCATCCTGCTCTCCACCGGCATGCTGATCGCCTCGCCGCTGGCCGGCTGGGCGGTGCTGGCGGGACTGCTGATCCGCTTCGTGGTGCAGCGCCTGCGTGGCGACAGGCACATCGCCGAAATGAGCGCCTTTGCCGGCGGCGTTATCGCGGGCGACGCGCTGTTCAGCTTCTTCGGCTCCGTCACCAAGCTGCGCAAGTAAGCCTCACCTCCGGGGCGCACGCGTTGCTGCGCCCCGCCTGTCATTACCCGAGACGTTCCATGGATATCCAAGCAATCCGCGCCGACACTCCGCTGACGGCTTCCACCATCTATCTCGACACGGCCGCGGCCTCGATTCCGCCCGACGCCGTGCTCGACACCGTGCGCAGCTACCTGCTCGATACCGGCCATGTCGGCATCTACCTGCCGGCATTCCGCAAGGAGACCTATGCGCGCGTGGAAGCCGTGCGCGGCATGCTGGCCGGACTGCTCAACTGCGCGGCCGACGAGATTGCCTTCACCAAGAACGCCACCGAGAGCATTTCCATTGCCGCGCGCGGCATCGCCTGGCAAGCGGGCGACGAAGTGCTGGTGGCCGACACCGAGATGCTGAGCAACCTGCTGCCGTGGCGCCGGCTGGAGCAGTCGCACGGCATCGTGGTGAAGATGGTGGCGGCCGATGCCGAAGGGCTGCTGAGCGCGCAGGCGTTCGAGGCCGCGATCACGCCGCGCACGCGCCTGCTGACGTTCTCGCACCTGCCTAACTCCACTGGCGCCGTGCAGCCCGCCGCGCAGATCTGCGCGGCCGCGCGCAAGCATGGCGTGCTGTCGCTGGTCAATGCCGCGCAGAGCGTGGGCATGCTGCGTTCCGATGTGGCGGAGCTCGACTGCGACTTCCTCGCCGGCTGCGGGCGCAAGGCGCTGCGCGCGACCGAAGGCTCGGGCTTCCTGTACGTGCGCCGCGCACTGATCGGTGAGGTCGAGCCGATGCTGGTGGGCTGGTGGAACGGCGCGTACGACCGCAACACCGGCGCGCTGTCGCTGGTGGCGGGCGCGAAGCGCTTCGAGGCCGGCTGCCCGATTGTGCCGGCCATCCTCGGCATGGGCACCGCCATCGACTACGTCACCGCCATCGGCATCGAAGCCATCGAAGCGCGCGTGCGCGACCTGACCGAATACGCGGTGGCGAAGTTCGCCGCGATTCCCGGCTTCGAGCTGTACGGTCCCACCGACGTGACCCAGCGCATCGGCATCGTGCCGTTCAACGTACGCGGCGTCGACCCGGCGCGCATCGTGGCTGCGCTGGAAGCGCAGCAATGCATCATCGAAGCGGGCAACTTCATGGCCGATTCGATCCTGGCGCGCTACGGCGTGTCGACCATGGCGCGCGTATCGCTGCACTACTTCAACACGCACGAAGAGATCGACCGCGTCGCCGCACTGATCCGCGCCGCCATCGCCTGAACGCATCACCGAAAAAACGGATACCAAGACATGACCCAACGCATCCTCCTGATGAGCAGCTCGCGCAAGGACAACCTCGGCTACCTGGAGCACGCCGGCGAGCAGATCCACACGCTGCTGCAGCGCGAGCCGCGCAAGGTGCTGTTCGTGCCGTTCGCGGGCGTGACCTTCAGCTTCGATACCTATGAAGGCATGGTCAAGCCGGTGTTCGAGAAGCTCGGCTATGCGCTCGAGTCGATCCACCACAGCGCCAATCCGCTGCGCGCGGTGCAGGAAGCCAAAGCCATCGCCGTGGGCGGCGGCAATACCTTCGCGCTGCTCAAGCGCATGTACGACGCCGGCATCGTCGACGCGATCCGCGCCAGGGTGCGCGCGGGCACGCCGTACGTCGGCTGGAGCGCCGGCAGCAACGTGGCCTGCCCGACCATCCGCACCACTAACGACATGCCGATCGTGCAGCCGCCCTCGCTGCGCGCGCTGGGCCTGGTGCCGTTCCAGGTCAACCCGCACTTCATCAGCGGCAAGCCCGCGGGCCACAACGGCGAAAGCCGGGAAGAGCGCCTGGCCGAGTTCCTGCAGATCAATGCGCCCGAACAGGTGTTCGCGCTGCCGGAAGGTTCGGCGCTGTACTCGGACGGCACCCACGGCACCGTGCTAGGCGAGCGCAATGCGCTGTGGTTCCCGGCTGAAGGCAGGGTCGAGGCCATTCATGAGGGCGAGCCTTTTCCGCTGTCGCAGATCATCGGGCCTGCCGGGATGGAGGAATGGCGGGGCTTTTCGGCCTGAGTGATGCGTTAAACGCCGAAGCACAGACTGTTGCCTCCCCTCTCCCGCAAGCTGGAGAGGGGAGCAAACCAGCGGGACGAATGCGTGACTAGCGACTAGCCAACCCCGGTCACAACAAACACACAAACAAAACCCTGCCCCGCGGGCCGCGCTGCGCCGCCCGCGCGGCCCCCTTTTTGCCATCTGGAGGAGAAACACAATGAGCCAAACCCTTCGCCACGCCGCCCGGCTGACCTTGCCACTGATGCTGGGCCTGCCCACCGCCGCGATGTCGCAGTCCGGCGTGACGCTGTACGGCGTCATCGATACCGCGCTGACGTACCAGACCCATTCCAACCCCGCCGGCGATGCGCAGGTCGGCCTGCAGCAAGGCGGCGAAGGCTTCCTGTCCGGGAGCCGCTTTGGCCTGAAGGGCGTCGAGGACCTGGGCGGCGGGGTAAAGGCCGGCTTCGTGCTGGAGAACGGGTTCCTGGCCGACACCGGCAAGTTCGACCAGCAGGGCCAGCTATTCGGCCGCCAGGCGTACGTGAAGATCGGCAACCAGTGGGGCGAGCTGGCGCTGGGCCGGCAATACACCACGGCCAACACCATGCTGTACTACGTCGATCCGCTCGGCGTGGGCGCGGCACCGTCGAACTCATGGATGGTGTACCTGACCGGGCAGCGCTACGACAACGCCGTCAGCTACACCGGCAATTTCGGCCCGGTGTCGCTGATCGCCGAATACGCGCTGGGCGAGACCGCGGGCAACACCCGCGCCACCTCGTCCACGTCGTTCGGCCTGAAGTACGCGGCCGGCCCGATCACCGCGATCGGCGACTTCCAGCAGACCCGCGACAGCCAGAGCCGTACCGCAAACATCTACCTGGCGGGCCTGAAAGTCGCGATCGGCCGCGCCAGCCTGTTCGCCAACTACCTCCACAGCGACCGCGAGGCGGGCTTCGACTCGTCCAGGGGCGGCACCGACACGGCCACCATCACCAGCA
The DNA here is from genome assembly GCF_004353535.1 of Cupriavidus sp. L7L. Classification (NCBI taxonomy): domain Bacteria; kingdom Pseudomonadati; phylum Pseudomonadota; class Betaproteobacteria; order Burkholderiales; family Burkholderiaceae; genus Cupriavidus; species Cupriavidus sp. L7L. The sequence goes on from NZ_SMNY01000033.1 coordinate 21,411, forward strand.
TGTCGACCGCGGCCACGCCGACCAACCGCGCGGCGATCAACTCGGTGTTCGGCAGCAGCCGCCACGACGACTTCTTCACGCTGGGCGCGAGCTATGCCGTGACCGGCAACGTAACGCTGACCGGCAGCGTGATGCACAACCGCACCCGCGCCGACAGCTTCAGCGGCAACCGCACCACCGCGTATGCCGTGGCCGACTACGCCTTCAGCAAGCGCACCGACACCTACGTGGCGCTGGCCTATGACCGCGTCCACGGCGACTGGTCGGGCCTGTTCGGCAACAACACCACCAGCTGGACCGGCGGCAGCGGCACGCCGCTGGACGGGCGCGACAGCCAGACCACCGTGATGGTCGGCCTGCGCCACCAGTTCTAACGATTCAACCGACGCCGGGCCCGCGCCACGCGGACCCGGCACCTCATCTGGAGAAAGCCATGGCCCTGCAGCAGACGCTGGTCATTCACGAAGCCCTGGACAGCCCGCATGCCAACGGTGCGGTCGTCAGCGAACTGTTCGCGCCCTACGCCGGCGCCGGCGTGACCTTGCAAGTCACCACCGTCAACAACGCGCCCCCCGAGAACACGGCCAACACCACCGACTTCATCACCATCGTGATCCCCGGCAGCGCCGGCAAGCGTGGCCGCGGCAAGGCGCCGACGCTGGGCGTGATCGGCCGCAACGGCGCCATCGGCGCGCGTCCGGAACTGGTTGGCCTGGTGTCCGATGCGGACGGCCCGATCGGCTGCCTGGCGGTGGCGCTGAAGCTCGCGCAGATGAAGGCGCGCGGCGACCACCTGCAAGGCGACGTGATCGTGACCACGCACCTGTCGACCGATGTCTCGATGGTGCCGCACGACCCGGTGCCGTTCATGGGCATGCCGGTGTCCTCCGACACCATGAACGACTACCAGGTGCTGCCGGAAATGGATGCGATCCTGTCGATCGATGCGTCCAAGGGCAACAGCATCATCAAGCATCGCGGCTTTGCCATCTCGCCGACGGCGATGCAGGGCTATATCCTGCGCGTGGCGCCGGACCTGGTGGCAACGATGGAATCGACCACCGGCTGCCCGGCAGTGACCTTCCCGATCTCGCTGCAGGACATCACGCCGTACCACAACGGCCTGTATCACTTCAACAGCATCATGCAGCCGCACGTCGCCACGGCGGCGCCGGTGGTGGGCGTGGCAGTGACCGCGCAGTCGGTGGTGTCAGGCAGCGCCACCTCGGCCAACCACGAGATCGACATCGCCGAGGCGGTGCGCTTCTGCGTGGAGGTGGCCAAGCGCTTCGGCATCGGCAAGTGCCAGTTCTTCAATGCCGCCGAGTGGGAGAAGATCCGCGCGATCTATCCGGACCTGTCGGTATTCCAGACCGCCGGCAAGCGCTGAGGCTTGCGCGTCAGCGTGCCGCCACCTTGCCCGGATCGGGATGCGTGACGGCGGGCGGCACGGTCTCGCCGTGCCGCCGCTTCCATTCATCGAAGCCCCCGGCCAGCGCCCAGGTCCTGGGATAGCCGGCAACGCGCAGGCGTTCGGCCAGCAGCGCCGCGGACATCTCGTGCGGGCAGGCGCAATAGACCACGATGTCGGCCTCGGCAGGCGGCACGCCCAGCGCGTCGAGGCTGTCGAGCGCACCCTGCATGTCGAGCACCATCGAGCCGGGGATGCGCTCCATCGGCATGTCGCCATGGGCGCGCACATCGATCACGACGGGCAGCGTGCCGGCCAGGCGGCGCGATTCCAGTTCATCCACGCTCATGCGCGGCACGCGCCTGGTGATGCGCAGCAGCCGGAAGCGGCGCCACGAGCGCCACGCCAGGAACGCCAGGAACGCCCCCACCACCGCCACCACCGCCATATGCCCGTAGGTGCTGAATCCCTCCAGGATGGCATCGATAAAGTCGCTGAACACCACGCCGATCAGCAGCCCGCTGCCGGCCCATACCAGCGCACCGATCGCGTCATAGAACAGGAACACGGGCAGCGGCGTGCCGGTCATGCCGGCCATCGCGGTGGACAGCGCGCCGGCCCCGGGAAGCAGCTTCGCGACCACCAGCGAGCGCGGCCCCACGCGCAGGTACAGCGACTGGGTCTGGCGGATGCAGGAATCGGGCGAGATCGATACCTTGCAGATGGTGCGCAGCATCGGCTGCCCCAGCCGGCGGCCGGCGAAGTACCAGCCGGTATCGGCGATCAGGCAGGCGACAATCACCGCGGCCAGCACCGCGCCGATCGACGGACCGGTTTCCTGCATGCCGAGCGCGCCGGCGACGAACAGCATCGGGTACGCCGGCACCGGCAGTCCCGCCTGTTCAACCAGCACGTTCAGGAATACCAGCATCAGCCCGTGGTCTTCCAGCAAGGCTTGTAACTCTCCCACCGTCTTTTCCCCCGTTGGTTCAGGTTGCCAGTGTGCCAGCCGGAGGCAACCGATGCACGGGGCGGCTTTGCATGGGAGCATCAAAATTACTGATTTGCCGTCACTTACGTTGTCCTACAACGTTGAGAGGGCACGCCGGCTCATGCCGGTGCCGCAGACGTCTCAATGCCGGTGCCATCCATGGATCTATGCGGGCTGCCGGCACATCCGTCCCGGTAAACCCGCGAACGCCCTCCAGCCCTATTGCCTTTGTATGATCGTTGTCGTACGATGACTGATAACTCGGATGTCCCGCCAACTGGCAGGTCGCCGCCGTCACCACCCTGGGCCGCCGGCCCGATCAGGATTTCGCAAATGCTCGCACCCAACGAACTCAAGCAGATCGTCTCTGAAGGCCTGCTCTCCTTCCCCATTACCGACTTCGACGTCAAGGGCGACTTCAACGCGAAGTCCTATGCCGCCCGCCTGGAATGGCTGGCCCCGTATGGCGCCACCGCGCTGTTCGCCGCCGGCGGCACCGGCGAGTTCTTCTCGCTGACCCCGGCCGACTACACCGCCGTGGTCGACACCGCGGTCAAGACCTGCGCCGGCAAGGTGCCCATCCTGGCCGGCGCCGGCGGCCCGACCCGCACCGCCATCGCCTATGCGCAGGAAGCCCAGCGCCTTGGCGCCGCCGGCGTGCTGCTGCTGCCGCACTACCTGACCGAAGCCAGCCAGGACGGTGTCGCCGCCCACGTGGAAGAGGTCTGCAAGTCGGTCGGCATCGGCGTGATCGTCTACAACCGCGCCAACTCCAAACTGAACGCCGAGCAGCTGTCCCGCCTGGCCGACCGTTGCCCCAACCTGATCGGTTTCAAGGATGGCGTGGGCGACATCGAGTCCATGGTCAGCATCCGCCGCAAGCTCGGCGACCGCTTCTCGTACCTGGGCGGCCTGCCCACGGCCGAGGTCTACGCCGCCGCCTACAAGGCGCTGGGCGTGCCGGTGTACTCGTCGGCGGTGTTCAACTTCATCCCGAAGACCGCGATGGACTTCTACCGCGCCATCGCCGCGGACGATCAAGAGACCGTAGGCCGCCTGATCGACAACTTCTTCCTGCCGTACCTGGCCATCCGCAACCGCAAGGCTGGCTACGCCGTGAGCATCGTCAAGGCCGGCGCCCGCATCGTCGGCCGCGACGGCGGCCCGGTGCGCGTGCCGCTGACCGACCTGACCGGCGAAGAGATGGAAATGCTGGGCACGCTGATCAACAAGCTCGGCCCGCAGTAATCCGATCCGTCCTTGCCATATGCATCGCGACAAGCCGGCCGCGGGGCACCTTGCCCTCCGGCCGGCTTGTCCTCTTCTGCCACACTCAAACGTTGACAAGGAACCTCCCATGCAAATCACCGGCGACATGCTGATCGGCGCGCAAGCCGTGCGCGGCACCGAATCGACGCTGCAGGCCATCAACCCGGCCACGGGCGAGACCCTGGGCCCTGACTTCCACGGCGGCGGCCAGGCCGACGTCGAGCGCGCCTGCGCGCTGGCCGAAGCGGCCTTCGATACCTATCGCAATACCTCGTCCGAGCAGCGCGCGGGCTTCCTGGACGCGATCGCCGCCGGCATCGAGGCGCTGGGCGACACGCTGATCGAGCGCGCGCACCAGGAAAGCGGCCTGCCAATCGCGCGCCTGCAGGGCGAGCGCGGCCGCACCGCAGGCCAGTTGCGCCTGTTCGCGACCGTGCTGCGCGAAGGCCGCTGGCAGGAGGCCACCTTCGACGCCGCGCTGCCCGAGCGCACCCCGCCGCGCCCCGACCTGCGCATGCAGCGCATCGCCATCGGCCCGGTGGCGGTGTTCGGCGCGAGCAACTTCCCGCTGGCCTTCTCCGTTGCGGGCGGCGACACCGCCTCGGCGCTGGCAGCCGGCTGCCCGGTGGTGGTCAAGGCGCATTCGGCGCACCTGGGCACGTCCGAACTGGTCGGCCGCGTGATCCAGAAAGCCGTGCAGGACGCCGGCCTGCCCGAAGGCGTGTTCTCGCTGCTGGTGGGCGCGGGCAATGTCGTCGGCACGGCGCTGGTGTCGCACCCCGCGATCCAGGCGGTCGGCTTCACCGGTTCGCGTTCGGGCGGCATGGCGCTGATGCAGGCGGCCAACGCGCGTCCGCAGCCGATTCCCGTGTATGCCGAGATGAGCAGCATCAATCCGGTGTTCCTGCTGCCCGCCGCACTGCAGGTGCGCGGCGCCGAGATCGGCCGCCAGTTGGTCGATTCGCTGGTGCTGGGCGTCGGGCAGTTCTGCACCAACCCCGGCCTGGTGATCGGCATCGAAGGCCCGGCGCTGGACCAGTTCCGTGCCGCCGCGCTCGACGCGCTGGGCGGCAAGCCGGCGGCGACCATGCTGACGCCCGGCATCCATGCCGCCTATGAAAAGGGCGTGGCGCAGCTGTCGTCGCTGGATGGGCTGCAGCGTATCGGCGACGGCGTCGCCGCCACGGGTGTCAACCAGGCCCGTCCGGTGATGTTCGAGACCACCGCCGCGCAGTTCCTGGCCGATCACCGCATGCAGGCCGAAGTGTTCGGCCCGTCGACCGTGCTGGTAGTGTGCCGCGACCTGGAAGAGGTGCTGGCGCTGGCCAACCAGCTCGAAGGCCAGCTCACCGCCACGATGCAGCTCGACGACGCCGACCTCGACGCCGCGCGCCAGCTGCTGCCGGTGCTGGAGCGCAAGGCCGGGCGCGTGCTGTGCAATGGCTATCCGACCGGCGTGGAAGTTGCTCACGCCATGGTGCATGGCGGGCCCTTCCCGGCCACGTCTGACGTGCGTTCGACCTCGGTCGGCGCCACGGCGATCGACCGTTTCCTGCGCCCGGTGTGCTACCAGAACCTGCCGCAGGGATTGCTGCCGGCGGCACTGCGGGGATAAGCGCAACACTTGCAATGATGAGCCCCGCGCCTTGTGCGGGGCTTTTTGTTTTAATAAGCCAGCGCAAAAGAAAAGAAAGCGACCCGCGTTCGTCACGCGGGCCGCCTGTCGTTTATCGCGTCGAAGCGCCCTGCCGGGGCGGCCGATCCCTGCCGGTCAAGCCTCCAGCTTGATCCCCGCCTGCTTCACCACCCCCGCCCAGCGCGCCTGCTCGGCCACGAAGAACTTGCCGGTTTCCGCCGGCGTCATCGTCACCACTTCGGCACCCTGCTGGACCAGTTGCGAACGCAGTTCCGGCGCGCGGATGATCTTGATCAACTCGGCGTTCAGGCGCGTCACCAGCGCATCCGGCATGCTGGCCGGGGCCATCACGCCCTGCCACGTGCCCGACTCGAAGTTGGGCACGCCCTGCTCGGCAATGGTCGGCACGTTCTGCAGCAGCGGCATGCGCGTGCGCTTGGACTGGGCGATCAGCTTGAGCTTGCCCGACTGCACATGCGGCAGCGTGGCCAGCATGCCGTTCATCAGCACCTGCGCGCTGCCGCCCACGGTGTCCGCAATCGCCTGCGAGCCGCCCTTGTACGGCACGTATTGCCACTTGGCGCCGGTGGCCTGCTCCACCGCTACGCCGGCCAGGTGCGGCGCGCTGCCGATCGCCGTCACGGCGAAGTTGAGCTGGCTGCGCTTGGACAGTTCGACCAGTTCCTTCAGGTTGCTGACCTGCACTGACGGATGCACCACCAGCAGGTGCGGCGAGTACGCCAGCATCGTCACCGGCTTGAGGTCCTTGGCGATGTTGAAGCTGAGCTTGGTATAAACCGACGGGCTGATCGCCAGCGCGCCGATATCGCACAGCATCAGCGTATGGTTGTCGGTGGCCTGCGCAACCATGGCCGCTCCGACGTTGCCGTTGGCGCCCGGCTTGTTGTCGACCACCACGGACTGGCCCAGCGCTTCGCCCAGTTGCTTGCTGATCAGCCGCGCGATGATGTCGGACGAACCGCCGGCGGTGTACGGCACCACCAGGCGGATCGGGCGCGTCGGCCAGGCCTGCTGCGCGGCGTGCGCGCCTGTGGCGAGGCCGGCCAGCGGGCCGGCGGCGATGCCCGCGGCCAGCGCGGAAGTCTGCTTGAGAAAAATGCGGCGTCCCTGGGTCATGCTATGTCTCCATTGTTGTTGCAGGTGCGCCGGCGCGGCACGGTGGTCGTGCGGCGGCCGGCGCTGTCGGTGTGTTGGTCAGGTGCGGTCGATGCTTGTTGCGCTCAGTCGAGCACGATGCGGCCCTTCTCGATCACGGTCTTCCAGCGCTGCAGTTCCTGCGCTTCAAACTGGCTGAATTGCTCGGGCGTATTCGCCACCACCTCGAAGCCGCTCTCCGACAGCTTCTGGCGCATCTTCGGATCGTTCAGCGCGCCGACCAGCGCACCGTGCAGGCGCGTCTTCACGTCGGCGGGCAGCCCGCGCGGCGCGGCGACGCCCTGCCAGGAATAGACCTCGACTTCCTTGACCCCGGCTTCGGCCATGGTCGGCACGTTGGGCAGCACGGCCGGGCGCTTGTCCGCCGTCACCGCCAGCGCCTTGAGCTTGCCGGTGCGGATGTGCTGCAGCACCGCGTTGATGTTCTGGAACGATACGTCCACCTGGCCGGCGAGCAGGTCGGAGATGGCGGGCGCGCCGCCCTTGTACGGCACATGCAGGCCGTCGGTGCCGGTCTTCTGCCAGAACAGCGCCGCGGTCAGGTGGTCGGACGACCCCGCGCCGGACGAGGCAAAGCTGACTTTGCCCGGGTTCTTCTTCATGTGCGCCACCAGTTCCTGCACGTTATTCGCCGGGAACTGCGGATTGACCACCAGCACGTTAGGCGCGCGCACCGCCACCGTCAGCAGGTCGAAGTCCTTGACCGGGTCGTAGCCCAGGTTCTTCTGCAGGAACGGGTTGACGGCAAAGACGCCGATCGACGCCACCAGCATGGTGTAGCCGTCCGCCGGCGCGCGCTTGACGAAGGTCGCACCGATGGCGCCGGTCGCCCCGGGCTTGTTGTCGACCACGAACGGCTGGCCCAGCTTCTCGTTGAGCGGCGCCGTCAGCATGCGCGCGATGGTGTCGGTGGAACCGCCCGCGGGGAACGGCACCACCACCGAAACAGGGCGTTGCGGCCAGTCTTGCGCGGCCCGGGCGTTGCCGGCCGCCAGCGCGGCCAGCGCCGCGACCGTCAGCACCGAGCCGACGGCAACCATGCGCAGCCAGTCTTGCAGGCGCAGGGCACCCGTGCGTTGGGAGGGATACATCGTTGTCTCCTGCTCTGTCTTGTCGATACCGGACTGCCGTGCCGGCTCAGCGCACCATGCAGGGCGCCTTGTTGTTGAACTGCCAGCCGGGGATCAGGAACTGCATGGCGATGGCATCGTCGCGCGCGCCCAGGCCCTTGCTCTGGTACAGCGCGTGGGCGCGGCCCAGCGCGTCCATGTCGAGCTCCACCCCCAGGCCCGGCGTTTTCGGCACCTGCACCAGGCCGTTCTCGATCTTCAGCGGCGCCTTGGTCAGGTTCTCGCCGTCCTGCCAGATCCAGTGCGTGTCGATGGCGGTGACCCGGCCCGGCGCGGCGGCGGCCACATGGGTGAACATCGCCAGCGAGATATCGAAGTGGTTGTTCGAGTGCGAGCCCCAGGTCAGGCCCCATTCGGCGCACATCTGCGCCACGCGCACCGAACCCTGCATGGTCCAGAAGTGCGGGTCGGCCAGCGGGATGTCGACCGACTGCAGGCGCACCGCGTGGCCCATCTGGCGCCAGTCGGTGGCGATCATGTTGGTCGCCGTGGGCAGGCCGGTGGCGGTACGGAACTCGGCCATCACTTCGCGGCCGGAATAGCCGTCCTCGGCGCCGCACGGGTCTTCGGCGTAGGCCAGCACGCCGCGCTTGTCACGGCACAGGCGTACGGCCTCGGCCAGCGACCAGGCGCCGTTGGGGTCGAGCGTGATGCGGGCCTTGGGGAAGCGTTCGGCCAGCGCCAGGATCGCCTGCATTTCTTCTTCGCCGCGCAGCACGCCGCCCTTGAGCTTGAAGTCGTTGAAGCCGTAGCGTTCGTACGCGGCCTCGGCCAGCCGGACCACCGCCTCGGGCGTCATCGCCACGTCATTGCGCAGGCGGAACCAGGCGTTATCGGCATCGGCTTCGGTGCGGTAGTCCAGCGTGGTGCGCTGGCGGTCGCCGATATAGAACAGGTAGCCGAGCATCTCGACGGCGTCGCGCTGCTGGCCTTCGCCGAGCAGTGCCGCCACCGGCACCTCCAGGTGCTTGCCGAGCAGGTCGAGCAGCGCCGATTCCAGCGCGGTGACGGCGTGGATGGTGATGCGCAGGTCGAAGGTCTGCAGGCCGCGGCCGCCGGCGTCGCGGCTGGCGAAGGTGGCGCGCACGCGGTTCAGGATGGCCTGGTACTGCCCGATGGGCTGCCCCACCAGCAGCGGACGCGCGTCTTCCAGCGTCTGGCGGATGCCTTCGCCGCCCGGCACCTCGCCCACGCCGGTGTGGCCGGCGCTGTCGCGCAGGATCACGATATTGCGCGTGAAGTACGGGCCATGGGCACCCGACAGGTTCATCAGCATACTGTCGTGCCCGGCCACGGGCACCACGGTGAGTTCGGTCACCACGGGGGTCTGGCCGGCACCGGCGTGCATGGCGGGGGCGGCGGAAGTGGCGGGATGGGTCATTCGGGTCTGGTCTCCGGCATTGCTATGTTATCTGTCATCGTATGACTGATAACCCAGTATAATGAGGCCATCTCGAACCGGTCAAGTCCGGGAAACCCCGCCCGTATCCGCCATGCCTACCGCACGCAACCCTGCCCTGCCCGACCCGCTTGCCGCTGCCCCCGCCGCCGGTGCGCCCAACGCCGCCGCGGCCGTGCCGTTGCGCCGCCGCGGCCGCACCCTGGCCGAAGAAGTGGTGCAGGCGCTCTCCGAAGAGATCCGCCAGGGCCAGCTCAAGCCCGGCGACAAGCTGCCGACCGAATCGGAAATCATGGCGACGCAGGGCGTAAGCCGCACCGTGGTGCGCGAGGCCTTGTCGCGGCTGCAGGCCAGCGGCCTGGTGGAAACCCGCCACGGCATCGGCACCTTCGTGCTGGCGCGCGCTGCGGAGGCACCGTCGCCCTTCCGCATCGGGCCGGATACGCTGGGAACCGCGATCGACGTGATGGCGATGCTGGAATTCCGCGTCAGCCTGGAGGCCGAGGCGGCCGGACTGGCCGCCGCGCGCCGCAGCGACGCGCAGCTGGCCGCCATGCGCCAGGCGCTAGACGACCTCAAGCGCAATACCGGCGCCGGCAACGACGCGGTGGACAGCGATTTTGCTTTCCACCTGGCCATCGCCCGCGCCACCGGCAACCGCTACTTCACCGACATCATGGACCACCTGGGCACCATGCTGATCCCGCGCAGCCGGCTGCGGGTCAATACGCCGGAGCGCGAGCAGTACCTGGAGCGGGTCCAGTTCGAGCACGAGAACATTTACGATGCGATCGAACGCCGCGACCCCGACGCGGCCAAGGCGGCGATGCGCATGCACCTGACCAACAGCCGCGAGCGGCTGCGCAAGGCCTCGGGCTCCGGCGGCGCGCAGGCCTGACGCCCGGGACGCCCGGGACGCCCTGCCGGGCGTTTCCAGGCCCCGTCAGTCATACGATGTCTGAACAATAGCTGACGACTGGCGCCTACAAGGCGAGGTGGCAGCGGCGCGCGAAGTCGACCAGTTCCACCAGCGACGACACCTGCAGCTTGGCCATGATGCGCGCCTTGTAGCTGCTGACGGTCTTGTTGCTGATGAACAGGCTGGCGCTGATGGCCTTGTACGACATGCCGCGCGCCAGCATCTGCAGCACCACCAGTTCCTTGTCGGAAAGCCGGCGCAGCATCTCGTCGTCGGCGGAAACCGCGTGGCGCGAGCCGCCGTCCCGCCCCATCGCGGGGAACACGGTATAGCCGGCCAGCACCGACTCGACCGCGCGCAGGATTTCCTTCAGGTCCTGCGTCTTGCTGACAAACCCCTGCGCGCCGGCCTGCCACGCGCGGCTGACGAACACCGCCGGGTCGAGCGCCGTCACCACCAGCAGGCGCACCTGCGGATGGATCGCCCGCAGGCGCGGCGCCACGTCGAGGCCGCTGGAACGCGGAATGTCGAGATCGAGCAGCACGAGGTCGGGCATGCGCGCGCGCACCAGCTCGAGCGCGCTTTGCCCGTTGTCGGCCTCGAGCACTTCATCGACGCCGAGCAGCTGCAGCAGATGGGTCTTGAGAATCAGCCGCATCGCCGGGTGGTCGTCAACGATCAGGATGGTGGTCATGCGTCGGTTCGCGTGAATGGGTATGTCGGGGCATCGGCCGGCGCGATGCAGGGCCAGTATAGGGAGGCAAGGCGGCGCGCAGGATGGGAGGATTCCGCAAGGTAATGCAGCTCGCCCCTAGGCTCGCCTCAGACGCCGAGCACCGGGTTATGCAGGGCCATGCGCCGCTCGCGCGCGTTCCCCTGCGTGCTGCAGGGACAACGGCAAAGGTCCAGTGGTGCTACTCTATTCCGGAGGTGTTACCCAGGAGAACACTGTGTCCCGCAAGACCCCCATCGAGCGCTACCGCAACATCGGCATCAGCGCGCATATCGACGCCGGCAAGACCACGACGACCGAACGCATCCTGTTCTACACGGGCGTCAACCACAAGCTGGGCGAAGTGCACGATGGCGCTGCCACCATGGACTGGATGGAACAGGAGCAGGAGCGCGGCATCACCATCACGTCGGCTGCCACCACCGCCTTCTGGAAAGGCATGGCCGGCAATTACCCCGAACACCGTATCAACATCATCGATACGCCGGGACACGTCGACTTCACCATTGAAGTCGAGCGCTCGATGCGCGTGCTCGACGGCGCCTGCATGGTCTACGACGCGGTCGGCGGCGTGCAGCCGCAATCCGAGACGGTCTGGCGCCAGGCCAACAAGTACGCTGTGCCGCGCATCGCCTTTGTCAACAAGATGGACCGCGTCGGCGCGGACTTCTTCCGCGTGCATGCGCAGATCGCCGACCGCCTCAAGGGGCGCGCCGTGCCGATCCAGATCCCGCTCGGCGCCGAAGACCATTTCCTGGGCGTGATCGACCTGGTCAAGATGAAGGCCATCGTCTGGGACGATGCCAGCCAGGGCGTGCGCTTCGAGTACCAGGAGATCCCGGCCGAGCTGCTGCCGACCGCGCAGGCCTGGCGCGACAAGATGGTAGAAGCCGCCGCCGAGGCCGACGAGGCCCTGCTCGAGCGCTACCTGTCGGGTGAGGCGCTGACCGAAGAGCAGATCAAGCGTGGCCTGCGCAAGCGCACCATCGCCAACGAGATCGTGCCGATGCTGTGCGGCAGTGCCTTCAAGAACAAGGGCGTGCAGAGCATGCTCGACGCGGTGATCGACTACCTGCCTTCGCCCGCCGACGTGCCCGCCATCCTCGGCCACACCGAGGACGACCGCCAGGCCGAGCGCCATCCGAGCGATGACGAGCCGTTCTCGGCGCTGGCGTTCAAGATCATGACCGATCCCTTCGTCGGCCAGTTGATCTTTTTCCGCGTGTATTCGGGCGTGGTCAATTCCGGCGACACCGTCTACAACCCGCTCAAGTCCAAGCGCGAGCGGCTCGGCCGCATCCTGCAGATGCATGCCAACGTGCGCCAGGAGATCAAGGAAGTGCGCGCCGGCGACATCGCCGCGGCGGTCGGGCTGAAGGAGGCGACCACCGGCGATACGCTGTGCGACCCGGACAAGGTCATCATCCTGGAGCGCATGAGCTTCCCCGAACCCGTGATCTCGCAGGCGGTGGAGCCCAGGACCAAGGCCGACCAGGAAAAGATGGGCATTGCGCTGAACCGCCTGGCGCAGGAGGACCCGTCGTTCCGCGTGAACACCGACGAGGAATCCGGCCAGACCATCATCTCGGGCATGGGCGAGCTGCACCTGGAAATCCTGGTCGAGCGCATGCGCCGCGAATTCAACGTGGAAGCGTCGGTGGGCAAGCCGCAGGTGGCCTACCGCGAGACCATCCGCCAGCCGGTCAAGGACGTCGAGGGCAAGTTCATCAAGCAGTCCGGCGGCCGCGGCCAGTACGGCCACGTGGTGCTGAACCTCGAGCCGATGCCGCACGGCGCCGGGTACGAATTCGTCGATGCGATCAAGGGCGGCGTGGTGCCGCGCGAATTTATCCCGGCGGTGGACAAGGGTATCCGCGAGACCCTGCAGTCGGGCGTGCTGGCGGGCTACCCGGTAGTAGACATCAAGGCCACGCTGGTGTTCGGCTCGTACCACGATGTGGACTCGAACGAGAATGCCTTCCGCATGGCGGGCTCGATGGCGTTCAAGGAAGGCATGCGGCGGGCCCGCCCGGCGCTGCTGGAGCCGATGATGGCGGTCGAGGTGGAAACGCCGGAGGAATTCACCGGCAACGTGATGGGCGACCTCTCGTCACGCCGCGGCATGGTGCACGGCATGGAAGACATCGCCGGTGGCGGCGGCAAGATCGTGCGCGCCGAAGTGCCGCTGGCGACGATGTTCGGCTACTCGACCACGCTGCGCTCGCTGACGCAGGGTCGCGCGACGTTCACCATGGAGTTCAAGCACTATGCCGAGGCGCCGGCCAACGTTGCCGAAGCGGTGATTTCGGCGAAGAAGCTCGGCTAGCGATGGTTCGCTCCCTCTCCCGCAAGCGGGAGAGGGAGCACGCAACCTGCGGAGTCGACGGCTATCCCCAACTCGCGCTCAGCACGCCGCCGCGGTCATCCTGAAAATCCCCTGCGCATTGCCCGCATCAAAGCCGAGGTCATAACGCTGCTGCGCAGCTTCGGCCTCGGCAAAGCGCTCGCGCGTGATGAACTCGTAGAACGATCCCGGCACCTCGCGCTCCACGGCCTCGCCCTGTGCACCGACGAACGTGCGGCGCACGGTATCGGCACGGAACGCCGTCTGCCTGACGCGCCCGCTGCCCGACACTTCCACCTTGTCCTTCATCGGCCGGCCCAGCTGCTTCTGCTGCTCGGCCAGCGCAAACACGTCGTCGACGCGGTCCGTGGCGTGGTTGAAGGCATTGCCTTCGGTGGCGATCCATGCCATTTCGGCCGATTCGCGCAGCAGCGCTTCGTAGTCGGCCAGCCATGGTGCAGCGTGCTGGCGCTCGAAGCAAGGCACCAGCAAGCCGACCAGTTCGGCGCCGTCGGCCACTGCCAGCGCGCCGTCGCGCTCCAGTTGCCACAGCAGCGTCTGCGCGCGCGGCGTCAGCGGATCGGCGGAGCTGCCGGTCACGCGGCTGACCGCGGCGCGGAAGTTTTCGCTGAAGCGCTCCGGATGGAATTCGCTGACAAAGAACTGGGCAATGTCCTCGGATGCATCGGCGTGCGCGTACGAGCGCCCGGTCATGCCGATGCGGTCAAGCGGATAGGTGCCGTTGAGCACGTAGCCCAACGGCCGCAGGATGCGGGTAAAGGCGGCCTCGCCTTCGGGCAGCGCGCCGTTGTCGCGCCACTTGACCGTGCGCAGCGCGCCGTGGTCGAAGGTGACCTTGCCGCCTGCGGCGGCGACGTCATCGGTGTAGGCCCGGCCGGTCGGCACGCGTTCCAGGATGCCGCCGAACAGCACCATGTTCAGCGCCTGGGCGATCTCGGCCCGGGTAGCACGACCGTGCGGGTCCTGGGGCAGGCTGGCCGGCAGCGTGACCAGCGACATCAGTTGCGCGGCGCGGGTGGCACCGACGTTGGCGGTGAGGAGCGTGGAGATATTGGATGACATGGGCGCTTGGAAGTGGGCTGGACCGGCTTTCACCCCGGCGGGCAATATGGCAACGATCCGCGGGGCAGGATAGTGGCCCGCGCCGCCCGGGCACAAGCGCGCATTGCGCACAACGTTGTGCGCGCGGCGCACGACCTCCGGTGCCTCGCCGCTGTTTATACTGTCGCACTCCCTTCCTCGCCGTCCCATGAGAAACGACATCCCCAACCTGGGCGCGCTGCAGGCCTTCGAAGCCTCGGCACGGCTGGGCAGCTTTACCCGCGCCGCAGCCGAGCTGGCGCTGACGCACAGCGCGGTGGGGCGGCAGGTGGCGCAGCTCGAGCAACGCCTGGGCGTGGCGCTGTTCACGCGCGTGCGGCGGCGCCTGGAACTGACCGAGACCGGGCGCGAATACGCCGCGCGCATCCGCCGGCACCTGGACCACCTGCAGCGCGACACGCTGGAAATCAGCACCGGCCGCGCCATGGGCTTCACGCTGGAGCTGGCGGTGGTGCCCACCTTCGCCACGCAGTGGCTGATCCCGCGGCTGCCCGACTTTGCGCGGCGCCATCCCAACGTCACCGTCAACCTGTCGGCGCGCTCGCAGCCGTTTTCGTTCCAGGAGTGCGCTTACGACGCGGCGATCTATTTCGGCGACCAGTTCTGGCCCGGCACGCGCGGCGGCGTGATCTTCCGCGAAGGCGGCATGGTGCCGGTGTGCAGCCCGGCCTTCCTTGCCGACCATGCCGTCACCGATGCCGCCAGCCTGGCACGCTGCCGCCACCTGCACCTGAGCACGCGCGCCAACGCCTGGCGCGACTGGTACGCGGCGCAGGGCTGGGACTTCAGCCTGGCCGCCTCGCGCGGGCCGCGCTATGAGCTGTTCACGATGATGACGGCCGCCGCCGCCGCGGGGCTCGGCATCGGCCTGGCGCCGCGGCTGCTGATCGAGCGCGAGCTGCAGACCGGGCAGCTGGTGACGCCGCTGGCCGGCATGCTGGACCAGGACCAGGACCAGGACCAGGACCAGGGCTACTATTTCGCCTACCCCGAGGGCCGGCCGGAATCGGAGGCACTGGCGGCCTTCCGCGGCTGGATCCTGGGCCTGTCGCGCGACATGCCGGCCGCCCCTGCAGAAGGCTGACGCGATTCGCCAGTGCAGCGCCAGACACGGCACCTTTCCTGGGTGCCCGCATCGACCAGGAAAGCCAGCGCCTGTCGTCGGCCGGCAGACCGAATACCGGGCCGGCACCCCGGCCGCCGGCGTGGACGGCAGGACGCGCGTGGACGTCATGCTGGGGATGCGCCACCAGTTCTGAACGCGGCCGTCCCGGCGCGCATTTTTGCAAACCCGGCGCGAAAGAATTACGTTGCCGCGCGCCCGACGCGGCAAAACAGCCTTGCGTGGCCCGCTGCGGCGCCGCCCGCGGTGCAGGCATGGTCATTGCGCACGCTCCATGTTCCTGAGTTCATTGGCACAAGGAGCCCAACATGCAAACCCAATCTCCCAGCAGTCAAGGCGCGGCCATCATCGGTTCGGGCGTGGGCGAAGGCCCCGGTCCGGAAGTCATGGCGGCATCCAGCCTGGACGGCACCAAGGCGTACTCGTCCGACGGCGAACACGTCGGCACGATCTCCGAGATCATGCTGGACGTGCCGCACGGCCGCATCGCCTACGCGGTGCTGAAGGCCGGCGGCTTCCTCGGCATTGGCGATACGCTGCACGCCATCCCGTGGAACGCCCTGGTGATGGACACCGACGAAAAGTGCTTCCGGATCGCCGTGACGGCGGATCGGATCAAGTCCGCCCCCGGCTTCAACAAGGACAGCTGGCCGGCCATGGCCGATCCGCAGTGGGGCAAGTCGCTGCACGAGTACTACGGGCGGGACCCGTACTGGGTGAACCCGCCGCTGTAGGCGCCGGCGCAGCTTGCATTGCGCCACCAGGCTAGGCAAAGTCTTGCGGGACGCGCGCGCAGCGCAGGCGCGGCTCGGGAGACCACCATGAGCAGACCCGACGGCATCGGGCCGCAAGCGCCCGCCTGCCCAGACATGCCTGGCTTTCTGGCCGGGGGCGGCGAGATGGGCGCGCTGATCCGCGCGCACGACTGGGCCGCCACGCCGCTGGGGCCGCCGCAGGCGTGGCCGCACAGCCTGAAGACGGCCATCCGCATCATGCTGACCTCGCGCCAGCCGATCTGGATCGGTTGGGGCGAGGCGCTGCATTTCTTCTACAACGACGCCTACAAGTCCATCATCGGCGGCAAGCACCCCGGCGCGCTGGGCCAGCCGACCGCAGTGGTCTGGCGTGAAATCTGGCCGGAAATCGGCCCGCTGCTCGACACCGCGATGACCGGTGCCGAGGGCACCTTCGTCGAGCAGAAGCTCCTGATCATGGAGCGCAACGGGTATCCGGAAGAGACCTACTACACCTTTTCGTACAGCCCCGTGCCGAACGACCACGGCGGCACCGGCGGCATCATCTGCGCCAACAGCGACGATACCGAGCGCGTCCTGGCCGAGCGACAACTGAATGTGTTGCGTGACGTGGCCGCGGCGGCCACCGACGCGCGTTCGTGGCGCCAGGCGTGCGAGCGCACCATGGGCGCGCTGGCATCGGACCCGCGCGACATCGTCTTCGCGCTGCTCTACATCGCCGAACCCGGCGTCACCGACCTGCAGCGCGTGGTCGCCAGCGGCATCGATCCTGCTCACCCCGCCGCACCGCCCGCGATCTCGCTCGAAGGCATGGCGCCGTGGCCGGTGGCCGAGGTCCTGCAGCAGCAACAGCCGGCGCTGATCGAGCAGCTGGCAACGCGCTTTGCCGCGCCGCTGCCCGCCGGCGCGTGGGGTGTGCCCACGGATGCGGCCGCGGTGATCCCGGTGGCGCCGTCGGGCAGCGCCTCGCATCGCGGCGTGCTGGTGGTGGGGCTGAACCCGTACCGGTTGTTCGGCGAGCGCTACCGCAGCTTCCTGAACCTGGTGGCGGGCCAGATCGGCGCGGCCATGCATTCGGCGCAGGCCTACGAGGAAGCGCGCAAGCGTGCCGAGGCGCTGGCCGAGATCGACCGCGCCAAGACCACCTTCTTCTCCAACATCAGCCATGAGTTCCGCACGCCGCTGACGCTGATGCTGGGACCGCTCGAAGAGCTGCTGCGGCGCGCCGGCACTGGCGACGACAGCGCCGGCGACGAACAACGCTCGCTGCTGGAGATGACCCACCGCAGCGGCATGCGCCTGCTCAAGCTGGTCAACGCGCTGCTCGACTTCTCGCGCATCGAGGCCGGCCGCATCCGCATGCGGCGCCACCCCACCGACCTCGCCGCCTTCACCGCCGACCTCGCCTCGCTGTTCCGTGCCTGTGTCGAGAGCGCCGGCATGTCGCTGCGCGTCGAATGCGAACCGCTGCCGCAGCCGGTGGCGGTGGACCGCGACATGTGGGAGACCATCGTGCTGAACCTGGTCTCCAATGCGTTCAAGTTCACGTTTGCCGGCAGCATCACCGTCAGCATCGTGGCCCATGGGGACAATGCGGTGCTGCGCGTGCGCGACACCGGCATCGGCATCCCGGCCGGCGAGCTGCCGCGCATCTTCGAGCGCTTCCATCGCGTCGAAGGCGCGCAGGGCCGCTCGATCGAAGGCAGCGGCATCGGCCTGGCGCTGGTGCGGGAACTGGTGCGCCTGCATGGCGGCACCGTCGAAGTCGACAGCGTGCAGGGCCAGGGCACCTGCTTCACGGTCACGATGCCGGTGGTGGCCGCCGGGGACGTGCCGGCGGACACGGTGCCAGCGCTCGCGGCCAGCAGTGCGCAGGCCCGCGCCTACGTGGACGCGACGCTGCGCTGGCCGCATGCCGAGGCACCGGCGCTGGCCATGGCCGCAGAGGACGCGCAATACAGCCCGCAACATGCGCCTGCGCCCGGCGGCGAAGCGGCTGCCCCCGCCACCGTGCTGGTGGTTGACGACAACGACGACCTGCGCGACTACATGCGCCGGCTGCTGAATGCCGCCGGCCACCGCGTCGAGGTGGCGCCCGACGGCGAGGCCGCGCTCGAGTTGGCGCGCCGCCAGTTGCCCGCGCTGATCGTGTCGGACGTGATGATGCCCAGGCTCGACGGCTTCGGCCTGGTGCAGGCCGTGCGCGCGGATCCGGCGCTGCGCGACACGCCGGTGCTGCTGCTGTCGGCGCGCGCCGGCGAGGAAGCGCGCGTGAGCGGCCTGGGATCGGGCGCCGACGATTACCTGATCAAGCCCTTCTCGGCCCGCGAACTGCTGGCCCGCGTGGCCAGCAACCTGCGCCTGTCAGAGCTGCGGCGCGCCACCGAGCGCCGCCTGCAGGACCTCAATGCCTCGCTCGAGCGGCGCATCGCGCAGGCCGTGACCGACCACGACCGGCTGTGGGAACTGAGCGAAGACCTGCTGATCGTGGCCGGCTTCGACGGCACCCTGCAGCGCATCAGCCCGGCCTGGACACGCACGCTTGGCCATGCCCCGCACGAGGCGCTGGGCCGGCCTTACCTGTCGTTCATCTATCCGGACGACCTGGTGCTGGTAACCGCGCAGCTGGCGGCGCTGCGCCACGACGGCACGCCGGTGCGTTTCGAATGCCGCCAGCCGCGCGCGGACGGCGCGTTGCGCTGGCTGGCCTGGACCCTGACGGTGGATCCGGCCAACGGCCATCTCCACGGCGTCGGCCGCGACGTGACCGGCGACCGCGAAGTCCAGGCGGCGCTGCGCCATGCCGACCAGGCCCTGCGCACGGCGCAGAAGATGGAAGCCATCGGCAAGCTGACCGGCGGCGTCGCCCATGACTTCAACAACCTGCTGCAGGTGATCGGCGGCAACCTGCAGCTGCTGGCGCGCGACCTGTCCGGCAATACCGACGCCGCGCCGCGGCTGCGCAATGCGCTGGCCGGCGTGGCCCGCGGCGCCAAGCTGTCGTCGCAGCTGCTGGCATTCGGGCGGCGCCAGCCGCTGGCCCCGCGCGTGGTCAACCTGGGCCGGCTGGCGCGCACGCTGGACGACATGCTGCGGCGCGCGCTGGGCGACGGCATCGAGATCGAAACCGTGGTGGCCGACGGCCTGTGGAATACGCTGGTCGACCCGTTCCAGGTCGAGAACGCGCTGCTGAACCTGGCGATCAACGCGCGCGACGCCATGCACGGCCAGGGCCGCCTGACCATCGAGGCGCGCAACACGTGGCTCGACGAGGCGCTGGAAGAGCCGCCGCACGGGCGCGCGCCGCGGCCGGCGGCGCAGTATGTGCTGCTGGCGGTCACCGACACCGGCACCGGCATGACGCCCGAGGTGCAGGAACATGTGTTCGAGCCGTTCTTCACCACCAAGCCCGAAGGCCAGGGCACGGGCCTCGGCCTGAGCATGGTGTATGGCTTTATCCGCCAATCGGATGGCCATGTGAAGATCGTAAGCAAGCCCGGCCGCGGCACCACGGTGAAGCTCTACCTGCCGCGCGTGCACATGGCCGAGGATCCCGATGCCGAACCCGATATGGACCGCGCGCGCGGCGGCGGCGAAACCGTGCTGGTGGTCGAGGACGACGAGGACGTACGCGCCACCGTGGTCGAGATGCTTGCCAGCCTGGGCTACCACGTGCTGCGCGCGCGCGATGCGCAGGGTGCGCTGGCCATCGTCGAGCGGGGCGTTCACATCGACCTGCTGTTCAGCGATGTGGTGATGCCGGGGCCCTTGCGCAGCACCGAACTGGCCGACAAGGTGCGCGAGCGGCTGCCGGGCATCGGGGTGCTGTTCACCTCGGGCTATACCGACAGCATCATCGTGCACGGCGGCAGGCTGGATCCCGGCGTCGAACTGCTCAGCAAGCCCTATACACATGAAGCGCTGGCGCGCAAGGTCCGCCATGTGCTGGCCAACCGGGAACAGCGTGCCGCGGGGGCAGCGGCTGTGGCTGGCGCCGGCCGCGCGCCGAGTGATTCGGGCACGCGCGTGCTGTGCGTCGACGACGACGCGCAGGTGCGCGCCAGCACGGCGGAACTGCTGCGCGCCTGCGGCGCCGAGGTGACCGAGGCGCAGAACGACATCGAGGCGCTGGCACTGCTTGCCGCCGGCACCTTCGACCTGCTGCTGACCGATGTCGCGCTGCACGGCGGCGCCAGCGGCTCGGGCGTGGACCTGGCACTGGCCGCGCGCCAGCGCCAGCCGCGGCTGCGTATCGTGTTTGCCACCGGCTATCCGCTGGCGCTGACGCCGGCCCAGCACCAGGCGCTGGGCGACGCCGCGGTGCTGCGCAAGCCGTATGCGCCGCAGGCGCTGCTGGACCTGCTGCAGGGCGCCGTCGCCGAAGGCCTTGGGGGCACGGTGAGCGCGGAGGGCGCCACAGCGCTCGGAAGCCGACCGTCATCGACAGCTTGAAGGTGCGCGGCGCTTCTTGGCGCAAGATAGCCGCCGTAGGCGGAGGCCCAGCGGGCCTTCTGCAACGTTCCCCACCGCGGCGCGCAGCGTGTGAATCAGGCGGGCATGGACTCGCGGCCGAACGCTTCCAGTTCGCGCACCAGGCTTTGCGCGGCCAGCCTGACCAGCTCGGCACCCTTTTCCGGCGTCGCCAGTCCCGGATCGGAGCCGATACGGCCATCCGGATAGCGCGCGCGGAAGTCCAGCGCTTCGCGGATCGGGCCCGACGGTGCGATCTTCGGCGCATAGTCGGCAATCTTGATGGCGTCCGGAAAAGCCCACTGGGTGATCGCAATCTCGGAAGGCGTGGCGTGCGAGCCGTGGCCAGCCGGGAACTGATTGCGCGCCAGCTCGCCGACGCCTTCCAGGTCCCACCAGTTGCACAGCTTTAGCGCGAAGCCCGCGCGGCGCCTGGCGAAGCTCGCCTCGGCGTAGAGCTCGGAGAACGCGGCTTCAATTGATGCCACATTGCCCCCGTGGCCGTTAAGGAACAGGATCTTCTCGAAGCCATGCCCGGCCAGCGAGCGGACCCAGTCACCGATCGCGGCGATAAAGGTCGAGGGGCGCAGGGAAATGGTCCCCGGAAAGGCGAGGTGATGCTGCGCCATACCGATATTGAACGTCGGTGCCACCAGGATATCGGCCCCCTTCTCCGCTTCATTGGCGATGATTTCCGGGCACAGCCAGTCGGTGCCGAGCAGCCCGGTCGGTCCGTGCTGCTCGTTCGAGCCGATCGGAACCACGATGGTACGGCTGCGCGCCAGGTATTGCTCGATTTCAGCCCAGGTTGAAAGATGCAAGCGCATTGCTACTCCTTTTGATCTCCGGTGCGTCCGGACACGATACTTGATTCATGCCGCCTGGCGCAGGTTCAGCGCTTGGCCGGCAGCTTGTTGGCAAGGACGATCACGGCGGCGAGCAACGGCAGCGAAGCCATCAGCAGTACCCCATAACTTAGGCTGCCGGTCGCGCCCTTGGTCCAGCCGATGACGGCAGGACCCCAGAAACCGCCCGACAAGCCAATGGTATTGATCAGCGCGATGCCGCCCGCCGCCGCCGGACCCTTGATGTATTCGGCGGGCATGGCCCAGAACACCGTGTAGGCCATCCACAGCCCCATCGTGGCGAGCGTCAGCAAGGCCAGCGTCACGAACAGGTTTCCATCCGTTGCAAACGAGGCCGCCAGCAGCACTGCCGCGCCCAGCGCAGGCACCGCGCAGTGGAAGCGCCGCTCCCCGACCCGGTCAGACCTGCGGCCCATGAAGACCATGCCAAAGGCGGCAGCCAGGTAGGGGATGGCCGAGTACCAGCCAAGCTGCACCGTATCGTTCACGCCCTGTGCCTTGATGAGGCTCGGAAGCCAGAAGCTGATGGCGTAGATGGTTGCGATGATGCAGAAGTATGCCAGGGCCAGCACGTAGACCCGCGCGTCCTTCGCCACGGCCTTGAAGGAATGCTTGTGCGCCGCCGCGGGACTCAGCTCGGCTTCAAGCAGGCGCCGTTCCTGTTCGCTCAGCCAGCTGGCCTGGGCGGGCCGATCCGGCACCAGCCGCAAAGCCATCACACCGAGCAGGATGCAGGGCAGGCCCTCGACCAGGAACATCCACTGCCAGCCCGCGAGACCGGCCTGGCCGGCGAGCGCGGTCATCAGCCACGCCGACACCGGCCCCCCGACGATTCCGCCGATCGGGCCCGCCAGGAAGACGATCGCGATGGCGCGGGCCATGCGTTGCGGACCGTACCAGCACGACAGGTAATAGATCATGCCCGGGGCGAATCCCGCCTCGAACACGCCGAGCAGGAAGCGCATGGCGTAGAACGTCGGTACGTTGCGCACGAACAGCATGCAGGCGGAGGTAATGCCCCACAGCACCAGGATGCGGCTGAACGTCTTGCGCGCGCCGACCCGCGGCAGCATCAGGTTGCTGGGCAACTCGAACAGCACGTAGCCGATAAAGAAAATCCCCGCGCCCACGCCGTACGCGGCATCGGAGAAGCCCAGGTCACTTTGCATCTGCAGCTTGGCGAAGCCGACATTGACCCGGTCCAGATAGGCGAACAGGTAACAGACCAGCAGGAAAGGCAGCAAGCGCCAGTTGATCTTGCTGTACAGCGAGGAAGCGTCGGAAG
The DNA here is from genome assembly GCF_004353535.1 of Cupriavidus sp. L7L. Taxonomy (NCBI): domain Bacteria; kingdom Pseudomonadati; phylum Pseudomonadota; class Betaproteobacteria; order Burkholderiales; family Burkholderiaceae; genus Cupriavidus; species Cupriavidus sp. L7L. Next base: position 44,040 of record NZ_SMNY01000033.1, read on the forward strand.
CGCCGTCGGCGGCGCTCGAGGTGGGAATTGCCAGCATGCTGCCTGTCTCCTGTGGTTGCGTGTCGTCTGCATGTTTTTCTGGCCTGAAGTCTGGCAGCCGGAGAGGGGCAGGCAAAGAGCAACTAAGTCCACGGTTCGTTCCCTTTTGAGCAACGGATTTTCCGCCGAGTGCAGCAAGTGCCGCGCAAGGGCCTCCGGCTTCAGGTATCGTCAGCGCGGTCAGAAAGCGAAGCGGAGCGTTTCGACATGCGAGAGATCAACCAGCAGCGGTTGCGATACTTCCGGGAAGTCGTGGCTCACGGCACCATCCGGGGGGCCGCGGAAAGCCTCAATACCTCGCCGTCCGTGATCACCCGGCAGATCAGGCTGCTCGAGGAAGAACTCGGCGCGACGCTGTTCGAGCGCGAGCCGCGTGGCCTCAAGCCGACTGCGGCGGCTGCGCACCTGCTCGAGTTCTGGCGTGGCTATCGCTCGCACCAGGAGAAGCTCGAAGACCAGTTGCATTCACTGAAGGGCTTGCAGCAAGGCGAGGTCCGGCTGGTGCTGAGCGAAGGCTATGTGGACCTCCTGGTCAACGAAGTCCTTGCGCAGTTCTGCGCCCGGTATCCGAAGCTCGATATCCACATGGACATCCTGGCGGTGGACGGCGTGCTGCAGGAAGTCGCCGAAAGCCGCGCACATATCGGCCTGGCGTACAATCCGCCGCCCCATCCGCGCGTCGAGTACCGCGCGAGTGCGGCGCAGCCGGTGGTCCTGCTGGTCCGCCCCGACCATCCCCTTGCCGTGCGCGGCGGCGCGGCCAGCCTCCAGGATCTGCAGGCCTACCCGCTCGCGATCATGCCCGCATCATTCGGCGTGGGTCATGCACTGAGCATGGTGGAGTTTGCCGAGAACATCTCGATCCGGGCGACGCTGGTCAGCAATTCGCTGACGGCCCTGAAGCAGTTCGTCGGCTACAACAATTTCATGACGCTGATCGGTGAATTTGCCGCCTATCGCGAGATCGCGGCAGGCACGCTCGCCGTCGTGCCGATCGATCACCCGCTGTTCATGGGCACCCAGGCAAGGCTGATGGTGAAGGCCGGCCGGCCATTGCCGGCGGCTGCGCTCGAACTGCTAAGCCATATCACGCGGCACATGTCCATGTTTGCCAGGACCACGCCCGGCGCGGATTAGCCGGATCCCTCGTTCTCCAGCCGCAGCATCCGCACTTGTTGTTGCGTCGACGACCCTGACCGTTGCTGCCGCGCTGTCGGGCGGCTACGCCCACGCAGGAGAAGTCGTTGTGGCCGGCATGGACCGGACAGGTGTGTCCGCGTCGCCCGCTCGCAAGCCCGATCCGTTCACGGACGGTGCGCGCATCGGTGCTTACGACTTGTACACCGACGGCGCCCGCGCCGGCGAGTCGGACTCGTTCGCCAAGGGACTCTGATGCCGCAGGCCTACGCCTCACCTTCGGCTGTCGCCATTTCCATCCACTCATGCCAGCTCCTGCAGCATTGTCGGCACCAGCTCGGATACCGTGGGATGGATGTGCATGGCGCGGCTGATGGTGGTATAGGGCGCCCCGGCATACATCACGTCGAGCAGGGAGTGAATCACCTCGTCGCCGTTCAGACCCAGGATTGCCGCGCCCAGGATCAAGCGGCTGTCGGCGTCGACCACCACCTTCATGAAACCCTGGCTTTCGCCCTTTTCCACGGCGCGCCCGACGCGGCTCATAGGGCGCCTGCCGACAAGAACGTTGCGCCCGGACTGGCGGGCCTCCGTTTCAGTCATGCCGGCGCGCCCGAGCGGGGGATCGGTGAACAAGGCATAGGCCGTGATGCGGTCCGCAACCGTGCGAGGATCGTTGTCGAGCAAGTTGGCGGCGACGATTTCGTGGTCGTGATACGACGTATGCGTGAAGGCCCCGCGGCCGTTGCAGTCACCCAGCGCCCAGATGCCGGGGACGCTGGTGCGCAACTGTTCATCCACCTTGATATAGCCCCGCTCGTCGGCTTCGACCCCTGCCTTGTCGAGTCCCAGGTCTGCCGTGTTGGGTACCCTCCCCACTGCCAGGAGCAGGTGCGAGCCATTGACGTCGCGCGAACCAGACGCGCAATCGAGCCCGACGGAGATGCCTGCTCCCGCCCGGCGGGCAGTCAGGCAGTTGGCATCGAGGCGGATTTCGACCCCCTCCCGCTCCAGTATCTCCCGCACCGCCTCCGACACGTCTTCGTCCTCGCGCTGGATCAGGCGCGGGCCTTTTTCCACCACGGTGACCCTGGCGCCAAAGCGTCGGTACATCTGGGCAAACTCCAGGCCTATGTAGCTGCCGCCAATGACGACCAGATGCTCAGGCAGGTAGTCAACGTTCATCATGCCCGCATTGGTCAGGTACGCCACTTCGTCGAGCCCGGGCATCGGCGGAACGAGGGCCCGGCCACCGACGTTGATAAAGATCCGCTCAGCTTCCAGCAGTTCGCCATTGACGCGCACGGTGTGCGCGCTTTCGAAGCGGGCGTGCCCCTGATAGACGGTGCCGTTGGCCAGGCCGCGCATCCACTGTTCCACGCCACTGGCGGAGCGCCCGGCGATTTCGTCCTTGCGCGCCTTCACCTGCCTCATGTCGATGGCAACCGGCCCACCGATCGTCACGCCATAGTCGCCCGCGCGCCGCGCAAGATGGGCCGCATACGCGCTCGCGATCAGCGTCTTGGTCGGGATGCAACCGGTGTTCACGCACGTGCCGCCAAAGTTCGCACGTTCGATGACTGCCACTTTCTTGCCTGCGCCGGACAGCCGCGCGGCCAGCGCGGGGCCAGCTTGTCCGGTGCCGATGATGATCGCGTCGAATACCTGAGCCATCACGCTTCTCCTTACCTTGTGCCGGGGCCGCTACACAACCCAAGCGCAGCGGTGCGCTCCCGCTGTGGATCTGGGAGCGATGCTGGCTGCGCGCTCGTCAAAGCAAAGTCAACTTTAGGTGAATTGGGTCACGGCAGGCAGGCGAGGTGATGGCTCCGTCCAGCGTCATGTCATGGAAGAAGCCCCGCGCAGTTCAGTGTGACTGGGCCTCGATTCAATCAGAAATCAGATCGGCAAAAATTTCACTTGTAATGAGATCGATTCCCATTTACTATTCGATCACTGCCTGACGCACGGTGCTTCACCACCCAGGCAGCCCGGCCAGCACCGAGGCCGCCGCGGCAAGCGGCACCGCCCCGAACCCTGGCAGGACAGAATTTCCGGACGCCGCCACGTGCCACGCCACGCGGCATCCGATACCGACTTTTGTGGGGACCGCTCCGTCACGCGGAGCGTTTGGCAGTAGCCAGTCTTCGGAAGATCGGGAAAGCAACCAGACCCCGCTTTCCCCATCGCGTCTTCCGCAGGCAAGCCAGGCCGCCTTTTTATTCAGCGCGTCGTGCAGGCACGGCGTGCCGCCAGGGACGCCAGCGCTGCGCGCGGCCGGCCCTGGCGCTCCAGCCTGAATATCCCGCCAAGCCATCGACGCCGCCGTGCGCGGCGACGGGCACGGTGCCGCCCTGCCCGATGCGGGGCAACAGCAGCATTCCAATGTCATCCGCCATGTCATCCGAACAGTCCAGCCCGATCCACCTCAAGCGCGCGGGCCTGAAGGCTACATCGCCGCGGATGCGGATCCTTGAAGTGTTCCGCACCAGCGCACGGCGCCATCTCAGTGCGGAGGATGTCTACCGCATCCTGCTGACCCAGGACGAGGATGCGGGACTGTCTACCGTGTACCGGGTGCTCAACCAGCTGGTGCAGGCCGACATCCTGCTGCGGCACACCTTCGAGTCCGACCACGCCGTGTTCGAACTCAACGAAGGCGGCCACCATGACCACCTGATCTGCGTTGCCTGCGGCCGCGTGGAGGAATTCCGCGACGAAAGCATCGAGCAACGCCAGCGCCAGGTGGCCGCCGACAACGCCTTTATTTTGCGCGAGCACATGCTGGTGCTGTACGGCGTCTGCCCCGAGTGCCGTGCCGGCGCGGCGGACGAAACGCATCTGTCCGCGGCGCTGCCCACGCAAGCCTGAACGCGCCCGAGGTCCGCGTAGACATAGCGATGCCGCGCCCTGACGGAGCCATCATGAAGCGCCTGACCAAGCCGCTATCCGAACTGGAACGCCTGCTCAGCGTGTACCTGAGGCAGGAACCCGGCTGCCATGACTGCCAGCTGCGGGCGGTGTGCGTGCACCGGCCCGACCACACCGGCTGCAACTGGAGCGCCGAGGTCGATTTCCCCGAACGTACCGAGGCCGACGCCATCCGCCATTGGCGCCAGGCGCGCCGCGTCGTGATGATGGTGCGGGAGCAGTACAACGTCGCCGCGGGAACGACGGCGGGAGCGCCAGCGCGCCCAGGGGCGGCTTGCTGACAGGTCAGCGTTTCGCCGGCATCCCCACCGCCGCCGCCGGCACGTCGGCCATCACCGGCCGCAGCACCAGCCACACCGCCAGGCCGATCAGCGCGCCGCCAGCGGCATGGGCCCACGACAGCGCCTCGCCCAGGAACAGTGCGCCCCAGACCATGCCGAACGGCGGAATCAGGAAGGTCACGGTCAGCGAGCGCACCGGGCCAAGGTCGGCAATCAGCCGGTAATAGAGGATGTAGGCCAGCGCCGTGCAGAGCACGCCAAGGCCCGCCATGGCCCACCACACTCCGGCGCCGGCCTCGGGCAGGGTGTTGTGGCGCCACAGCGCAGCGGCGCAAAACGGCAGCAGGAACAGCGTCGCGCCGACCATGCTGCCGGCGGCGACCAGGCGGCTGTCCAGGCCGCCGCGCTGGGTGATCCAGCGCCGCGCCAGGAAGCCGGACAGGCCGTAGCAGGCGGTCGCCACCAGGCAAGCCAGCGCGCCGAGCAGCAGCTCGGTCGAGAACGCGACCGGGCCGGTGCGCGTCAGCACCGCCACGCCGGCCACGCCCAGCATCACGCCCAGCGCCTTGGCGCGCGTCAGCCGTTCGGAAAAGGCCAGCGCGCCGATCACGACGCCCATCAGCGGCGTCATGGCATTGAACACCGCCGAATAGCCGGCGGGCAGCCACAGCGCCGCCACCGCGTACATGGCGAACGGAATGCCGGAGTTGATCACGCCCAGTGTGAGCACCGCCGGCCATTTGGCGCGCATGTCCCAGCGCAGTCCCAACAACGGCAGGCATACGGCGAGCGTGATGGCGGCAACGAGCACGCGCACGAAAGCGGCCGGCATCGGGCCGAGCACCGGCGCGCCAATGCGGATGAACAGAAAACTGGCGCCCCAAATGGCGGCCAAGGTGAGCAGGCGTGCGAGATCGGCGGGCTTCATGAGGAGGCGGCGGCGAGCTGCGTCGCCACGGCAAGATGAGGGTGTCGCGATTTGACGCTGGTGGTGGCACGGGCGCAAGCCGGATTCGGACATCTGCATCTTGTTGCATGCGATGAATGCGGCACATGTGAGTCGCTTTTTCGCTGCAGTTGAGGGATCTACCTCACATCAGGCTGCCTTTTTGGGCACAATGGCAGACAATTGCAGGGCGTTCCCTTCGAACCGCCTACACCTATACCCCTCCATGGGAGGGGTGTCGAATCAGACAGGTGACAAGCCGTATTCAGTTAAATTAAACTCTGGTCTGCGCCAGAGTTAATTGACCCCTCCGACGCATTCCCGACAAGCCGCCAGGGCACCTGGCGGCTTCTTTTTTGCCTGCGCCGTCTAAAGTGAATTATCCGGCATGCGCTGCACGGTAAATCCCGGCTACCGGCAGCGTTTCCGCTGTTGGCGGCACAACGTCCGCAAACCCAAACATCCAGCATGCCGCCCGCGTCAACCGCCGGTACGGCTGCCGCGTTGCCAGATTTCATGAAACGACAGTTCCTGGGCCTGCTTGCCCGCGTCTACGTCCTGCAATTTGCCCTGGAAGTCCCCGCCACGGTAGCCATGCTCGCCGACATGCTGCTGGAGTACGGCTTCCAGGTCGACATCGGCACCGTGCGTCCCCTGCTGCGCGCCCTGCAGATGGAGGGCTATCTCGAAAGCGTGCTGCGCGACGGCATCGGCCGCGTCTACCTGCTGACCGAGCGCGGCCGCGAGGAACTGGCGGCCAGCCGCCAGCGCATCGACGAACTGTACCGCCGCCTGCACGCCGAGCTTCCCACCCCCGACACGCCGCGCGAAGCCTGACCGGTCCGCGCATTCACTAAGCCGCCCAACCGCACTGAGCGTACCCGTTTCTGCGAGGCCGCAGTCCGGCGTGTCCGGCCTATTGCCGCGGGGCGGCCTGGTCGGCCAGCGGCGTTTCCAGGCCTGTCTCCAGCAGCTGGCGCAAGGCGTGCGGCGCCACCGCCTGGCAGAACAGGAAGCCCTGCACGCCGTCGCAGCCCTGCGACCGCAGGAACTCGAACTGCGCCGCGGTTTCCACCCCTTCGGCAACCACCTTCAGGTGCAACTGGTGCCCGAGCGCGATGATCGCCGCAGCCACCGCCTGGTCGTGGCCGGGCGTGGCCACGTCGTCGACGAAGGACTTGTCGATCTTGAGCCGGTCGATCGGCAGCCGGGTCAGGTAGTTCAGGCCGGAATAGCCGGTGCCGAAATCGTCGATCGACAGCGCCACGCCAAGCGCGCGCAGCCGACGGAAGGTCTCGATGGTGGTCTCGCCGCCGTCGACGAGGATGCCTTCGGTGACCTCGATCACCAGTTGCCGCGGCGGCAGGCCGGCCTGCTCCAGGCAGCGCGCCACGGTGTCCGGGAAGCCGGCCTGGCGCAGCTGCAGCGGCGAGATATTGACCGCCACTTCGATGTCGCGGCCCAACGCCTCGCGCAGCGCCTGGATCTCGCGGCAGGCGGTGGCCAGCGTCCATTCGCCCAGCGGCGCGACCAGCCCGCTTTGCTCGGCGATGGGAATGAACTCGGACGGCTGCATCGGGCCGCGTTCGGGCGTTTCCCAGGCGATCAGCGCCTCGACGCCGGTAATCTCTTTCGTGGCGGTATCGACGATGGGCTGGTAGCGCAGCCGGAATTCATTGCCGGCCAGCGCGCGGCGCAGCAGCCCTTCGATGGTGAAGCGCGCCAGCGAGGCCTCCGCCATCGACGCGGCAAAGCGGCACAGCTGGGCGCGGCCACCCTGCTTGGCGGCATAGACGGCGGCGTCGGCGGACTTCATCAGCTCGGTCAGCGAATCGCCGTCTTCGGGGAAGATCGCCATGCCGATCGACAGGGTCACGCGCAGGCGCTGCCCGCCGGCCAGCAGTTCCTCATTGACCCGCGCCTGGATCTTGGCGGCGATCAGCTCGGCCTCGCTGTCGTCGCGCAGGCCGCCCAGCACCACGCCGAATTCGTCGCCGCCCATGCGCGCCACCAGGTCGCCCTGGCGCACCGCGCCCTTGAGGCGGTCGGCCATGGTGCGCAGCACGTCGTCGCCGACCGGGTGGCCGAGTGAATCATTGATGTGCTTGAAGTGGTCCAGGTCCAGCAGCAGCAGCGCCACGCGTTCGCCGTGGCGGCGCGCGTGCAGCAGCATGGGCTGTGCGCACTCGTTGAGTTCGGCGCGGTTGGGCAGGCCGGTCAGCGGGTCGTGCAGCGCCAGGTGGCGGATGTATTCGTCGACACGGCGGCGTTCGGTCAGGTCGTAGGCGATGGCCTGGTAGCCTGCCGGCGGCCCGTCCGGCTGCGCGGCCAGCGCCGACACGGATACCTGCACCGGCAGGCGCGACCCGCCCTTGCGCACCCAGGTCCATTCGCCTTCGTCGGTCAGGCCGAGCCGCGCCTTGGCGACCAGCGCGGGCATGCCGGCCGGCACCGGTTCGCCCAGCTCCTGGCTGAGCGCGCGCGCGTGCGCCGCCAGTTCGTCGGCGAGATGCAGCCCGGTGACCGGCATGCGGCCGACCAGCTCGGCGGTGGCGTACCACAGCATGCGCGTGCCTGCGGCATTGACGCTGGTGATCACGCCGTCGTCGCCGAAGGTGATGACGCCGAAGCTGGCATGGTCGAGCAGCCCGGCGTAGCGCGCGGCCTGGTGCGCGGCGGCCTGGTGCGCGCGCTGCTGCGGCTCCAGGTCGGTGATTGCCCACAGCCAGTGGGCGCCGCTGTCGCTGCTGTCGCCGCCCTCGGCGCTGGGCAGGTGCGCGGCACTGGCGCGCAGCGGGAAACGGCTGCCGTCGCTACGCACGCCGGCCAGCTCTCGCTGCGCGGCGCCGCGGGCCAGGCCAGCGCCATCGGCACCCTCCACGACACCGGTGGCGCCCGGGGCGAGCGTATCGAGGCTACGCCCGACGAGATCGGGCGGCGCGATGCCGAACAGCATGCCGGCGCGCTCGCTGGCACGCACGACCACGCCGTTGGCGTCGGTGAGGACAAAGCCGTCGGCGGATTGCGCCATGCATGCCTGCAGCGTGGCATTGTCGTCTTCCCAGGGGGGGACAGCCTGCGCCTCGCGTTGCCGCGCGGTGCGGCGCTGCCGTGCCAGCGCATAGGCCATGCCGGCCAGCGCCAGCGTGGCGAGCGCGCCCGCGGCCAGCACGGCATACCCCTGGCGCGGGCCATATGCCGCCTCGAACGCGGGACGCGTGGCCGCACGCAGCGTCCACGCGGCGCCACCATAGTGGAACTGGCGCTCGCCGCGCAGCAATGGGGCATTGCCGTCATCGCGATCCGCGGTACCAACCGTATCCGACAGCTGCGGGCCGGGCATGGCAGGCGTGCCCTCGTGCAGCGACAGCTCCAGGTCCGCCAGTGCCGGCGCGCCGATCCCGCGCATCAGGTCGCCCAGCCGCAGCGACACATAGACATAGCCGACCACCGCCTCGCGCCGCTGCGCCAGCGTGCTGGCGGCCACGCCGCCACCGTAGACCGGCAGGAACAGCAGCGCGCCGCGCTGGCGCTCCTGCGCCTCGGCCTCGCGCACCAGGTCGAGCCCGCGCGTCAGCCGGGGCTCGCCGCTGTCGCGCGCCGCTTCCATCGCGGCACGACGGGACGGCTCGGACAGCAGGTCAAAGCCGGCGGCGCGGGCGTTGCGCCCGGCCAGCGGCTCCACGTAGAGGATGGGCGCGTAGAGCCTGCGCGGGCCGGCGGGATGGATCCGGTAATCGGTCAGGCCATCGGCGCGCGCGGCCGCGATCAGGGGTTGGACCTGGCGCGGCGCCGTCAGCGGTGCGTAGCCGATCGATTGTGTGCCGGGCGGCAGCTCATCGAGCTGGGCGGTATAGAGATAGTTGCGCCATTGCGCGCGCGAAGTTGCCGGATTGGCCGTCATCAGGCCCGCCACGCCGCGCAGCAGCCGCTCGTTCTCGAGCATGCGCTCGCGCAGTGCACTGCTGGCCTGGCTCAGCCGCGCATCGAAATGCTGCTGGGCCAGCCGCTGCTCGAATTGCTGTACCTGGCGCCACGCCCCCGCGGTCAGCAGCGCCCCGCCTGCCGCGACCAGCAGCGACAGCAAGGCAGGGGGAAGCGCAGTCAGTCTCATGGTCTTCGTGAACGGTCTGGCGCCAGCGACGCGCGCCTGCCACGGAACCCGTCAGGCTGGCCAGCGCCCGGCAAACGGCTGCGTGCCTTGCGATAACGCGGCACTATACCGCGACGGATGCACAAGGCACAGTCCCGTGCGCGTGACCCGAAGGGGTGTAAGGTGCTGGCCCGATATGGCGCTCTACCACGGCGGGCCGGTGCAGGACCGCGGGCTGACGCGGCTCGCGGACGTGCTGCTGTACCGCGCCAAGGGTGCCGGGCGCGGGCGCTATGAAATCGGTCCGCCGGACCTGGCCGGCGAACTCAGCCACCAGCCGGGCCGTGGCAGGCCCGTGCCGGGCCGGCGGCCCGTCAATGCAGCGTGCCGCCAGGCTTGCCAGGCACGGTGTTGGCAGTTGCCGCACCGCTGCCTTCCGGCTCGAACGGGACATGGCGCCCGTCGCTGGACTGGTAGCCAAGCTGGGCGTCGGCGCCCAGCATCTTTTCCCAGGCGATCATGGCCTGCGCCACGGCTTCCGGCGCGCCCTTGAACACCACCACATCGTTGCCGCAGCCGGGGCATTCCCCGCCGAACACGGCGTCGATGCCGGGCAGGCCCGGCACGTTGAGGGTGTCGAACTGCTTGAACGCAGTCTTGCAGTGCCCGCAGACCAGCTGCGCCGGACGCAGGGCCTCAATCTTCGCGCGCGCCTGTGCCGCACGCTCTTCGGGGGTGCCCCGTTTCTTTGCCTCGCCCATGATGTCCTTCCTTCCCGTGCTGCCGGTGTGCTTGCCCCGGCGCGGCCACTGTGGCCACGCGGTGCGGTGTGTTGTTGGGTAGCCGACTGGCGGCCTGTCGCGTGCCCGGCCGGAGCCCGGCAATGCGTCATGTTGTCTGCGGCTTCCTGTTAGATGCGGTTGGGGGGACGGTGGTGCCCGACGACCACGCCGGGTGCCGGGCACGATACCCGCGCCCTATCCTCCGGAACGCCTGCGCAGGCGGCATTGTAACCAGCGCGGCGCTGCAAGTACCGGGCCCGCAGGATCGACTTTCGCCTGCTATTGTGAATAACGATGCCCCGTGACGGCGCCTTTGGGGCGCCCGCATCACCGCGGGCATGCCATGGGACCGGCTTGCCGCCGCCAGGGCGGCGCGGTGCCCTGCGCCCGCCGGCCACGCGCCGGCATTCACGGTTCCATCCACCTACCCCCGAAGGAGGACGCTCGATGATCCGACCCACCGTGCAGGAAAACGCCGCCCGCTACGCCGACTGCATCGCCGCGTGCAACGCCTGTGCCGCCGCCGCGCTGAAATGCGCCGGGGCCTGCCTGGAAGAGCAGGACGTGCACAGGATGGCGCGCTGCATCGCGCTGGACATGGATGTCGCCGGCATCGCGCAGCTGGCCGCCTCCTACATGCTGCGCAACAGCGAGTTCGCGCCGCTGGTCTGCGAGGACTGCGCCGAAGTCTGCAAGTGGTGCAAGGAGGAATGCGAGCGCCATGACGCCGAGCACTGCCAGGAGTGCGCGCGGGCCTGTGCGGTTTGCATGGAGCAGTGCCTCAAGATGACGGCGTAGCCGCGCCCCCGCCCGCCGCGTCGGCCGCATGCTGGTTACCCCGGCGGGCAGCATGGACTTGAACGCACGCAGCGCGCCTGCGGCGTAATCTGGCGGACTGCTCGCACGGGCGGTGCGCGGCCTGGCTCCAGACGGCCATGACTTGCCGGCGCCCGCGCTTCCCCACGTTCCTTGCCACGTTCCTTCCATCCGGCAATGCCGGCGCCCGCAGCGCCGCCTCCTGCCTTGCAAAGGAGTCTGTCCATGTCCAGCCCTTCCGCCAGCAACACCCGCATCGAGAAAGACAGCCTGGGCGATGTCCCGGTGCCCGCCGACCACCTCTGGGGCGCGCAGACCGAACGCTCGCGCCAGAACTTCCGCATCGGCGACGAGAAGATGCCGCCGGCGCTGGTCGAGGCCTTTGCCGTCCTGAAGCTGTGCGCGGCCCGCGCCAACCGTGAGCTGGGCGTACTGCCGCCCGAGCTGGCACAGGCCATCGAGCAGGCGGCCACGGAAGTGATCGAAGGCCGCTGGCCGCAGGAGTTTCCGCTGTCGGTCTGGCAGACGGGATCGGGCACGCAGACCAACATGAACCTCAACGAGGTCATCGCCAACCGCGCGATCCAGCTGCTCGGCGGAGAAGTCGGCAGCAAGAAGCCGGTGCACCCGAACGACCACGTCAATGCCAGCCAGTCGAGCAACGACAGCTTCCCGACCGCGATGCACATCGCCGCGACGCGCGCGATCCAGCAACAGCTGCTGCCGGCGCTGGAGCAGCTGCAGCAGACCTTTGCGCGCAAGGTGGAAGCCTTCGCCGATATCGTCAAGGTCGGCCGCACGCACCTGCAGGACGCTGTGCCGCTCACGCTGGGCCAGGAGTTCTCGGGCTACATGACGCAAGTCGCCGATGCGCAATCGCGGCTGCAGCAGGCCATGCTGCGCGCCATGCCGGTGGCGCAGGGCGGCACCGCGGTCGGCACCGGGCTGAACGCGCCGCACGGCTTTGCCGTGGCCTTTGCGCGCGCGCTGGCCGATTACACCGGCCTGCCGTTCGAGCCCGCGCCCAACCGCTACGCGCTGCAGGCCTCGCATGATGCGCTGGCCGACCTGTCGGGCGCGCTCAACACCACCGCCTCGTCATTCCTGAAGATCGCGCGCGATTTCATGCTGCTGGGCTCGGGGCCGCGCGCCGGCTTCGCCGAGCTGATCCTGCCGGCCAACGAGCCGGGCTCGTCGATCATGCCGGGCAAGGTCAATCCGACCCAGGCGGAGGCGCTGGCCATGGTGTGCTGCCGCGTGATCGGCAACCACACCACGGTGACGCTGGCCAACGGCCTGGGCACGCTGGAGCTGAATGCGTACAAGCCGGTGATCATCTACAGCCTGCTGCAGTCGGTCAGCCTGCTGGCGGGGGCGGCGTCGAGCTTTGCCGAGCATATGGTCGAGGGCGTCGAGGCCGACCGCGAGCGCATTGCCGAGCTGCTGGAACGCTCGCTGATGCCGGTCACGGCGCTCAACCCGCATATCGGCTACGACAAGGCCGCCGAGATCGCCAAGCTGGCGGTGCAGCGCAACCTGTCCCTGCGGGAAGCGGCGATCGCGTCCGGACATGTGACCGAGGAGCAGTTCCGCGAGTGGATCGACCTGGCCGGCATGACGCGCGAAGTATGAGCCGCGTCGACGCGAGCGCGTGTTGATGGCGGTCGCGCGGCTCAGCCGGGCGTGCCGCCCAGCGGATTGCAGCGCTGGCGCGCCAGCGCTTCGCGCGAATAGCCATGGCGTACGCGCAACTGGTGCTCGACCGCGTCCGCCTGGTCCAGGCAAGCGAAGATCAGGTCATCCTTGAAGCGCTGCGAGACGCCTTTGAGGCGTGGCGCTTCGTAGGCGACCTGGCGCGCACGGCAGCGCAGGAACAGCAGCGTTTCCTGGGTGGCGGCAATCAGCTGGTCATGCTCGATCCGCTTGCACTCGACCAGGTCCTGGGCAGAGGCACTGGCGCCGGCAATGAACAAAGGCACGCACAGCCAGCGGCGCATCAAGCGGTGCATGGCAAAGGGGGGCGCGTCGGGCCGGTTGACGGTGTGGATCGCATCATTGCCCAGAGTCGCGTTCGGTGCAAGCGATGGCCAGCCTGAAACGCCGTCACGGGCGGCCGAAACGCGGCACACACTGTTTCGCCGGCTGGACAATCCCCCAAACCCTGATGATACGTTCGCCGTATGCTGCACCTCGGCGCCGAGGTGCGCGCGCCAGCATGGCAATATACGGGGCCGGCCCTTTTTCTTTCCTACTAGCTCTTTCCTACTAGCCATGGACCTCAACGCCTTGCGCCTGTTCGTCGACATCGTCGACGCCGGCAACCTGAGCGCGGCCGCGCGCAAGCTCAAGATGACGCGCGCCAATGTCAGCTACCGGCTGAAGGCGCTGGAAGAAGAGCTGGGCGTGCAGCTGCTGCGGCGGACCACCCGCCATGTCGAGCCCACGCCTGTGGGGGCCGGGCTGTACGAGCACGGGCGCAATATCCTCGGCGAGGTGGCAGCCGCCAATGCGCTGATCAGCAACATGGGCAAGAGCCTGCAGGGCCATGTGCGGCTTTCGGTCCCTACCGGCCTTGGCCATACGCTGCTGTCGCCGCTGATGGTGCAATTCAAGCAGCGCTATCCCGACATCACCCTCGATGTCGTGTTCGACAACCGCGTGCACAACCTGGTGTCCGAGGATGTGGACGTGGCGCTGCGCATCATCTCCACGCCGCCCGATTCGGTCATCGCCACCGAGATTGGCACGGTGGACTGGGTCATCTGCGCTTCGCCCGCCTACCTGGCAAACCATCCCGCGCCCCAGTCACTCGCAGACCTGCAGCAGCATGCGATCGTTTGCGCCTCGCCAGTCGGGCAAAAGCTGAAGGTCGCGGGAACGCGGCCCGGCAGCGAAGCGCAGGAAGCCCGCGACCAGGTGGTGCTGGAACCGACGCTCAGTTCCGATAATTTCGGCTTCCTGAAGGAAGGAGTGGTGGCCGGCCTGGGCATCGGCATCACGCCAATCTACGCGATCGGCGAGGAACTGGCGAGCGGCGGGCTGGTGCAGCTGCTGCCGGATTACCGCATCAGCGTGTTCGGCAGCCGACTGTACATGCTGACCATGCCAAACCGCTACCAGACGCTGGCGACGCGCTACCTGCTGAACTTCCTGAAAACCGAGCTGCAGGCGGTGTGGCCGCGGCTGCACCGCTAGCGCTGCAAGGCGGATCGGGAGCCGTTGGGCACGGCGCCAGGCACTATATTAGGAACACAAGGATAACCGTAGGCGTATCCCTGTTCTGAGGAGCAACCATGGCCCTGTCTAGCACGCTTGCAAACTGCCTGAGCAGCAAGAATACCCAGTACGACATCATCCGCCACCCCTACACCCTCAGCAGCATGGCCACTGCCGAGGCGGCGCACATTCCCGGAGACCGTCTGGCCAAGACCCTGTTGCTCGAGGACGAGCGCGGCTATGTCGCCGCGGTGATCCCTTCGAGCCATCACCTGCAGCTGGCTGCGATCTGCGAACAGACCGGCCGCGACCTGGTGCTCGCACATGAGGATGAAATCCGCGAGATCTTCAAGGATTGCGACCTTGGCGCGATTCCGCCGGTCGCCATGGCGTATGGCATGCAAACCTATGTGGACGACAGCCTGATGCAGCAGCCCGAGGTGTATTTCGAAGGCGGCGACCACCAGGAACTGGTGCACATGACACGGGACCAGTTCATGGACCTGATGTCGGATGCCACGCCGGGGCACTTCTCGCGCCGCATGATGTAGCGCGGCGACGTTACGGTGCGGCCACCGCGGATCCGCCCGCGGTGGCCGTTTTCGTTTTCATTCATTCGAGGTCCCGCAATGCCGCTGCCGGCGGCGCCGCGCCGGCCAATGCGCGCTCGCTGTCGTCCTTCAGGTCCACGCCCGAGCGCCCGAGTGCCGCGGCACCGCGCAGCAGGAACACCAGCCGTTGCGCGGCCTGCACATAGGACAACCCTTCGGGCCGCACATTGGAGATGCAGTTGCGCTCGGCATCGGTACGGCCGGGCCGCGGGGCGTAGGTCAGGTAGATGCCGAGGCTGTCGGGCGAACTCAGCCCGGGCCGTTCGCCGATCAGCATCACCACCTGACGCGCGCCAAGCACGGCACCGATATCGTCACCGAGCGCGACGCGCGATTGCTCCGCCACCACCACCGGTCCGATACGCCATTCCTGCGGCAGCAGCCGGCACGTTGCTTCCAGCACCGCTATGGCATGGGATTGCGCTGCCAGCGCCGAAAGGCCGTCGGCGATCACGAACACGACATCGGGCGCCTGCTGCGGTCGCGCCGCCGCCAGGCGCTCCCTGCTCGCGTCATCCAGGCCCCGGCCGAGGTCCGGGCGCCGCAGGTAATGGGTGCGGTCGGGCGCTGCGCTATGGACGACCACGTGGTCGAATCCCGCCTGCCGCAGTGCGCCGGCGATGGCATCGGCGTCCAGCGGCAGATGCACGGCATCGCGCGCCTGCGCATGGGCCAGGCCGAACGCGAGCACGGCCTCGGTGGTCTGGCTGTGGCCGGTGCGCCCCAATGCGATGCGCGCGCGCGTGAACTGGCGCAGGCGCTGCCATGGATCGGCGTCGTGCGTAGCGGAGGTATTGGCGCTATTGGCGGTATTGGCGGGGCGCGAAGGAAGGTCGGACATGGCGTGTCGTGAAGAATGGCCGGGGGCGGCCTTACAGGCTGTGCGCCATCTGCAGCAGCGGCTGGCGCTCGGACGGCTCCAGCAACCGGCCGGCGGCATCTGCGATGCCCATGCGCTGCAGCCATTGCTCGAATTCCGGCGCGGGGCGCAGGCCCAGCACTTCGCGCAGGTATAGCGCATCGTGGAACGACGTGCTCTGGTAGTTCAGCATGATGTCGTCGGCGCCGGGCACGCCCATGATGAAGTTGATGCCGGCCACGCCGAACAGCGTCAGCAGCGTGTCCATGTCGTCCTGGTCGGCCTCGGCATGGTTGGTGTAACAGACGTCGCAGCCCATCGGCACGCCCATCAGCTTGCCGCAGAAGTGGTCCTCGAGCCCGGCGCGGATGATCTGCTTGCCGTCGTACAGATATTCCGGCCCGATAAAGCCCACCACCGTATTGACCAGCAGCGGCGAGAACGCGCGCGCCACGGCGTAGGCGCGCGCCTCCATGGTCTGCTGGTCGACGCCATGGTGAGCATTGGCCGACAGCGCGCTGCCCTGCCCGGTCTCGAAATACATGACGTTGTCGCCGACGGTGCCGCGCGCCAGGCCCTGGGCGGCGTCGTGGGCCTCGGCCAGCAGCGCCAGGCTGATCCCGAAGGCCGTATTGGCGCGTTCGCTGCCCGCCACCGACTGGAACACCAGGTCGACCGGCGCGCCCTGCGCGATCGCGCGCAGCGTGTTGGTGACGTGGGTCAGCACGCACGACTGCGTCGGGATATCGAAGCGGCTGCGCAGCGCATCGAGCATATGCAGCAGCGAAACAATGGCGCCCAGGTTGTCCGAGGCCGGGTTGATGCCGATGGTGGCGTCGCCGCAGCCGTACAGCAGGCCGTCGATGACGGAAGCGGCAATGCCCTTGGGGTCGTCGGTAGGATGGTTCGGCTGCAGCCGCACCGCCAGCCGCCCCGGCAGTCCGACGGTATTGCGAAAGCGCGTCACCACCTGGCATTTGCGCGCCACCGCTACCAGGTCCTGGTTGCGCATCAGCTTGCTGACCGCGGCCGCGATCTCGGGGGTGATGCCCGGCGCGACGCGCGCCAGCGTGGCGCTGTCGGTCTCGTGCCGCAGCAGCCAGTCGCGCAGGTCGCCGACGGTCGTGGCACCGATCGCGGCAAAAGCGCAAGCGTCATGCCGGTCGACGATCAACCGCGTGATTTCGTCCGCCTCATACGGCACCAGCGCCTCATTGAGGAATTGCGTCAGCGGCACGTCGGCCAGCGCCAGGCGCGCGGCCATCCGCTCCTGCTCGCTGGCGGCGGCGATGCCGGCGAGCGCATCGCCGGAGCGCGCCGGGCTGGCCTTGGCCAGCAGCGTGCGCAAGCTGTCGAAGACATGGCGCTGACTGCCGATGGTGTGGGTATATGCCATGGGGAATGCGGTTCCGATGCCGGGGCCAATGCGGGGGCCGATGCCCCTAATATAGTCACCGTTGCGGCACCTGGCTGGCGCGGCGATACGAAAAGCAGAGCAATTCCCATGCCGGCTGGCGCCTAGCGAACGCTGGCAAAGACTTCTATCCGGCGGTTCAGCATCCGGCCCCCGGCGGTCCGGTTGTCTGCCACGGGCTGCGCGGCGCCCCGCCCGATGGTGTCGACCCGCACCGCTGCCAGGCCACGCGCCTGCAGGTAGCCGGCCACCTCTTGCGCGCGCGCTTGCGACAGCGCCTGGTTGGACCGATAACCGCCTGGGCCACCGGAGAATCGTCGGCATGCCCGACCACCGTGATCCAGTCGGCCCGGCCGTCGAGCAGGTCGGCCAGCTTGTCGAGTTGCTCGGCCAGCGCCCGTGGCAGTTGCGCCTGCCCGGGCGGAAACGACAGGCCGTGTTGGAAGACGATGTGCAGGCGGCCGCTGCGCACATCGGCATGGATGGCTGCGCTGGCGAGTTGCCCGGCGAAGGCCTGTTCGATGTCCCGCTCCAGCGTGTCTGCCGACGGGGAAACGGACGGGGAAACGGACGGGTAAGCGGGTTGGTAAGCGGGTGGGTAAGCGGCTTGTGCCAGCCGTTCCACCCGTAGTGCAAGCGCTTCGGTCGCGGCGTTCTGGCGCGTCGCCTGGACCGCCACGACGACGGCAGCGACTAGGAAGGCCAATGCGGCGACGGCAAGCAGCGGCCGGGCGCCGGCCATCGGCACCCGCGGCGGCGCTTCGGGCTGCGCTTCACATGGCGATGCCGGTCTCAGCGCCATGATCTCGCGTGTCGCCGGCCGGATCCGCGGCACCAGTTCTGCCGGTGGCCGCCCGTACTCATCCGTGAGCCCGCGTGCGACCAGGCATGCAACGACTTCAAGCGCATCAGCATGGGCGCCGGCTCGCTGCTGCAGCCTGGCGACCAGTGCGCGGCAGCGGCTGCCGCGCTCCGCCTCGCCGTAGTGCGCCGCAAGCAGGCCGCGCTGCAGCCAGGCGCCACGGCAGGCACCGGAGCGTCCCTGCACGCGGCGGCCCGCCTGGTCCAGCGCCGCGCACAGGCAATAGTGGACCGCCTCCACATCCTCCGCCGGCAACGCCGCCGCGCGACAGGCCTGCCGGAAGTTGGCCAGGCGCGTGTGCGCGGCTTCCTGCAGCGTCTCCAGGCGCGCCGCGGAATCGAGTTCCGGCGTCAGTTCATCGAGCACCCAGATCACCGGCTGCGCCAGCCGCAGCAGGTGGTTGCCATTACCCATCGCGGCGTGCGTCATCATCCCGAACGCCCCGGGCATTTGAAGCCTTGCAGCAAGCCCGTGGTCCACGGATTGGCCAGGCTGCCGGTGTTGATATCCAGCCGCGCCTTGCGGCCGTCGAAGTCGTACTCCGCCATGAAATGGCTGGCGCTGGCCGATCCGGCCAGCTTTCCCCTTGCCACGATCCGCATCAGTGCCCATGGGCCGCTTGCGGCCAGCGTCGAAGTCTCCGGGCGGATGCGCGGGCTGGCGCTGATCTGTGCGCCCTGGCCGCCGCGCGGGCCGGGCCAGGTGATCTTCAGCGGCACCACCGGGCCATGCACATAGCGCTGCCCTTGTCCGTCGAAGTCCAGGTTCAGCTCGACGATCTCGGGATCGAGCCCGACGACCTTCAGGTCGACCTTCCACGCCAGCCTCTTCGCGCCCGGATCGCGCAAAAACACCTCGCGGATGTCCCGTGCGCGCTGGAACGGCACCAGGCTCGGCCCGGCCACCGGCGGCACGTCCGGCGCGGTCAGCTTGTAGCGCCAGGGAGAGATGGTGGTATCGACGTGCGGCGCCAGCACTTTCTCGAAAAAGTCGTCGAGCACGCCGCCGGCGGCAAAGATCCGCGCGAAGTCTTCCGGATCGACATCCGGTGCCGCCGCGGGGGCGAAGGGGTACTTGCCCTCGATGGCGCTGCGGCAGCTTTCGCCGATCATGGCATCCATCTGCGCCACCAGGATCTCGCCGATGCCCTTGTTGACATCGCGCGTACCCTGCACCACCAGGTCGGCCAGCACCGCAGCGAACGGCGCGGGCAGCTTGGCCGCTTCCATGCGCAACTGCGCGCCGGTGTCCGCCGGCGGCGGCAGGTTGCGGGTATTCAAGGCGTTGTTGGCTACCACCAGGGTGGTGTAGTAGGCGTTGACCATGCCGGCAATCGCCTCCAGCCGCGGCTTGGCGCCTGTTGCCTGCGCGTCTGGCGCGGCGGCATCGGCCTGTCCGGTCACGACCTCGCGCAGCGCGGCAAAGCGGTTGTCGACCAGTTCGCGCTCCTGGCGCGCTTCGGCGCGCGCATTCAACACCTGTACTGGTCCGGATGTCTTGTCGAGTACGGACAGCGCCTTCTGCGCCAGCGACGGGTCCTGCGGCGCGAGCGGCCGGGGGAGCGTGGAGAGCGTGGTCTCCTGCACCGCGGCGCGGCCGAGCCGGGCCAGCGGCGAGTCCGGCGCGGCGAAATTGCGCAGGATCTCCAGGTCAAAGGCAAGGTTGTCGCCGGTCACCGTGCGTATGTCGCCAAGGAACGCGATCCAGCGGCGTGCATACTCCTCCAGGTACAGGCGGCGGATCTCGCGCGTCAGCGGATCGTTATCGCCCGGCTTGCCCGCTGCGGCCTCAAGCGTTTTTTTTTGAACCCCGTCGTGGCCCGTGCGGCCCATCACCCAGGCGTCGACCGCCTGCGCCTTGCCGACAAACTCGGGCAAGCGCGCGTTGAAGAGATCGTGATAGCCGGCATAGGTAAAGAGCCCGGGAATGCCCCGCTCCAGCGGCTCGCCGCTGGCCCGCGTAAAGACCGTTCCGGCCTGCGGCCCGACCGCCCGGACCAGCGTGAAGTCCTGCGGCGCGGCTTCCAGCATGGCCGCCTTGGCACGGTCGTAGAGCCGCTCGATCGAAGTGTTGCCATCAAGGAAATCCCGCGCCGAGCGGATCAGAGCTTCGTTCCTGGCATAGGGCGATTGCACCGGCCGGCTGCCGTCCAGCAGCCCATTCAGGTGTTCCAGCACGGCGACCCTGCCGCCAAAGGCGGCCGCGCCGTTGCCGGTGGCCCAATCGCTCTGGACCCATGCCCGCACCTCCGGCGCGCTGAACCTGTTCTTCTCGTGCAGCATCAGGTAGACGCGCAGCGTGTCGTAGGTCTGCCTGGCATCGCGCGCGGCCACCGCGCTTTCGAGCACCGATTCGACCCGGCGCACCAGGTATGGCACCAGCAAGTTGTCCTGCAGCCTGACGTGGGTCCGGATCGAGGCATCGAGGACCGGTGGCACGCTGTAGAGGCCGTAGCGCCATGCCAGCGGCGGAACGGCCGGCGCCAGGCCGGCATAGGCAGGCAGGTCGCGCGCGGCCGACAGCACCTCGGGCATTGTGCCGGGCTGCGGCGCCTTGTAGAAGGCGGCGACGGTAGCGGCCAGCGCCCCGGCCTTCTGCCGCACCGACTGCAGGTAGGCGCGGTTGTGGCCATCGCTGGCATAGAGCGCACCGGCCAGCCACAGGAAGATCACCACGGCCAGCGTGTGGCCGAGCAGCCGCAGCAGGCGGAAGCGGAATTCCCAGCGCAGGTTCGGTTTCACCAGATGCGCTTCGGGCACGATCACGCGCTTGAAGACGTCCTGCAGGAAATAGCTGCGATGGCCCGTCGCTTGCGCCGCCGCGGAATCGGCAACGGATTCGGCCGTGGCAGGGAAGGCCTGCTCCGCAGTTTCCGTGGTGTCGGCATGGTTGCGCTCCAGGCGCCTGAGCACGGTTTCATGGTCCGCCACCACCGTTGACGACGTCTGGGCCGCACTGGTGAAGTACACGCCGCGCAGCATGTGGGTGCTCTCGGTATCGTCAAAGCGGGAATCGAGGAACACCTGCGCCAGCATGGCGACGACCGGCCCGGCCAGGCCGGCAAACTCTTGCGGCAGCGCGAACAGGTCCTTGCGGCGCTGCGGGTCGTACTCTTCATACAGCCGCGCATCGAGTCCCGCCTGCAGCCGGTCGACCAGCAGCGCCATCTCGGTGCGGCAGCGTTGCGCGAAGGCGTCGGGCGCATCGGAGCGCCTGGCCTTGCGGTCGTCATGCGGGAAAGTAAAGCCCCACGGCTGCGCGCGGCCTTCGCTGCTCAGGTACCGGAAGTACGCGCCGAAGCCCGCCAGCTGGTCGAGCTTGGTGACGATCACATAGACCGGGAAGCGGATGCCGAGATCCGTGCGCAGGTCGGCCAGCCGGGCGCGCAGGCTGGCCGCCTGGCGCACGCGCACTTCGGGCGACTGCGTCAGCAGGTCCTCCGCGCTGATGGCAAGCACCGCGCCATTGATCGGCGCCCGGCTGCGATGCCTGCGCAGCATCGTGAGGAACCCGGTCCACTCGGCCTGGTCGATCTTTGGATTCTGGCCATGGCTGGTATAGCGGCCGGCCGTGTCGATCAGCACGGCCTCATTCGAAAGCCACCAGCTTGCAGTCCGGGTGCCTCGATCCTTGCCGGCCAGCGCGGCGGCGCTCATCTGCTCCGGCAACGGGAACTGCAAACCGGCATTGAGCAGGGCGGTGGTCTTGCCCGCTCCCTCTACGCCGACCACCATGTACCACGGCAGTTCGTACAGGTAGCGCCTGCCTTCCAGGACGCGACCGATCCCGCCACCGCTGCGCATCCCCTTGAGCTGCCTCAGCGCCTTCCGCACAGCCTCTTCCACAATGGCGAGCTCGTCCGTGGCAATGGCTTCCGGACGCTTGCCGCCAGGGTTCAGCAGCTTCTGCAGCAACGAATCGTTCGCCCGCGAGCGGCGCAGGAAACGGAACACTTCATAGGCCGCGAGCAAAAAGACAAGCACGGCAATGACGACGACCCGCACGACGTCCGAAGCGAGCGGATGCGCTGCGCCGACAGCAAGCAGCGGCCCGGCATGCCAGATTGCCAGGCAAAGCACGGCGATCCCGATCACCGCCACCGACCAGCGCAGCACCAGCAACAATGCCAGCGCCAGCAGCAGCACGATGGCGGCCATCCGCATGCCGATCCCCGCCAACGGCCGCAAACCATTGAACGCGAGCAGCGGACCGATAAACCAGATCGCGGCCGCGGCTAGCGCCAGCGCCACGTACACCAGCATCTGACGCGAGAACAGCACGGCCAGGCAACGTTTCAGGAATTCCATACCGCACTCTCTCAATGCATCACCACGATTTCCACACGGCGGTTCTGGGCGCGCGCGGCGGGCGACGCATTGCCCGCCAGCGGCTCGCTATCGCCCTTGCCCACCGCCGCCAGCCTTCCCTTGGCAACGCCCTTGCCGGCGAGGTATTCGGCGACGACGGCCGCGCGCTCTTCGGACAACACCTGGTTGGAAGGAAAGCGTGCGGTCCTGATCGGAACGTTGTCGGTATGGCCGATGACGTTGACCTGTCCGGCGACCTTGCTGATCTCTGCGGCCACCTTGTCGAGCACCGGCAGGACCTTGCTGCCGACATCCACCTGGCCGGCGGCGAACATGTCGTCGCCGCGGAACGTGACCGTGCTGCGCTTGTCGTCTTCGCTGACGCTCACGACGCCGCGGGCGATCTCCGCCCGCAGCAGCGCCGCCAGCCGCATTGCCGTCGGCGGATCCGGCGGCGCGGCGTGGCCGATGGCGACGATCTGCCGCGCCAGCGCATCGGTGCCGGCGAGCAGCTGGTACTTGTACCAGCCGAACAATGCCGCAATGCCGAGCGACAACACGCAGGCCGTGACCCACACCGGCACCGAACGCAGCAGCCGCAGCTTGCCCGGCGCCGCGCCGCGCCAGTGCGGAGACAGCTCGCGCGGCACGCTTTCGCGCGCGCCGGCGATCAGGTTCAACAGTTGCTGGCGGATCGCGTCGAGTTCGCGCGGTCCTTCGGACCGCTTGCCGTAGCGGCCGCGAAAGCCCAGAGACAACACCTGGTAGACCAGCTCGATGACGTGCATGTGCTCTTGCGGCGAGGCCACCAGCCGGCCCAGCAGCTGGAACACTTTCTCGCCGCCGTCTCCCTCCTGGTGGCACTGGATCAGCAGGCTTTGCGTCGCCCAGTCGCCGGCTTCGCCCCAGCGGGTCGCGTTGGCGGCCTCGTCAAGCGCGGTGCAGAGCGTGTAGCGTGCGGCGAGCACATGCTCGCGGCGCAGGTTGGCGCGCTCGCAGACCGCCTGGAACCGCAAGATCTCCTGCATCAGCATCTGCTTCAGCGCTTGCGCCGCACCATCACCGGGCAGCTCCGCCGGCATGTCGGCCAGCGTGCGCAGCAGCGGTTGCGCCGCGGCAAGCAGGGGATTGGCGCTGGCCGCAATGCGCGCGGCACGCTGCTCCAGCGTTTCGGGTGTGTTCCAGCGCCATGCGGAACGTCCTGGCGCGGTGGTGTCCGCGGATGTCGCGTCGGCCCCGCTGACAGCGTCCGCGATGGCGGACGGCGGCATGGTCTCGCCGGTGTGTTCGACTGCGTCTTCCATCAGCTGCGCACTCCCCACAACTCGAGACGAATTTCCGGAAAATGGCCGGCCACATGCAACGCGAGGCCGCCGTAGCGCTGGACCTGCTCCCACAGCGGATGGTCCTGGGACAACTCGAAGTAGACCTGCCCGGCGTTGAACGGAATCTGACGCGGCGGCACGGGCAGCGGCCGCAGCGGGATGCCGGGAAGGTGCGAGCGGATCAGTTCGGCAAGGCGCTCCGAAGGCCCCGCCTTGGCCTGGGCCGGGAATTGCCGCTGCAGCACGTCGGGCGGCATCTGCGCGCCAACGGCCAGCACAAAGGTATGGAAGCGCGAGAACTCGCTCGGCTCCAGCACCGCAAGCCGGATGCCGTGGGACTGGTCGCGCAGCTCGATGCGCTGCGCACTGCGCTCCAGCACCACGTTGAGCAGGAAGCGCAGGTCATCGACCACCGGCTTCAGGCAGGTGTGCGGCTCGTCGTGGCGATAGGCGCCAAACGGCAGCGGACGCCGGGTAGCGGTGCGGACAAAGGTAGACAGCTCGCCGGCCAGCGCGGTCAGCATGACATAGAGATCCTCCGGCGAGGCTGCCTTGGCCTCGAGCATATGCGTCAGCACCGGCTCATGCCGGTTCAGCAGCTGGAGGATGAGGTACTCCGACACCTCGGCGGCATCTCCGCCGCGGGTGCTGGCCGCGGCAAGCCGTTCGGCCATCGCACTGGCACGCAGGCGCAGCAGGCCGTGGAGTTCGCCCAGCCACGCCGTCAGCAAGGCGCTGGCCGTGTACACGTTGACCGGCGGGATCAGCGCCGGATCGAGCGTGGCGCTGCCATCGGCGCGGATCTCGGCCACCCTGGCAAGCGGCAGTCCGATCCAGGATTCGGTCAGCTCCTTCTCCGGCAGCAGGCGCAGCCGCAAGTCGGCCAGCTGCACCAGCTTCGGCCCCTGCCCGATCGAGTTGGCATCCAGCAGTTCCTCTTCGAAGCTGTGGTACCGCGCCAGCGAGTCCGCGGCGTTGTCGAATGTGGTCTCTTCCGTATTGGGCGTGCGAATCGGTGCCGACAGGCAGATGCGCTGGTTCAGGTGCTCATGGCGCAATGCCAGCGGGGCGGGCAAGCGCGCATGGGCGGGCGCGTCGAACGGCGTGCCATCCTGCAGGATGCCGGCGGCGCCGGAAACCACCAGCTTGCCGAGCGCCAGCGCCTCGGTGTCGATGGCCAGGTGTGAAAAGCCCCAGAAGAATGCGCTCAGCGCCGCGGCGCGTTTATGCGCGAAATGCTCCAGATAGCGCTCCTGCTGCTGAAACAGCTGCGGGCGCAGGAACAACCCTTCGCTCCAGACAACCTTGTTGTACCAGCTCATGAATCAGTCGGGTTTTATAACGGTAATGGTTTGCTGGTCGAGCACGACCTGCAGCCTGACCTTGCGCGCAGGCACGACGGCGCGGTACCACGCCGCTTCCGGTGCAGGCGGCAATGGGTAGACCGTGCGCCAGGTCGCCTTGCCCAGGTCGCGGTATCCGACCAGGAAGCCCAGCGCTGTGGTTTGGGGATTGAGCTTGCGCTCGATCGATCGGGATTCCCCGGGGCGCAGCACGAACGCATCGCGGGCCAGCAGGTCCTGGGTCAGGACGGTGCTGTCGTTCTGATCGAGCGAGAAGTAGTCAGCGCTGCTGAACGCCGCTTCCGTCTTGAGTTCGTAGACGCGAACCAGGACGGGTGCAGCGCGATCCTGTTCGTCCGGGTTGACGGTCGGCCTGGCATCGACAGCCAGCACGAGCTTGATCTGTTCCCGGGAGGCGTCCGGCTGCGGCGCCGAGCAGGCGCACAGCAATGCGGCAGCCGATGCCGCCATGATGCGTAGGCTCACTGCAATCTCCTTGTACCGCACGAATAAGCGTCTGGCCGTCGGGCGTCGTGCCGCAACCGCCTCGCGTGCCAGGCGGAGGCCCTGCCGATCCCCTTTATCAGGGTTCGCGGCAGGGCCCCACGCCGGGGTGCGGGTCAAGCCTCCTTGTTGCCCTTGATGTCGTATCCCGCCGTCACGGCGCCGCCGCTGCCGCCCTGGGCGTTCTGCACCACGTACTCCTGCTTGACCCGGGAGAACGACAGCGCCACCTGCTCGCGCATGCGGACTTCATCGTCCACCGACCCCCTCGGGCTGACCTTGGTGACAATCACATCGGTCATGGTGAGCTTCAGGTACTCGAGCGGGTTGCCGCCGGCCTTGCGCACCACCAGCACCGCTTCATTCATGTGCTTGCCCGTCAGGCAGTACTTCATCAGGTTGGGCGAAGCGCGGTCGATGTAGTGCTCGAAGCTCAGGTCCGACACCGTCGCCTTGCCGGCGCCGCCGCCACTGCCGGCGTGCATGGTCGACTGCTGCTCGATGGTCCAGTCCCACGCGAGCAACTCGATCTCGTTCTTGTGGGACGAATCCTGCGATTCGCCATCGATGCCGTTGATCTTCAGGAAGATGTCCTGCGCCATTTCGTCACTCCTTTACGTAAGTCAGAAACTGCAGACAAGGGCCACGGCAGGCCTTGCCGTGGGCATTTCCGGCCCGGATCAATGCCCCGACGTGGGCTATGCGGCGTCCTTGACCGATGGCAGCCGCGCCACCAGCCGCAGCGAGACCGTCAGGCCTTCCAGCTGGAAGTGCGGGCGAAGGAAGAACTTGGCGCTGTAGTAGCCGGGATTGCCATCGATTTCTTCCACCAGCACTTCAGCGGCCGCCAGCGGGCGCCTGGCCTTGGTCTCCTGCGAGGAGTTGGCCGGGTCGGCATCGACGTAGTTCATGATCCATTCGTTGAGCCAGCGCTGCATGTCCTCGCGCTCCTTGAACGCGCCGATCTTGTCGCGCACGATGCACTTCAGGTAATGGGCGAAGCGCGAGCAGGCAAACAGGTACGGCAGCCGGGCAGAGAGATTGGCGTTGGCGGTTGCATCGGCGTCGTAGTATTCCGCAGGCTTCTGCAGTGACTGGGCGCCGATAAAGGCCGCGTAGTCGGTGTTCTTGCGATGCACCAGCGAGATGAATCCATTCCTGGACAGCTCGGCTTCGCGGCGGTCCGAGATCGCAATCTCGGTCGGGCATTTCGTGTCGATGCCGCCGTCATCCGTCGGGAAGGCATGGCAGGGCAGGTTCTCCACCACGCCGCCGCTCTCGACGCCGCGGATCAGCGTGCACCAGCCGTAGAGCTTGAAGGAGCGGTTGACATTGACCGCCATCGCGTAGGCCGCGTTGCTCCAGACATACTTGCGATGATCGGTGCCGTCGGTGTCTTCCTCGAAGTCGAAAGCATCAACGGGATTGGTATGGATGCCATACGGCAGCCGCGCCAGGAAGCGCGGCATGGCCAGGCCCACGTAGCGCGCGTCTTCCGAGCTGCGCAGGCCATTCCATGGCGCGTACTCCAGGTTCTGGAAGATCTTGGACAGGTCGCGTGGATTGGCCAGCTCCTGCCACGAATCCATCTGCAGCACCGAGGGCGAGGCGCCGGCGATAAACGGAGCATGGGCCGCCGCCGAGATCTTGGCGATCGAACCAAGCAGTTCCACGTCCGGCGGCGTGTGGTCGAAGTAGTAGTCGGCCACCAGGCAGCCATAGGGCTCGCCACCGAGCTGCCCATATTCCTCCTCGTAGATGCGCTTGAAGAACGGGCTCTGGTCCCAGCCGATGCCCTTGTAGCGGCGCAGCGTGCGGCGCAGCTCTTCCTTGGAAACGTCCATCACGCGAATGCGCAGCTTGTCGTCGGTTTCGGTGTTGGCGACCAGGTGATGCAGGCCGCGCCACGCAGACTCCAGCTTCTGGAAATCCGCGTGGTGCAGGATCAGGTTGATCTGCTCGGACAGCTTCTTGTCGATGGCGGCAATGATGGCCTCGATGCTCTTGTAGGCATCGTCGCTCAGGGTGCAGGCGCTGGCGAGCGCCTGCTCGGCCAGCGTCCTGACGGCGAGGTCGACGGCCTCGCGCGCCTGCTCCGTCTTGGGTGAAAACTCGCGGCTGATCAGCGCGGCAAAGTCAGCGTGGTCGGCGGCATGCTCAGCGGCCGCTGCGGCTTGAGTCTGCGTTTGGTGGGCGGAAGCCATGGATTCCTTGCTCGATGAAATGGTTCAGGTAGGCAAGCAGCCGGCCGATTCACGAGGGCTCGGCTTCGCCCTTGTCTTCGCTGGCCTGTGTCCGGGGTGTGCAGGCAAGCGATTGCAGCAGCGCGGGATCCTGGAGCAGCCGGTTGATCAGCGCTTCGGCGCCCGACTTGCCGTCCATATAGGTCTGCAGGTTGGCAAGCTGCGTGCGGGCTTCGAGCAGCTTTCTGAGCGCGTCGACCTTGCCGGCCACGGCGGCCGGCGAGAAGTCTTCGATGCTCTCGAAGGTCATGTCGACCAGCAGCTGGCCCTGGCCCGACAGCGTGTTATGCACGGCAAACGCCACGCGCGGCTGCATCGCCTTCATGCGCTCGTCGAAATTGTCGACATCGACTTCCAGGAACTTGCGGTCGGCCACCGGCGGCAGCGGCTCGGCGGGCTTGCCCGAGAGGTCCGCCAGGACGCCCATCACGAACGGCAGCTCGATGCGCTTCTCCGAGCCATAGACTTCGACGTCGTACTCGATCTGGACGCGCGGCGTGCGATTGCGCGCGATAAATTTCTGCGAACTGTTCACAACGGACATGGCTCTCCCCAACGGGTTTCAAGGATGTGCCGGAGGCATCAGGCCGGTCCGGCTTCGGCATTGCCCGGCTCGGCATGACCCTGGCCGGAACGGTATTCGATGTCATAGGTCAGCTCGCCCGGCCCTGTACCGGACAGGCCGATGGCGACGGCCGCCACATCCTGTTTGCCGGACAGTGCCGTCAGCCATAGCCGCGCGAGCTGCGGCTGGATGGCCTGCTCGATAAAGCCGATCAGCTGGCGCGCGCCGGTCTCGCCCACCGCGCACCGCGACACGATGAGATCGACCACGGCATCCGCGTACTTCAACGCAATGCCGTGCTGGGATTGGAGGCGTGCCGCGACCCGCTCCAGTTGCAGGCGCGCGATGCGCCCGAGGTTTTCCGGCGCCAACGGCAGGTAGGGAAGGACCACGAGGCGGCCGAGGAAGGCCGCCGGGAAATGCTTGCGCAGTTCGGGCGTGAGGGCCTCGCACAACGCGGCAAGGTCGGGGGGCGAGCCGTTGCCCTCACACAGGTCCAGCAGCAGCTCGGAACCCACATTGCTGGTGAGCAGCAGGATCGTGTTGCGGAAGTCGATGTGGCGGCCTTCGCCGTCTTCCATATGGCCCTTGTCGAAGACCTGGTAGAAGACTTCGTGCACATCGGCATGCGCCTTCTCGACTTCATCGAGCAATACCACGCTGTGCGGCCGGCGGCGCACCGCTTCCGTGAGCACGCCGCCGTCGCCGTAGCCGACATAACCCGGCGGCGCGCCCTTGAGCGTCGAGACGGTATGCGCCTCCTGGAATTCGGAGAGATTGATCGAGATGAGGTTCTGCTCGCCGCCGTACAGCGCATCGGCCAGCGCCAGCGCCGTTTCGGTCTTGCCGATGCCGGACGGCCCGACCAGCAGGAACACCCCGACCGGCTTGCCGGGATCGGCCAGCTGCGCCCTGGCGGTCTGGATGCGCTCTGCCAGCAGGGCAAGCGCGTGGTCTTGCCCGGTCACCCTGGCGGCGAGCGTCTGCGGCAGCCGCATCACCGCCGCTACCTCGTCCGCCACCATGCGGCCGACAGGGATGCCGGTCCAGTCCGAGACGATTTCGGCCACGACCGCCTCGTCCACTTCGGTATGGACCAGCGGCGCGCTGGCGCGGGCCGCGCTCAGTTCGGCTTCGATGTCCTCGAGCTGGCGGCGGGCCTCGTCCGTGGCCAACGGCGCCTGCTCCGGCGCCTGGCTCAGCACGCGCCGGCAGGCAAGCAGGTCGTTGGCCAGGCTCAGTTCGCGCTTCCACCGACCGTCGGCCAGCGCCAGCTCGCCCTCGATCCGCTCGCGGCGCGTATTGAGGTCGGCCATCCGCGGCGTCAGCAGCTTGCCCGGAGCGGCACCGAGCGTCGCCTCTTTGGCCAGCAGCGCATGCTCGGTATCGCATGCCTGCAATTGCTGCCGCAGGAATTCGACCTCCTTCGGCGGGGCGTGCAGTGACAGCGCAACGCGCGCGCAGGCAGTGTCGAGCAGGCTGATCGCCTTGTCAGGCAACTGCCGCGAAGGGATGTAGCGATGCGACAGCCTGACCGCGGCACGCACCGCGTCATCGCGCACGAGCACCTGGTGATGCGTCTCGAAAGTGGAAACCAGCCCGCGCAGCATGGCCATTGCCATGGCCTCCTCCGGCTCGATGACCTGCAGCACCTGGAACCGTCGCGTGAGCGCGGGATCCTTTTCGATATGGCGCTTGTATTCCGTCCAGGTGGTGGCGCCGACCGTGCGCAACGCGCCGCGGGCCAGCGCCGGCTTGAGCAGGTTGGCGGCATCGCCGGTGCCTGCCTGCCCGCCGGCACCGACCAGCGTGTGTACTTCGTCGATAAACAGGATCACCGGCTTGGGCGACCGGTCGGCCTCTTCCAGCACAGCCTTCAGGCGCGCCTCGAATTCCCCCTTCATGCTCGCGCCGGCGAGCAACGCGCCGACATCGAGGCTCAGAAGCCGGACATCCTTCAGGCTGGGCGGCACCTGCCCTGCCGCGATGGCCCGGGCGAATCCTTCGATCACGGCGGTCTTGCCTACACCCGCATCGCCGGCCAGCAGCGGGTTGTTCTGACGGCGGCGCAACAGGATGTCCGTCATGGTGCGGATCTCCTGCTCGCGGCCGATCACGGGGTCGAGCTTGCCGGCACGCGCGGCTTCGGTCAGGTCAAGGCAGTACTGGTGCAGCGCCGACCGGCCAGACGGCGCGTCGGCGATGGCGCCGCTCGGCTCCCCTGGCGCCGCCGGCGCCAGGCCGCTACCGTCATATGCCCCCTCCTCCGCTTCCGGCGACTGGGCAACCTGTGCCGGCAGGTTGGCGACGAGATCATCGGCCTGTACCTTCCCGAACTGCCTGGACACGCCAAGCACGGTGCGGCGCAGCTCGGGCGTCTTCAGCAGCGCGGTCAGCAGGTAGGCGCCGCGCACGCGGCCGTCATCGAATGCCAGCGTTGCGTAGACCCAGGCACGCTCCACCGCTGTCTCGATCTGGAACGAGAAATCGTTGATCGACGAAGCGCCGGCCGGCAGCGCCGCCAGCGCCCGGGTCAGGTCGGCCTCCAGGGCCGCCCGGTCCGCACCCGCATGCCGCAGCATGCGCTGCATGTCGCCGTCGGGCGCCTGCAGCAACTGGTGCAGCCAGTGGACCAGCTCCACGTACGGGTTGCCGCGGAGCTTGCAGAAAGCGGTCGCGCTTTCCAGCGCCTTGAACAGGGTGGGATTGAGTCGGCCAAACAGGGCCTGGCGCGAAATATCCATTCGAATGCCTTGCGTCTTCCGTTCACGGCTGCATGAATGCGAGCCGTTGGACGGTTGTCTTTGCGTTTTTTCAGACTATTGACGAATCTTCAGGCATGCAATGCGCCGACAATCTGAATATTCATAGCGCGGCGCCATAAAAATCGAATCACAACATTCATGGGGTAATTCGACCCATCTCGTGCGCAATTACCACCGCATGAATCATGCCGCAATGACAGACAGCCTTATTTCTTCGGACTCTCATCGAAATACGGGACAGCCGTCACTGACTACACACACCCGCAAGTCAAACAATAGGATTCTTCATATTTTTAATGAAACTAAATTAAATCTAATATTAGAAATTAATAGCACGTAATACCGGATTTCCGCATTCATTTCCGCAATTTTTGTGATTATCATCAGCGCCATTTCCTGAAACCGAGGTGGGCGGAGGCGACATGAGCGAATGGCCAGGCGATCCAGCAAGGGCGCTTTCCGACGCAGGACCCGACGCGAATGGGTTGCTCGACCTGGTCGGCCAGGGTCACATCCCGGCGCCAAGCGCCAGCCACGCCGGCATCGCGGCGGGCCCGGACATGCTGGCGCGGCTCATGCTGGAAGCCGAGGCCGTCTTGCGCGATCCCGACTATGTCGGCGTCCACGATGCAGGCGCCAGGGCGCCCACCCCGCTTGCCGCGTCCGATCCCAATCCGCTGCAGACGCTCGCCCACGAAGCCGCCAGTACGGCCAGGCTGATGGACATGCTGGACGTGGCCGGTCATATCGATGCCTGCATCAGCGCAGGAGACGCCGCGGATGACTGCCAGCTCTTTATGCAACCGCGAGCCCCGGACGTGCTGCGGCTCTTTGCCAGCGGCATCGATTGCGCGCAAGTCCGCGCCGCCACCGCCAGCCTTACACGGCGCGAACACCATTTGGTTTCCATGGACAGCGTCTATTGCCCAGAACGCGAATGGTCCCCGGACGATGAGCAAACCACCTGAGCGGCCGGACCGTGGCACGCCGGCGGCCCTGCGCCGCGCCGGTCCGCCCCGCCGTCCGAATTCGCAACTGCTGCCGACGCTGTTCGACCGGCTGCGCGACGATGCGCCGCACCGCAGGACGGAAGCGCCGGAGGAATACACCGTCACGCGCGCGCAGATGCGCAAGATCATCCAGCGCGATCTCACCTACCTGCTCAACACGACCAACCGCGAGGACGAGATCGATCGCGCGCGCTATCCCCAGGCTGCCAGCTCGACGCTCAACTACGGCGTTCCCGCGCTCGCAGGAAGCTACCTGTCCGAGCGCAAATGGGACGACATCATCCGCATCGTCCAGCGCGCCATCGAGGATTTCGAGCCGCGCCTGATCCCGGGCTCGCTCGGGATCGCGCCGCTGCTGAAGGAGGATGCGCCGCATCGCCACAACGTGCTGCTATTCGAGATTTCCGGCCTGATCCACATGGATCCCTATCCGATGGCCTTCACCGCACAAAGCTCGCTCGACCTGGAGACCAGCCGCATGCAGGTCAAGTCGATTCACGCCAACTGATGCCTCCCCACCACCATGGACCCTCGGCTGCTTGAGTACTACAACCGCGAACTGGTCTACATGCGCGAGCTGGCGGGGGAGTTTGCGAACCAGCATCCCAAGGTGGCCAGGCGCCTGGGCATGCAGGGCATCGAGGTGGCCGATCCCTATGTGGAGCGCCTCATCGAAGCGTTCTGCTTCCTGTCCGCCCGCACGCAGCTGAAGCTCGATGCGGAATTCCCGCGCTTTACCCAGCGCCTGCTGGAAGTCATCTATCCCAACTACATCGCGCCGACGCCGGCGATCGCGGTCGCGCAGTTCCATCCCAGCCACAAGGAGGGCGACCTGGTCCGCGGCATCCCGATACCGCGCGGCACCGCGCTGCTGGCTCGTGCGCCGGCGGGCGAATCGACCCAATGCGAGTTTCGCACGACCCAGCCGCTGACACTGTGGCCGATCGAGATCGCCGACGCCCGGCTTACCGGCATCCCGCCGGACATCCGGCATCTCGAACGCTACGTGCCGGCCCACGTGAACGTACAGGGTGCGCTGCGGCTGCGACTGAGGCTGACCCGCAATGTCACGTTCGCCAGGCTGGCCGGGCTTGATACCCTGCCCCTGCATCTGTGCGGCAACGACCAGATCGCCTCGCACCTGTTCGAGTTGCTGCATGGTGCCGGCGTCACCGTGCTCATCGGCAAGCCAGGCGCGATGGGCGAGCGGCCCTGCGCGGTCCCGCAGGACGCGGTCGGCTACGTCGGCATGGCACCGGAGGAAAGCGCCTTGCCGGTGCCCTGGAACAAGTTTCACGGGCACAACCTCGTGCACGAGTATTTCGCGTGTCCGCAGCGGTTCTATTTCGCCGCACTCAACGGACTCGCACCCGGACTGGCCGGCATCGACGGCGGCGAGGCCGAGATCGTGATCCTGCTGGCCAGGCCGCCCGGGGTGCTCGCGAGCCAGGTCGATGCGAGCCAGTTCGCGCTGTTCTGCACGCCGGTGGTCAACCTGTTCCCGATGCGCACCGACCGGATGGAAATCCATGCCGGGCACACCGAGTTTCACCTCGTGCCGGACCGGCGCCGGCCGCTCGACTACGAGGTCTTCTCGGTGCAGGGCCTGTCCGGGCAGGTTTCCGAGCGCAGCACGCCGGTGGCGTTCCGGCCGCTCTTTGCCACGCTGAACAGCGACGAGGGCAACCATGGACGCTACTTCTCCATGCGGCGGGAACGACGGCTGGTTTCCGATCATGCGCGCAAGTACGGGACACGCACCGCGTACACCGGCACCGAGGTGTTCCTGTCGCTGGTCGACCAGCGCGAGGCCCCCTACCCGAACGACTTGCGCTACCTGTCGGTGCAGGCCATGGTCACCAACCGCGACCTGCCGAATCTTGTCCCGCGCAATGGCTACGATGACTTGCGCACACCGGATTCGATTCCCGTCGGCGGGGTCGGGCTGATCCGGCCGACGTCGGCCCCGCGCGCGCCCTTCGCCGAGGGAGAAATGGCCTGGCGGCTGATCCGCCAGCTGGGGTTCAACTACCTTTCGCTCACCGATCTCGACCATCGCGAAGGCGGCCAGGGACTGCGCGACCTGCTGCGGCTGTTCGTCGCCCCCGACGACGCGGCCCAGCAGCGGCAGGTCCAGAGCCTGATCGGCAGCAGCATCCGGCCGGTCACGCGGCGGCTGCCCGGAAACGGACCCATCCTCTACGGCCGCGGTGTCCAGTGCCGGCTGACGGTGGAGGAAAGCGGCTTCTCGGGCATCAGCCCCTACCTGTTCGGCGTGATCCTCGAGCACTTCCTGGCGCGGCACGTATCGGTCAACGCCTTCGCGGAAACGGAGTTGTACGCGATCGAACGCGGCCTGATTCACCGCTGGCCGGTACGAATGGGAGGACGCGGCGCGATATAGCCATGAGCCAGACCGACAACAGTATCGGCCAGCGCGGCGCCGCGCGCTCCGTCGCAGACGATGCGCAACGCGCGCCATGGAAGGTCAGCTTCCTCGGGCTCTTGCGCGCGCTGTCGGCGCAGCATGCCGACCTGCCGCCGGCCGGCCGCGCCATCCGACCGCAAGCGGAATGCTTCCGCATTGGCCAGGCCGCCTCGCTGGCGTTTGCGCCGCGCGAGATTGCCCGGCTTGAGATGCAGGCGGGCCGGTTGCGGATCCAGCTGTTCGGGCTCGGCATGCTAGGCCCCAATGGCGCCTTGCCGATCCATCACACGGAAATTGTCAGGGAGCGCACCGAGGCACACCGCGACGGGACGACTGCGGCCTTCCTCGACCTGTTCCATCATCGCGCGCTGACGCAGTTCTACCAGGCCTGGGCGGGCTCGCAGGCCACGGCGGGGCTCGACCGGCCGGACGAGGAAGTCTTTTCGCGCTACGTGGGCTGGCTGGCGGGGCAGGATCCCGGAGAAATCCGCCGCGGCCCGTTGCCGGCGCACGCGCGCCTGTCCGCGAGCGCCCACCATGTGCGCGAGTCGCGCTGTCCCGATGGCATCGCCGGGACGGTGTCGCACTTCTTTGGCCTACCGGTGCGGCTGGAGGAGTTCGTGCTGCACTGGATCGTGCTAGATCCGGCCGAACACAGCCGTCTCGGCCGCCCCGGTTCGCCAGGCGTGATGGGCCAGGGCGCGCTGCTGGGCGACATGGTCCCCGACCGGCAGCACAAGTTCCGTCTCGTCATCGGCCCGCTGCATCTGCAGCAGTACCTGAACTTCACGCCCAACGGGCGCGATCTGCCGGTGCTGGTGGAATGGGTCCGGTCCTTCATCGGCTTCGAATACGAGTGGGAGCTGCAGCTGCAGATAAAGCCGCATTGCGCGCCGCCTGCCGTGCTCGGTGCGCAAGAGGGCCTGGGCTGGTCGACCTGGCTGGGTGAGGCCGACCAGCAGCGCGCCATCACCGGCATGGTCTTCGACCCCGAGAAGTACGTCACACACTGAGGCTGCCATGAAGGCAAAATCCAGGGCAGCCAGATCCGATGCGCGCCAGGCAATCCGCCTCGCCGAGCTGGCACAGCCGATCGATGCCGCACATCCTTGCGGCCCCGATCTCGAATACGACCCGGAATTCGTCGTCCTGATGGCAAAGGCGGCGCCCGGCGCGGAAGCACAATACGGCGATTTCGTTGCGCAGGCCGAGCCACCGAACTGGACAGAGCTCGAGCGCGACTGCCGGCGCTTGCTGATGCGCAGCAAGGACATCCGCTTGCTGAACCTGCTGCTTCGCTGCCGCACGCGGCTCGACCACGCCGAGGGCCTGCGCGATGGCATGGCGCTGCTGCAACGCCTGCTGGCTGACTATCCGGAAGACATCCATCCCCAGCTGATGGTGGAAGGCGAACACGATCCGGCACTGCGCGCCAACGCCTTCGCGGCGCTGGTCGACCCGGACGGCCTTCTCGCCGATATACGCGAGATCGTGCTGGCAGGCAATGCGGCAACGCGCCTGCAGGTCAGGGATATCGAACGGGCGTTGGGGGTACCTCATCCTGCCGATGCCCTCGCGCCAGAGTCCGTGCGCCAGCAACTGGACGCGTTGCGGCGCCAGGGCATGCGCGAGATTGCCGCCATGGATGAAGCCTACGGCCTGGCAGCGATCTTGCAGCATTGGGGCGATGAGACGCTGGCGGGCCATGCGCCGGACCTCGCGCCGCTTGGAAAGTTACTTCGGCTCGTCGGCAATCCGGAACTCGCGGGCACGACCGTGGCGGAGGCAATGGCCGATCGCCCCGTCAAGCCTGGGCCGATGCCCATGTCAGATGCCTCTCACTCCATGGCGCCATCGGCGCCTGCCGCCCTGCCAGTCATCCCGGACCCCGGCGATAGCCCCGCTGGCCGCGATGCCGCCTTGCGCCAGGTCCGGGCTGTGCGCCAGTGGTTCGAGCAGCATGAACCCAGCAGCCCGGTTGCCCTGCTGCTATGGCAGGTCGAGCGCCTGATCGGCAAGCGCTTCGAAGACGTCTACCGCGCCATACCGGAGGAACTTGTCGAGCGCTGGGTGCGGGAGTCCGCATAGGAGCGCTGCGCGGCACGCCTTCCAGCCTTTTGCCACCAGCGGGACCCGTGCACGGCAGGCTTGCCTAACCCCGCCACCGCCCCGACAATCGAGCGCTAGGCTGCCTGACCCGAACTGACAGGCGGGCTTGCCCTGGCCCGCCCCGCACCCGCCGAGGGCGCGTGCCCCCCAACGCCGGAGACCATCGATGAAAGACCCCGACCAGACCAACGCCCCGCGCCTGCTGCCGGCCGCGTGGTACAGCGTCGGTGCCGTCGCCTATGTCCTGACTGCGCTGGCGCTCTGGACCGTGCTCCAAGCGAACCTGGTGGCAGCCTTGCTGTCCGGGCTGCTGCTGTATTCCCTGGTGGATGTGCTGGCGCCGCGGCTGAAGCGGCTGAACCAGCGGCACGATGCGCTGGCGGTGGCAATCCTGTCGGCGTTGATCCTGCTGGGGCTGTCATTGGCAGGCTGGCTGCTGGTGCGCTTTATCAGCGGGGAAGGCAATACGCTGGATGGCTTGCTCAATCATGTCGCGGACATTATCGACCAGTCGCGCGGGCAGTTGCCGCCGTGGCTCAGTGACGCACTGCCCAACGGCGTGGACGAGCTGGCCAATGCGCTGATCGAAGCGCTGCGCGCGCATGCTGCCATGGCGCAGAAGCTGGGGGCGGAGGTGTTGCGCACGCTGGTGCATATCCTGATCGGCCTGGTGATCGGCGCGATGGTGGCGCTTTACCGCGCCGTGTCACGGCCGAACCGCCGTCCCTTGGCGGCTGCGCT
The DNA here is from genome assembly GCF_004353535.1 of Cupriavidus sp. L7L. Classification (NCBI taxonomy): domain Bacteria; kingdom Pseudomonadati; phylum Pseudomonadota; class Betaproteobacteria; order Burkholderiales; family Burkholderiaceae; genus Cupriavidus; species Cupriavidus sp. L7L. Next base: position 81,367 of record NZ_SMNY01000033.1, read on the forward strand.
GGTGGCGCGGGCGCGCACGCTGCAGCAGGCGTTCTCGCAGTTCATCTTTGCGCAGATCCAGATTTCGACGATCAATACCTTGCTGACGGCGATTTACCTGCTGCTGGTGCTGCCGCTGTTCGGCGTGCACCTGCCCCTGTCGAAGACGCTGGTGGTCATCACCTTCGTGGCCGGCTTGCTGCCGGTGCTGGGCAACCTGATTTCCAATACCGCCATCGTGGTGGCGTCCCTGTCGGTATCGCTGCCGATCGCGGTGGGTTCGCTGGTGTTCCTGGTGGTGATCCACAAGCTGGAGTATTTCCTGAACGCCCGCATCATCGGCGCGCGCATCCAGGCCGCGGCGTGGGAGCTGCTGGTCGTGATGCTGCTGATGGAGACGCTGTTCGGCATTCCCGGCGTGATCGCCGGCCCGATTTTCTATGCATACCTGAAGCGGGAACTGGCCGGTGCCGGCCTGATATAAACACAGCGCCCTGGCCTTTGGCCGCGGGCAAAAGTGGGCGAATGTGCCGCAGCCGTTGCTGGCATTGGAGACGTTTTCCATTCCGGCGCCCCAGCGCCCGCTGGTCCGACCAATTACGCGCATTCAGCTCCCGTCCTGCTCGACCCGGCTGCGCACGAAGTCGATATGCGTCTGCATCGCCGTGCGCGCTTCTTCCGGCCGGCGCGCGCAGATCGCCTCGCATAGCGTCCGGTGCTGCAGCAGCAACAGTTCCGAGGCGCTGTCGTCCTGTTCGCGCAGTCCGGTGCCATTGATGGTGATGTGTTCGCGCAGCATGCCGATCACGCTGGTATGCAGGTGCAGGAACATGGTGTTGTGCGAAGCCAGCGCGATGGCGTCATGCAGGCGCGCATCGGCATCGGCCTCGGCTTGCTTGTCGTCGGCGGCGCGGGCGCATTCGAGTTCATCCATCAGGGTGCGGATGCGCCTGACGTCGGCGGCGTTGGCGCGCAGCGCGGCGAAATAGGCGGTCGCGCCTTCCAGTACGCGGCGGAACTCCAGGATGTCGTCACGCAGCGCGGGATGGTCGGCCACCAGCTGGCCCCATGGGGAAGCAATGCCGGCGCGCAACTGGTCGGTGGCATAGACGCCGGCGCCGCGCCGGCTTTGCAGCAGGCCGCGCGCGGCCAGGCGCTGGATGGCTTCGCGCACGGTGTTGCGCGCCACCGCGTACTGCTCGGCCAGCACGCGCTCGGCCGGTAGCCGGGTGCCCGGCGGCCACGTACCGTCCAGCAGCGCGGTTTCCATCTCGCGCATGACCGCCTCCACGCGCCCGCGGGTGCGTCCGCTCCTTTGTGCCGCCGCCGTCATGCCGTCCACCCTCGCTCCACAATCGCCCCGCCGACTGGTCCAACCAATTTGAACAACGGCGCGGAAGCGGGAATTATGCGCCCAAATGTGCGACGCCAAGCAGCGCAACCCAGCACATACGGAGCGAGACATGAAGGATCGTCAGTACCCCAACGGCCCTGCGCCTACGCAGGCCTATCTCTTTGCCACCTGCCTGGTCGACCTGTTCGTGCCGCAGGCCGGGCTCGACGCCGTGCGGCTGCTCGAGCGCGAAGGCCTCACCGTACACTTTCCGCGTGCGCAGAGCTGCTGCGGCCAGCCGGCTTACAGCAGCGGCAATCCCGACGCCGCGCGTGCGGTAGCCCGTGCGCAGCTGGACCTGTTCAGCCAGCCCTGGCCGGTCATCGTGCCGTCCGGGTCATGCGCCGGCATGATGCGCCACCACTGGCCGCAATTGTTCGCCGACGATCCCGTGGCCGGCCCGAAGGCGCGCGCGCTGGCCGAGCGGATTTACGAGCTGGGCGAATTCCTGCTGCACGTACTGCACGTTGATTTCCACAACGCCGTGCCGCCGGGCCAGGCGCCCGAGCGCATCGTGCTGCATACCTCCTGCGGCGCGCGCCGCGAAATGGGTACGCGCCAGCATGGCGTGGCACTGGTCGATGCATTGCCTGGCGTGACCCGCGTCGAGCATCAGCGCGAGTCGGAATGCTGCGGCTTCGGCGGCACGTTTTCGCTCAAGCATCCCGATATCTCCGGTGCGATGGTGCGCGACAAGGTTGCGTCCGCCTGCGCCACCGACTGCGAGCGGCTGGTGTCGGCCGACTGCGGCTGCCTGCTCAATATCGGCCATACCGCCGCGCATGACGGCGTCCCGCTGCAGGTCGAACACCTGGCCAGCTTCCTGTGGCGGCGCACCGGAGGTGCCGCATGAGCACGCCCGGCGCCCGCGAACGCATGCTGGGCCGGCTGCGCGCCGCCGCCATCACGCCTGCGTCCTCCACCGCTGAACTGGATCGCCGCATCGATGGCCATTTCGAGGCGCGCCGGCATCGCGCGCCTAGCGCCGACGAGCTGGTCGATGCGATGCGCATGGCACTGGAAGCCTCGCACGCTGAAGTCTGGTGCACCGATGCGCAAGCGTGGCCGGCATTGCTGGCCGCCGCGCTGGCCGAAGCCGGCGTCCGGCGCCTGCTGCTCGATCCCGCGAGCCACGCCGGCGCGGCGCTGGCTGCCGCGCTGCCGCCCCAGGTCGAAGCCATCGGCTATGACCGCCCCATCGAAGCCTGGAAAGCCGAGCTGTTCGACACCGTCGACGCCGGCTTCACCGTGGCGCGCTCGGGCATTGCCGCCACCGGCACGCTGATCGTTGCACCGGACGCGGGATCGCCGCGCACGGTATCGCTGGTGCCGCCGCTGCACGTGGCGCTGGTGCGCGCATCGACGCTGCACCAGGACCTGCACATGGCCGCGCGCGCCGAACGCTGGCGCGACGGCATGCCGACCAACCTGGTGATGATCTCGGGCCCGTCCAAGACTTCCGATATCCAGCAGACGCTGGCCTACGGTGCGCACGGCCCGCGCCGGCTGTGGGTCGTCATCGTGCAGGACATCGACAAGCAGGACATCGATAACAAGGAGGCCGCGCAATGAGCCAGAACACGCTGCATTTCGTCGCGCCGCAAGACTTCAAGGCGCGCGCGCGCGAGGCGCTGGACGATCCCAAGCTGCGCCAGAGCTTTCGCGGCGCGATGGACTTCCTGCAGGGCAAGCGGCTGGCGCAGTTTCCCGACGCCGATGAGCTGGAGCGGCTGCGCGACCTGGGCGAAGCGGTGCGCCAGCACGCGCTCGCCAACCTGCCGGACCTGCTGGTGCAACTGGAGGAACAGCTCGCCGCCGCCGGTGTGCAGGTCCACTGGGCCGAGACCGCCGACGACGCCAACCGCATCATCCACGGCATCGCGGCGGCAAGGCAGGCCAGTCGCGTGATCAAGGGCAAGTCGATGGCCAGCGAGGAAATCGAGCTGAACCATTACCTGGCCGAGCGCGGCGTCGAATGCATCGAGTCGGACATGGGCGAGTACATCGTCCAGCTTGCCGGCGAGAAGCCGTCGCATATCGTGATGCCGGCGATCCACAAGACCAAGGGCGATATCGCCGCGCTGTTCGAGCAGCATATTCCTGACACGACCTATACCGAGGACGTCGACGCGCTGATCCAGACCGGACGCCGCGCGCTGCGGCAGGCGTTCGTCGGCGCCGACATCGGCCTGTCCGGGGTCAACTTCGCCGCGGCGGACACCGGCACGCTGTGGCTGGTCGAGAACGAGGGCAACGGCCGCCTTTCGACAACGGTCCCCGATGTGCACATCGCCATCATGGGCATGGAAAAGGTGGTGGCGAAGCTCGAGCACATCGTGCCGCTGTCGAGCCTGCTGACGCGCTCGGCCACCGGGCAGGCGATCACCACGTACTTCAACCTGATCTCCGGCCCGCGCCGCGACGGCGAGCGCGACGGCCCGCGCGAGGTGCACCTGGTGCTGCTCGACAACGGCCGTACGCAGGCCTACGCCGACGCGCAGCTGCGCGCCACGCTGCAGTGCATCCGCTGCGGGGCATGCATGAACCATTGCCCGGTCTATACGCGCATCGGCGGCCATGCCTATGGCACGACTTATCCCGGTCCGATCGGCAAGATCATTTCGCCGCATCTGCTGGGGCTCGAGGCCACGGCGGACCTGCCCACCGCATCCAGCCTGTGCGGCGCCTGCGGCGAGGTCTGCCCGGTACGCATCCCGATCCCGCAATTACTGGTGCGCCTGCGCACCGAATCCAACCGCGATCCCGAGGAGCGGGTGGCCAACCCGCTGCGTGGCCAGGGCGCCAAGTACAGCAAGGGCGAGCACCTGGTGTGGCGCTTCTGGAGCGGGGCGTATTCGCACCCGGCCACTTACCGGATGTTCCGCTGGGCGGCCACCAGACTGCGTGCGCTGGCGCCGTCGAAGCAGATGGGATGGACGCAGCATCGCACGCCACTGAAGCCGGCGGCGAAGAGCCTGGCGGATCTGCTCAAGGAGAAGGGGCAGCCGGAGTAGGCACGCCCGCCTGTTTGCCAGAACTACAAAGAATTCCCGAAACACCACTGAAGTAGGAGACTAAGCCGTGCAACCCTGGACCCAACTCTATACGCCGCTAGGCAGCCTGTGGCTGTCGGCGCTGGCGGCGGCCATTCCCATCCTGTTCTTCTTCATCGCGCTGGCCGTGTGGCGCATGAAGGGCCATGTCGCCGCCGCGGTCACGTTGCTGCTGGCGCTCGGCGTGGCGATCTTCGCCTACGGCATGCCGGTGCAGCAGGCGCTGGCCTCGGCCGGCTTCGGCTTTGCCTACGGGCTGTGGCCGATCGCATGGATCATCGTGACCGCGGTGTTCCTCTACAAGATCGTGGTCAAGACCGGCCAGTTCGACATCATCCGCGCCTCGGTGCTGGCGATCACCGACGACCAGCGCCTGCAGATGCTGCTGATCGGCTTTGCCTTCGGCGCCTTCCTGGAAGGCGCGGCAGGCTTCGGCGCGCCGGTGGCGATCACCGCCGCGCTGCTGGTCGGCCTGGGCTTCAATCCGCTGTATGCCGCCGGACTGTGCCTGATCGCCAATACCGCGCCGGTGGCATTTGGCGCGATGGGTATTCCCATCATCGTGGCCGGACAGGTCACGGGCATCGATCCCTTCCTGATCGGCGCCATGGCCGGCCGCCAGCTGCCGCTGCTGTCGCTGCTGGTGCCGTTCTGGCTGGTGTTCATGATGGACGGCGCCAAGGGCGTGCGCGAGACCTGGCCGGCGGCGCTGGTGTGCGGCGGCAGCTTCGCGGTGACGCAGTACTTCACTTCCAACCATATCGGGCCGGAACTGCCGGACATCACCTCGGCGCTGGTCAGCCTGGTGTCGCTGGCGGCGTTCCTGAAGGTGTGGCAGCCGCGCGGCGCGTCGCAACGCGCTGGCGGCGCAGGCAGTACGGTCAGCGGCGGCACCGTGGCGCTGGGCGGCTTTGGCGGCGGCTTTGGCGCCGCGCCGGTGAGCCGCAAGGCATCGCCCTACACGCTGGCGCAGACGCTGCGCGCCTGGGCACCGTTCGGCATCCTGACGGCGATCGTCACGGTATGGAGCCTGCAGCCGTTCAAGGCGCTGTTCGCCGCCAACGGCGCGCTGGCGGGCACGGTGCTGAAGTTCAAGGTGCCGGGGCTGGACCAGATGGTGATCAAGGCCGCGCCGATCGTGGCCACGCCCAAGGCCTATGAGGCCGTGCTGAAGCTTGACCTGCTGTCCGCCGTGGGCACCGCCATCCTGCTGACCGCGCTGATCTCGGCCGTGCTGCTGCGCATGAAGCCGCGCGACCTGGTTGTTACCTTCGGCGAAACGCTGGTGGAACTGGCGCGCCCGGTGCTGTCGATCGGGCTGGTGCTGGCCTTTGCCTTCGTCGCGAACTACTCCGGCATGTCGTCGACGCTGGCACTGCTGCTGGCCGGCACGGGGGCCGCGTTCCCGTTCTTCTCGCCGTTCCTCGGCTGGCTGGGCGTGTTCCTGACCGGATCGGATACGTCGTCCAACGCGCTGTTCTGCGCGCTGCAGAACACCACCGCGCACCAGATCGGCGTGTCCGACACCCTGATGGTGGCGGCCAACACCACCGGCGGCGTGACCGCCAAGATGATCTCGCCGCAATCGATCGCAGTGGCCTGCGCGGCGACGGGACTGGTGGGGAAGGAATCGGAGCTGTTCCGGTTTACCGTCAAGCACAGCCTGTTGTTCGCGGTGGTCATCGGGATCATCACGATGGTGCAGGCTTATCTCTTGCCTGGGATGATTCCGGGCTGACCTGAGCGGCGGGCCGGCTGCGGCGCGTGGGATGTGCCTGCGGCTGGCCAGGCCGCGGCCCCCGCCTCACAGCCGGATCTCAATCAAGAAACCCCTCCCCCTCACTCAACGGCGCATGCCGATAACTGGCCGGCGTCCGGCTAAGCTTGACCGGCGCGCCCAGTCCCTTGTAGCCGCCTTCCATTTCCACCACCATCTCGCGATGCAATGTGTGCGGATGCTGCAGGGCATCGGCCACCGATAGCACCGGTGCGCACGGCACGCCCGCGGCGACCAGCGTGTCGGCCAGTGCCTTGCCGTCGTGCTTGCGCAGGTGCGTCTCCAGCTCGGCCTTCAGCGCCACGCGGTTCACCGACCGCGCACCGGCGCAGGCATAGCGTTCGTCTTCCGCCAGTGCCGGCACCCCGAGATGCTCGCACAGGATGCGGAACTGGCGGTCATTGCCGACCGCGAGGAAGATCGGGTCCGTCGCGGTGGCCACCGTGTCGTAGGGATAGATGTTGGGATGCGCATTCCCCGTGCGCTGCGGCGTCTTGCCGCTCATGAACCAGTTGGCCGCATGCGGATGCAGCAGCGACAGCCCCGAGTCATACAGCGCGGCCTCGACAAACTGCCCGCGCCCGCTGCGCGCACGTTCCTGCAACGCCAGCAGCACGCCGATCGCCGCATTCAGCCCGGTGACCATGTCGACCACCGGCAAACCCACCCGCAGCGCATCGCCATCGGCTTCGCCGTTGATGCTCATGATGCCGGACATCGCCTGGATCGCCGCGTCATAGCCGGGCAGGCCACCGAGCGGGCCATCCGCGCCGAAGCCCGACACGCGGCAATGCACCAGCCGCGGAAAGCGCTCCGACAGCACGTCATAGCCCAGCCCCCATCTCTCCATGGTGCCGGTCTTGAAGTTCTCGACCAGCACGTCGGCCTCGGCCAGCAGCGCGAGCAGGACTTCGCGCCCGGCGTCCGTGGTCAGGTCCAGCCGCATCACGCGCTTGTTGCGGTTCAGGCCGAAGTAGTACGACGCCACGCCGTCCTTGAACGGCGGGCCCCAGGTACGGGTGTCGTCGCCCTGCGGCGGTTCGATCTTGAGTACGTCGGCGCCGTGGTCGCCCAGGATCTGCCCGCAGTACGGGCCGCCCAGGATGCGCGACAGGTCGACCACGCGGATGCCGGCAAGCGCGCCGGGACTGGATTGGGTCATGGCTGGCTCCTGTTCGCTTGGTCGCTTAATCAAGCTGCGCGCCGGACTTCTGCACCACAGCGCGCCACTTGCCGACCTCGGCCTTGACGAAGCTGCCGAGCTGCTCCGGCGTGGTCGACGGCGCGAATTCCAGGCCCTGCGCCTGCAGCGTCTTGCGCACCTCGGGCTGCTTGAGCGCATCGGCGAAGGCGCGGTTGAGCTTGCCGATCACTTCGGGCGGCGTACCCGCCGGCGCCACGACACCGAAGAACACCGAAACGTCGAAGCCCGGCACGCCCTGCTCGGCGACAGTCGGCACATCCGGCAGCGCCTGCGAGCGCGCCCTGCTGGTGACGCCCAGCGCGCGCACCTTGCCGCTCTTGATGAAGGGCATGGCGGTCAGCACGTCGGTGAAGGTCATGCTGACCTGGCCGCCGAGCAGGTCGTTCAGCGCCGGGCCGGTGCCCTTGTACGGAATGTGCTGGAAGTCGGTGCCGGTGACGTTGTTGAACAGCACGCCGGCCAGGTGCGACGAGGCGCCGTTGCCGGACGACGCATAGGTGAGCTTGCCCGGATGCGCCTTGCCGTAGGCGATCAGCTCGCTGACGTTCTTTGCCGGCACCGACGGGTTCACCACCAGCACGTTGGGCAGCTGGCCGATCTGGATCACCGGGGCGAAGCTCTTGACCGGGTCGTAGTTGATCTTGCGATAGAGGCTGACGTTGATCGCCAGCGGCGCCGATGTGCCGAACATCAGCGTGTAGCCGTCGGGCTCCGCTCGCGCCACCGCTTCCGCGCCGATATTGCCGCCGGCGCCGGCGCGGTTTTCCACCACCACCGGCTGGCCCAGGCTGGTCTTGAGCGCGGCGGCCAGCGTGCGGGCCATCGCGTCGGTCGGGCCGCCCGGCGGATAGGTGACGACCATCATGATGGGCTTGGTCGGGAAGTCCTTCTGCGCGAAGGCGGGGGCGGCGATGCAGAGCGAGCACGCGGCAATGGCCGCGAGGCGGTGCCAGAGTTTCATGGCGTTGTCTCCTGGTGTAGGGCGTCTCCCGCGGAGGCGGGATGGTATGGGGCGTCGTCGAGGCGGGGTGCTCCGACTCCCGCTTGCGGGAGAGGGGAGCAAACAATCGGGATGGATACGGTGTCAGAACACGTTGACGTCTGCGACCGCGCCCGCTGCGCGCACCACGCCGTCAGCGGGGGGCGCCACCGTCTCGGCCAGCCAATCCGGCTCGGTGCTTGCCGCCAGCGGATCCTGCGGCAGCACGCGATGGCGCAGCACCAGCTGCGCCAGGCGCATGCGGCGCACCGAGCCGATGCGGCCGGCTTCCCACGCCATCGCCACCGCGGTGGTCACGTGGTACAGCGCGGAAGCCGCCTGGCGCGCCAGCAGGTCGCCGTCGGCGCCGGCTTCGGCGGCATGCGCGGCCAGTTTCGCGGCAGCGGCGATGGCGCCTTCGAAGGTGGCGCGTGCGTCTGCGTGCATCGGGGTATCGGCCAGCAGCCCGGCCAGGTGTGCCTGCAGCACCGGCAGCGCGCCTTCGCGGCGGATCGCGCGCAGCACGTCGAGCGCGACGATATTGCTGGTGCCTTCCCAGATCGAGCCGAGGTGGGCGTCGCGCACCAGGCGCGGGTCGCTCCATTCCTCGATATAGCCGCAGCCGCCGCGGATCTCCATCGCGTCGCCGGTGACCTTGCGCGCGTCGCGGCAGGCGCGGAACTTGATCAGCGGTGTCAGGATTCGCATCAGCGGATAGGCATCGGCCTCCCCGGCATCGGCGCGGCGCAGCGCCTCGGCGGTCTGGAACACCATGGTGCGGGCCTGCTCGGTGGGCAACGTCAGCTTGAGCAGCTGGCGGCGCATCAGCGGCATGTCCTCCAGGCGCTTGCCAAAGGCACGGCGCTCATGCGCGATGAACAGGCCCTCGGTCAGCGCGCGGCGCATCAGGCCGGCGGCGCGCACGCCGTTGGACAGACGCGAGTTGTTGATCATGTCGGCCATCTGCACGAAGCCGCGGCCGGGTTCGCCCACGAGGTAAGCCTGCGCGCCTTCGAGGCGGATCTCGCCGCTGGCCATCGAGCGCGTGCCGAGCTTGTCCTTGAGCCGGATGATGCGGTACTGGTTGTCGCTGCCGTCGGCCAGCTTGCGCGGCAGCAGGAACAGCGACACGCCCTTGTGGCCGGGCACGGCGTTGCCGGCTTCGTCTTCCACGCGCGCCAGCACCATCGCCAGCGCGGCATCGGGGTTCGAGCAGAACCACTTGTCGCCGTGCAGGCGCCAGCCGCCCTCGGCGCCGGCGTCGCGCACCGCGCGCGTGGCGGTGGCGGCCACGTCGGAGCCGGCGCCCTGCTCGGTCATGAACATGGCGCCCTGGTACAGGTCTTCGAATACCTGCGTGGTCAGGTTGGGCAGGAATTTCCCGACCAGCGCCGGATCGCCGAACTTGCGCAGCGTGCGCGTCAGCGAATCGGTCATCGACAGCGGGCAGCACAGGCCGAACTCGGCCTGCACGAACAGATAGGTGAGCGCGTACTTCGCCGCCGGCGGCATGGGCTTGTCCCAGCCGAGCACGCCACCACGGTGCGAGGCGGCGGCCAACCCGAATTCGGCGAAGGCCACGCGCTCCATTTCCACGTAGGCGGGATGCTTGTCGATGCGCTGCGCGTCCATGCCGCTGCGGGTGCGGTAGCTCAGCGTCGGGGGGTTCTGGTCGGCCACGGCGGCCAGTTCGTCGAGCACGCCGCCTGCCAGCGCGCCCATGCGCTCCAGGTGCGGCAGCAGGTGATTGAACAGGTCCGCGGGCAGGTAGAGCGGCAGCAGCGCACGCAACTCGGGGTCGGCGCCGAGCAGGCTCCCGCCCTGGCGGTCGGGCACCGGATGGGCGGCGGCGGGGCTGTCGGGCTGGGCGTGAGGTGCGGTATTGCGCACGGCGCTGGTCGGCATGTCTGGTCTCCTTGGCGGGTGGACCGGCATGGTTGGCGAACACGCTGCGGCCCTTTGACCTGCATTATTCAAACCCCAAGGATTTGCGTCTAATTCTAAAATTGGCTCGATCAATATGATTTTTGTATCGCCATGGAATTCCGTCACCTGCGCTATTTCCTTGTGCTGGCAGAGGAACTGCACTTCGGCCGGGCCGCGCGCCGGCTTGCGATTTCGCAGCCGCCGCTGTCGCTGAACATCCAGCAGCTCGAAGCCTCGGTCGGGGCCCGGCTGTTCGACCGCGACAGCCGCGGCGTACGGCTGACCGCGGCCGGGCGCGCCTTTCGCGAATCGGCCACGGCATTGCTGGCGCAGGCCGAGGCCGCGCGGCTGCTGGCACGCGAGATCGAAGCGGGCGCCATAGGCCGGCTGCGTGTCGGCTTTGTCGGCTCGATGCTGTACCGCGGCCTGCCGCAGATCCTGCGCGGGTTCGAGGCGGCTTACCCGGGGATCCAGGTGGCGCTGACCGAGCTCAACTCGCAGGAGCAGATCGATGCGCTGCTGCACGACGAGCTCGACGCGGCCTTTATCCACACCGGCCGGGTGCCCGACTCGCTGCGGGCCACGCGGGTGCATGCCGAACCGTTCGTCTGCTGCCTGCCGGCGGACCACCCGCTCGCGGCGCAGCCGGAGCTGGCGCTCGCAGACCTGCGCGGCGAGGCCTTCGTGCTGTTTTCGCGCAAAGCGTCGCCGGACTACTACAGCCGCATCTTCGATATGTGCGCGGCCCAGGGCTTTTACCCGCAGATCCGGCACGAAGTGCGCCACTGGCTCTCGGTGGTCTCGCTGGTCTCGCAGGGCATGGGCGTGGCCGTGGTGCCTGCGGCGCTGGCGCGTTCCGGCATGGCGGGGGCGGCATTCCGGCCGCTGGCGGGCACGGCGGTGCGCTCTGAAGTCTATTGCGTGTGGAAGACGGCGCCCGACCATCCCGCGCGCGACAACTTTGTGGCGATGGTGGCCGCACAGGCGGCGTCGAAAGCGGCGTCCAAAGAAGCAACGTCCAAAGAAGCAACGTCCAAAGAAAAAGCCACCGGCCCTGCGGCCGATGGCTTGTGAAGTACGCGTGGAACGGGGTGTTCAGCGTGCTTGGAGCTTAACGCCGCAGGCTTGCGGCATCCAATAACGCAAATGTAGTAATTGCATGGTGCTGCATGAGACCTGTTGCATTAGGTTTTGGACAGCCGAACTTCGAAACGCTAGCGCGCATGTGTGCCAGCGCACGGCCGTAAGCTTGGCCCCTCCGCGCGCGCCGTCACCGGTTATCATTCGCCTCCTGCCGCGCAGCGGCATGGCGGCTGGCGTGCCCGCCACTTGCGGGGCATCGTCATGCCCTATTTGCGATACAATGAAAACGATTTTCATTTACCTACCTGGCGAGGTCATGCCGGCCGCATCACGGCCGCGTTGGACGACCGCGCCAACGGACTGGAAGCATGATGCGGTTGTCTGAACTTCCACGGCGCACGCCCGCCGTAGTGCAATCGGTGGACGACGCCACGCCCGGCGACCCGGTTGCGCGCCGCCTGCGAGAGCTAGGCTTTGTTCCCGGCGAAATCGTCCAGGTCATCGCCTACGGACCCTTCGGCATGGATCCGCTGGTCGCGCAGATCGGCTTTACGCGCTTTGCGCTGCGCCGCGTGGAAGCGGCGCGCATCGGCATCGAGCTCGCCAGCGCCTCGGTGACCAGCATCGCGCCTGCCGAAGCGGGCAAACAGCCCGGCGCCACGACGCCCACACCGAACGAGCGGACCAAGCGGACCGCGTGAGCCCTTCCGGAATATGTCTGCAGCAGCTTCCCCGACTCCTGCCCTGCGCATCGCGCTGGTAGGCAATCCCAATTGCGGCAAGACCGCACTGTTCAACCGACTGACCGGCAGCCGGCAGAAGGTGGCCAACTACGCCGGCGTGACCGTCGAGCGCAAGGAAGGCCATTTCGTCTCGCCGGCCGGACGCCAGGTGCGCATCCTGGACCTGCCGGGTGCCTACAGCCTGCACGCGGCGAGCCTGGATGAAGCCATCACGCGCGACGTTTGCATGGGCGTGCGCGCCGGCGAGCAGCGTCCCGACCTGCTGGTGTCGGTGGTGGACGCGACCAACCTGCGCCTGCACCTGCGCTTCGTGCTGGAACTGCGCCGGCTGGGCCTGCCGATGGTGGTGGTGCTCAACATGAGCGACGCCGCCGCGCGCCGCGGCATCCGGATCGACCGCGACAAGCTGGCTGCAGCGCTGGGCGTGCCGGTGGTCAGCACCGTGGCGGTCAAGCGCGACGGCGCGGCAGCGCTGCTGGCGCTGCTCGACGGCGCCTTGCCTGCCGCACCGCCGTCCTCGCCCGAGCCCGCCAGCGACGTTGACGTGCACACCGAGGTCAACCGCCTGCTGGCCACAGCGGTCAGCATGCCGGCGCGCACCGCGGCGCTGGACGACCGGCTCGACCGCATCGTGCTGCACCCGGTGTTCGGCCTGCTGCTGCTGGCGGTGCTGCTGTTCCTAATGTTCCAGGCGGTGTTCTCCTGGGCCGAGCCGCTGATGGACGGCATCGAGGGCGGCGTGCACTGGGCCGGAGAACTGCTTGGTGCGCATCTGCCCGACGGCCTGCTCAAGAGCCTGCTGGTCGACGGCCTGATCGCGGGCCTGGGCAGCGTGGTGGTGTTCCTGCCGCAGATCCTGATCCTGTTCCTGTTCATCCTCACGCTGGAAGAATCGGGCTACCTGCCGCGCGCGGCATTCCTGCTGGACCGGCTGATGATGGGTGCGGGGCTGTCCGGCCGTTCGTTCATCCCGCTGCTGTCGAGCTTTGCCTGCGCGATTCCCGGCATCATGGCCACGCGCACCATCCAGGATCCGCGCGACCGCCTCACCACCATCCTGGTGGCGCCGCTGATGACCTGCTCGGCACGGCTGCCGGTGTATGCGCTGCTGATCGGCGCCTTTATCCCCGAACGCACGGTGATGGGCCTGTTCAACCTGCAGGGGCTGGTGCTGTTTGCGCTGTACGTGGCAGGCATCGTCAGCGCACTGGTGGTGGCCTATGCGCTCAAGTTCTTCCGCCGCGACCGCACCGACCATCCGCTGCTGATGGAGCTGCCGTCGTACCGCATCCCCAATGTGCGCGACGTGGCCATCGGCCTGTGGGAGCGTGCCCGGATCTTCCTGTCGCGCGTGGGCAAGGTGATCCTGACGCTGACCGTGCTGCTGTGGTTCCTGTCGACCTTCCCGGCGCCGCCGGAAGGCGCGACCGCGCCGGCCATCGACTACAGCTTTGCCGGCATGATCGGCCATGCGCTGCAGAAGGTGTTCGCGCCGGTGGGCTTCAACTGGCAGATCTGCATCGCGCTGGTGCCTGGCCTGGCCGCGCGCGAAGTGGCGGTGGGCGCGCTGGCGACGGTGTACGCGCTGTCTGGCAGTGAAGACGCCATGGCCGCGCAGCTGGCGCCGATGATCGCCGCGCAGTGGTCGCTGGCCACCGCGCTGGCGCTGCTGGCGTGGTTCGTGTTCGCGCCGCAGTGCATCTCGACGCTGGCGGTAATCCGCCGCGAGACCAACTCATGGAAGGTCATGGCCGCCTCGATCGTGTACCTGACCGGGCTGGCCTACCTGGCCGCGTTTGTCACTTACCGCGTCGCGCTGCTGTTCAGCTGACGCCATCGCTGCCATGACCCTCTACCACGCCTTCGAAACGCTGCTGGTCCCGCTGATCGTGCTGGCGTGCGCGGTCTCGGTGCTGGCGCGCTATGCGCCGCGCACGCGCGAGCGCGTCAAGGCCGCCCTCGCGACACGCCTGGGCGGCGCCGCCGCGAGCGGCTGGCGCGGCCGGCTGGTGCGCTGGCTGGCGCCGCAGGCGGCCTCGGGCTGCACCAGCGGCTGCGACGACGGCGGCTGCAACACCTGCGGCTCCAACACCGCCAACGCCACTGGCGCGCAAGGAAAGCCCGCCGAGCAGGTCGTGCGCTTCGTGCGCAAGCGCTGAACGGCGCGTCTTTTCCCCTCCATTTCCCTTCTGGGCTCCTTCACGCAGAAACGGGTACGCCGACTGCTTGCGCGGCATGCGCAGGCAGCGGGATACGCTCGTCTGTGCGCGGGCTGATGGGGTACACCGGCGGCAATGAAGGCCTGTGAAGCGGCACGCAGAAATGGGTACGCTTTGGGTGCGGAACGTCGTCGGTGCGGGCCGCGGCACTGGCAGGACGTGGGATCATCTGGTGGTTTCGCGGACTGTATTGGCCGCGCAATACGACTCTTCCTTGCTGCGCAGAAATGGGTACGCTTCGGGAAGGCACCAATGCAAAACGCCCTCCGGACCGGAGGGCGTTTCGCTTGCGCGCGGGAACGTTGCTGCTTACTTGACGGTACCGACGAAGACCAGCTTCAGCGGCGTGTTGTCCGCCACCACCGTGCAGGTCGCGGTGATGGTGAAGTCGCCGGCGGCGGTGCCCGTCGCGCGCACCTGGTGCGGCAACATCAGCATGCTAGGCGTCAGTGACACTGGACCGGTCTTGTCCCACGCCCAGTCTTTGCACGCGGTGTACTGCGCATCATCGCCCAGGTGCTTCATGCGCGCGGTCACTTCCACCGGGATCGCCGGCATCAGCAGCAGCGTCAGCGGCTGCTGGTTGTCGTCGACCAGCGTCCAGGTCGGATTCTCGGTCACGGACAGGGCGGCAGCCGGGCGCACGGACAGCTTGGTGCTCACGGCGGTCACCGTCAGCGTGCTCTGGACCGGGCCGGTGCCCTTGGCCAGGCTGCTGCTGACCGTGGCATCGTGCGTACCCGCGGCTTCGGCGGTCGACAGCGTCGGCGAGGTGGCGGTGTAGGTCCAGGTGCCGTCGAAGTCGGCCGTGACATCCTGGCCGTCGTTGCGCAGCACGCGCGAGGTGAATTTGGCCGGATGGTCGTTGAGCACCTGCAGCGCATCCACCGGCTGGCCAAGGCGCGTGGTCACCACGCGATAGGTGGCCGAGCCGTTCTTCGCCACCGTCACCACGATGACGCCGCCGATCGCGCGGCCATCCGGCGCCGTGACCGACACCGACACGTCAGCCGTCACCGCCGCGGTGGTCGAGCTGTTGCTCGCCTTCAGCGTGGCGCTGTTCTGGCTGGCCGTGACCTGGACCGCGGTGGCGCTGCTCGCCCACGCCCAGCTGTTGACGCTGGCCGAGACGTCATTGCCGTTGCTGTCGACCAGCGACACCTTGACCGGCAGCTCCTGGCCGTCGCTCATCGACAGATTGGTATGGGGAATCGACAGGCTGTAGCTGACCGCGGAAGCCGGCACCACGGTCATGGTGGCGGTCTGCGCAGGCAGCGTGGTGGTGGTGTTGTCGGCGTTCCTGACGGTCGCGACCACCTGCACGTTGGTGGTACCGGTGGCGATGCCGCGCACCACCGCATTGGCCGGCGTGGCCGCGACCGGTTCGACCGTGGCGATGCCATTGTCGGCGCTGCTCCAGGTGAACACCGTATTGCCGCTGACATCGACGCCGTTGCTGTCCACCGCCAGCGCGCTGATGGTGAGCGTGCGGCCCACGCCTACCTCGCCCGAGGTCGTGCTCATCTTGACGGTGAAGGTCAGCGGCGTGGTCGCGGCAGGCGTGGAGGGCGAACTCGAGCCGCCGCTGCCCCCACCGCCGCAGGCGGCCAGCAAGAATGTCATGGCAGTCCCTGCCAGCCAGGTTGCCCACGTTCTCAGTTTCATGATGTTCCCCCGTGTTCTTTCACGCGCTACCAGCCTAGGTGCAAAGGTGCCAGCGCAATACTGGCCAGATGACTGAGGGATAACGTACGGACCCGCGCATAACTCATCCTTTCAGCGCACATGCGACCGTCCTTCGGTCGAGGCGGAGCGGCGTGACGGATGTGGACCTGCCGGTGCGCGTGATGGACTACCACGAGCACGCGATGACCGCCGGCGCCGATGCGCGCGCGGCTTGCTATGGGGAAGTGCGGGTGGGAGATTCGCCGACGGGCTTCGGCGCGGGCATCGACGTGAACCTGGTCACGGCGTCGCTGCGCGCGGTGGTCTCGGGCGTGAGCCGGCACCGCGCCAGCCGGCAGACGAAGCCGACGCGGCCTGACACGGCGCTCGCCGCAAGGGGATCCGAAGAAAACCGGTGTGCCCCGCCCCCACGGGGCACACCCGGAAAGACGCCCTTGCGGACGCCCACGACATGCCCGGTGCCACGGCGCCCGCCTTTGCGTGGAAGCTCGCGGGCGCTGATCTCCTGCACAGCGTAAGGGCTGGCGCGCCGGCTTGCCACGAATGATTCCGCATGTGGTTATTAGCGGAGGATTAGCGCCGCAACTCCGCTGTCGCGCGATCGCGACGCACCTGTGTGGCGGCTTCTCGACTTGTTCTGCATCAAGGTCCGCACAAACCCGCTCGGCCAAACTGTCCGCGGACTCTTTACCAGACCAAAACAAAACATCATGAACAAGCTCTCTCTCCGTACCCGGGTCACCTGCTCCGCCATCGCCGCCTGCGCCATGCTCGGCGCGTTCGCCGCGCCCGCGATGGCCGCCGACGATGCACAAGGCAACTGGATGGTGCGCCTGCGCGGCACCTACCTCGACATGGCCAACAGTTCGGACCCGGTTGGCGGCGTAGGGGCATCGGACCGCATCACGGTCAACAACAAGTGGATCCCCGAGCTCGACGTCACCTACTTCTTCACCCCCAATATCGCCGCCGAGCTGGTGCTGACCGTACCGCAGAAGCAGAACGTCTATCTCGACGGCAACAAGATCGGCACCTTCAAGCACCTGCCGCCATCGCTGCTGGTGCAATACCACTTCATTCCCAATGGCACGTTCCGTCCGTATATCGGCGCGGGCCTGAACTTCACCCGCATCTGGGGCGAGAACCTCGCCAACAACGCGCTCCAGCTCGACAGCTGGAGCGTCGGGCCGGCGCTGCAGATCGGCATGGACTACAAGCTGACCAAGAACTGGTTCCTGAATGCCGACATCAAGAAGATCTGGCTGTCGAGCGATGTGAAGGCCGGCGACGTCAAAGTGTCCAAGGTGAGCCTGGACCCGTGGCTGTTCAGCATGGGCGTGGGCTATCGCTTCTGAGCGGCAACGCGAGAGTAAAAAATTAAAGGCCGGCCCCGTCGGGAGCCGGCCTTTTTTGCTTGGGCAAGAAAGAACGTCGCAGCCTAGCGGAATGCCGGCTCGTCGAAGCTGCGCAGCTTGCGCGAATGCAGTTGCTCGACACCGTTTTCACGCAGGATGCGGATTGCCTCCAGCCCGATGGTCATATGCTGGCTGACGCGCTGCCGGTAGAACGCGTTGGCCATGCCGCGCAGCTTGAGCTCGCCGTGCAGCGGCTTGTCCGAGACGCACAGCAGCGTGCCGTAGGGCACGCGCAGGCGGAAGCCGTTGGCGGCCACCGCGGCGCTTTCCATATCGATGGCGATGGCACGCGACTGGTTAAAGCGCGCATACAGCGACTTGGATTTCAGCTCCCAGTTGCGGTCGTCGGTGGAGACCACGGTGCCGGTGCGCATGCGCGTCTTCATCTCGCTGCCGGACAGGCCGGTGACGCGCGCCACCGCTTCCTGCAGCGCCACCTGGATCTCGGCGATCGGCGGCACCGGCACCCAGGGCGGGAGGTCGTGGTCGAGCACGTGGTCGTCGCGCACGTAGGCGTGTGCCAGCACGTAATCGCCCAGCTGCTGCGAGCGGCGCAGGCCGCCGCAGTGCCCGACCATCAGCCAGCAATGCGGGCGCAGCACGGCAAGATGGTCGGTCATGGTCTTGGCGTTGGACGGGCCCACGCCGATATTGACCAGCGTCACGCCCAGCTTGTCCTCGCGCACCAGGTGGTAGGCCGGCATCTGCGGCAGCGCGCGCGGGCGGGTCGTGTCTTCGGGCTCGGCGCCGCCGAGGTCCTGGACCACGTCGCCGGGCTCGACGAAGCGGGTGTAGCCGCCGCCGTCGCTGCTGCTCATCAGCGCACGGCCCAGCGCGACGAATTCATCGACATAGCGCTGGTAGTTGGTGAACAGCACGAAGCGCTGGACATGCTGCGGCGCCGTGCCGGTGTAGTGGTACAGCCGCTGCAGCGCCAGGTCCACGCGCTCGGCCGGGAACAGCGACAGCGGCCAGGCCTCGCCCGGGATCGGCTCGTAGGTGCCGTTGGCGATGCCGTCGTCGATGCGGCTGAGCTCGGGCAGCACGAACGAGGCCTCCAGCTCGCGCGCCTGGGTGTAGCTGATGTCGGTGGTCGAGGCTTCGATCACGAACGGCAGCGGGATCGGGCGCCGGCTCAGGCCGACGACCACCGGGACGCGGTGGTAGCGCATCAGCCGTTCGATCTGGTCGCGGTAGTAGTCCGCCAGCAGGTCGGGGCGGGTCACCGTGGTGCCGTACACCCCGGGGTAGGCCACCGTGCCCCAGGAGGGGCGGCTGTCGGTGACCATGGTCTCGATGTTGACCGAGATCCCCAGGTACGGATAGCAGGCGTGCGCGGCCGAGGGCAGCGGCTTGCCGCTGGCGAATGCATCGAAGCGCGCGCGCACCGCGCCGACCGAGGCGTCGTAGATCTCGCGGATGCGCGCCAGCGCTGCATCTGCGTCAGAAAATTCGGCGAGCTGGTCGGCCGGATGGGCTGAGGAGAAGACGGGGGCGTTCATGCAGGCCATGATACCCCGCCGGCGCGCTGGCGTGAGCGGCACCCCCACCCACCCGGAAGCCAAATTGACGCGCCCGCGCCCGCTCGCTACACTCCGCCAATTGTGCGGCGCGGGTTCCCGTGCCGTTCTCGACTCGCGGCGCCCCTGGTGGCAAGGGGCGGCGAGGGGCCGTACATGCTTTACTGGGAGAGCCGCCAATGGAAATCCGTAACCTGTTGCCCGATGACATCGAGGCAGCCAGACAACTACTGATCGCCA
Source organism: Cupriavidus sp. L7L (assembly GCF_004353535.1). NCBI lineage: Bacteria > Pseudomonadati > Pseudomonadota > Betaproteobacteria > Burkholderiales > Burkholderiaceae > Cupriavidus > Cupriavidus sp. L7L. The sequence continues at coordinate 100,584 of NZ_SMNY01000033.1, forward strand.
ATGGCTGGTCCAACCGGATAGGCGGTCCCGACAAGTTCGCGCGGCTGGTGGCCAATTCCCAGCGCGTGGCCGTGGCGGTGGAAGGCGGCGAGATCGTCGGCTTCGCCCGGGCCCTGTGCGACGACGTCTCCGACGGCTTCCTGTCGATGGTAGCCGTGGCCCCGAGCCACCGCCGGCGCGGCATCGGCCGCTCGCTGGTGCGCCACGTCATGGGCAACGATCCCGATATCACCTGGGTGCTGCGCGCGGCGCGCTCTTCCGAAGCGGCGTTCTTCGGCCAGCTCGGCTTTACGCCATCGATGGTGGCAATGGAGCGGCGCCGGCCCTGAGCCGTACCGGCCAGTCCCGACTGATCCTCGCGCCTCACTCCGCGCCCATCTGCGCGAGAACTCCCCGGCGTACCAACCTGAACAGCGGCCGCCCGGCGCGCCATGCGTCGGCGTGGTCGCGCCCCGGCTGCGGCAGCCCGCTACGGGCGGGGCCAGGAACAGCACGTTGAAGAACCCGATGCCCTCGGCCAAGGTGCCGCAGCGGGCAAGCGTACCCATTTCTGCGGCCATCGGCCTGAGCGTTTCCCCAGGCATGGCGAACAGCGCGGCGTGCGCCCCGGGCTATCGATCCGCTCGGATCGGCCCGTACTCGGCCGGCACCCAGGTATAGCCGGCCGTGTCGCGACGCACATGGCCCAGCCCCGGAAATGGCAGGTGCGCGCCCCCTACCCACAGCTTGCCCTTGGCCGCATCGGCCAGGATGCGCTTGCGCGTGATCACCGCGGCATGGCTGTCGGTATCGAACTCGATCGCCACCTGCGGACGGCGGAACTGGACCGCATGGCTGTGGACGATGTCGCCCCACAGCAGCAGGCTGTCCTTGCCCGAGGTGAACAGGTAGCCACTGTGCCCCGGCGTATGCCCGTAGGCGGGCAGCGCGCGCACGCCCGGGATCGGTTCGGCGCCGCTGCCGCCTTGGCCGCCGCTGCCCCCGTTAAACGTGCGGAACCGGTTCGCCGCCTGGTATGGCGCGACCGCGGCGCGTGCCATCGCGAACAGCCCCTGTGCTTCCTTCGGCGCCGCGGCGGCATTGGCTTCGTTGAGCCAGTAGTCGGCATCGGCCTTGTCGACATAGACCGTCGCGTTGGGGAAGGCCGGCTGCCCGTTCGCGGCGAGGCCGCAGGCATGGTCGCCGTGCAGGTGCGTCAGCAGCACCGCGTCGACCTGCTCCGGCGCATAGCCCGCCGCGCGCAGGTTGTCGCCAATGCGCCCGAGCGTGGGACCGAAGCATGCCGCTGCGCCGGTATCGACCAGCACCAGGCTGCTGCCGGTATTGACGAGGTAGGCATTGACCGCCGTCTGCATGCCCGGCGTCGACTCGACGAACATCCGAGCCAGCAGGCTCTGCACCTCGCGTGCGCTGGTGTACTTGAGGATCTTCGGGTCGAGGTCGATGTAGCCGTCGTACAGTGCGGTGACTTCCAGCTGGCCGATCACCATGCGGTAATAGCCCGGTACCTGGGTCTTCTGCTGCGCCGCGGCCGCATGGGCGCTACCGATGGTGGCCGGTAGCATCGTGATGGCTATCGCGGCGGCGGTTGCGGCGGCCATGGCCAATGCCGGCAGGCGCGCGGCGGACTGCAGCTTCATGTCTGGTTCCTTGTTGTTGGTGGTTGTCGGGGGAGACAGCGCCGGCCGGCGCGCACACCGGCCGAAGGCGTATGTTAAGCCGGATGGCGACTCACCGGAAAAGCAGGCCCGGCGCGGCAGCGAGCAACAAGGAGAGACCGCGGACGACACGACAACAGCTACGCAGAAATAGGTACGCCCGACCAAAGCGTACCTACTTCTGCGTAAAGAACGGGGCCGCGTGGCCCCGTTTTCCATTCATGCGAGCTTGCAGCGGCTCGTCGTCACTCAGGCTGGATATTCGCCGCCTTGATGATGCGGCCCCACTTGCCAGACTCCTGCGCCTGGAATTTCGCGAGTTCGGCGGGCGTGCTGGTAAACACTTCGGTGCCTGTCGACTGGTAGAAGCTGGCCGCAGTGTCGCCGCGCGCGGCCTTCACCATCAACGCGTTGAGCTTGGCCACCACCGCCTGCGGCGTACCGGCCGGGGCATACGCCGCGAACCAATAGCTCATCTCGTAGCCCTTGACGCCGGCCTCGTCGATGGTCGGCACGTCGGGCGCCAGCGGCGAGCGTGCCTTGCCCGATACGCCCAACGCGCGCAGCTTGCCGCTCTTGACCTGCGGCAGGCCCGTGGCGGTGTCGGTGATCATCATCTGGATCTGGTTGCCGAGCAGGTCGGTGATCGCCAGCGGGTTGCTCTTGTACGGCACGTGCAGCAGCTCAACGTGCGCCATCTGCTGGAACAGCTCGCCGGCGATGCGCGACGACGAGCTGCCGCTGCCGAAGCTGAGCTTGCCCGGTTGCTTCTTTGCCAGCGCGATGAACTCGCCCACAGTCTTGGCCGGCACTTGCGGGTTGACCACCATGATCTGGCCGCCGCGGCCGAGCGCGGTCACCGGCGCATAGTCCTTGACCGGGTCGTAGGGCAGCTTCTTGAACAGGTGCTCGTTGGCGGCATGGGTGGTGTTGGTGCTGATCAGCACGGTGTAGCCGTCGGGCGCGGCCTTGGCGACGTCAGACGCCGCAATAAAGCCATTGGCGCCGGGCTTGTTGTCGACCACCACGGTGACCTTGCTGTCCAGCGTGATGGCCTGGCCGATGGCCCGCGCGAGCTGGTCGGTGGCGCTGCCGGCGGCGAACGGCACCACGAAGCGGATCGGCTTGTCGGGGAATTCGGCCCATGCCTGCCCGGCGGGCAGGACCAGTGCGCACAGCGCGACGGCGGCCAGTGGCTTGAGGAATCGGTGCATCGTTGTCTCCTGTCGGAATCGTTGTTGGTGCGCGTTGTTGGTGCAGATTCAGGGTGCGGCGGTCATCAGCCGCGGCGGCAGCGGGATCTGCAGCTGCAGCAGGCGGAACGACAGCGCCTTGCCGTGGGTGTCGAGGTTGAGCGCGTCATTGACGCCGCCGTCGAGCACGCCGTCGATGACAAAATTCATGGCGTGCAGTGAGGGCACCAGGTAGCGCGTGACGGCGCCGGGCCGGCGCTCGCTGAACAGCGCGCGCACGGCGTCCTCGGTGACGTGGGCAACCAGGTGCTCGTAGTCGTGCGCGTCGTAGGCGATCACGCTGATGTTGGAACGGTCGCCCTTGTCGCCGGTGCGACCGTGGGCGAACTGGTAGAGCGAGGCGGTAGCGATATCGATCGTGGTCATGGCGTCGTCCTCAGGCGATGAAGCGATGCGTGGCGCTGACGGCTGCGCGCGGCACCAGGCACGACACGGCGTTCAGGCGCGCGCGCTGTCCCGTGCGTACGCCGCCGCCGCCGGCGGGGCCGCAGGTGTAGAGCGCGTTGACCTCGCGCACCAGCGCCTGCGCCACCGCGGCATCGTCATGCGCCAGCGCGGCGCGCAGGCGCACGTCCTGCGCTTCGGCTTCGTGCGGCTGGCGCCGGGCGAGCATCGTGCCGGCGTCGTCGGCCAATACGCTGAGCACGCCGATCAGGTCGAAGCGGATCGGCACGTCATGGCCCAGCATCTGCATGCGCCGGCGCAGGATGTCGGCCGCCAGGCGCGCGCGGGCGGCGGCGTTCGGGCCGGCATAGGAAATCTCTCCTTCGGCCAGCCAGCCGCCGTGGCTGAACACATTGGCCTTGAGCTGGGCCGGCTGTGCGTGGCCGCGCACGTTGCGCACCGCCACGCGGTCGGGGCCGATCTGCGTGACGGTGACGGCGCTGATGTCGGCCACTACGTCAGGGGTCAGGTATGCGGCCGGATCGTGGACCTCGTACAGCAATTGCTCCTTGACCGTGCGCAGGTCGACGCAGCCGCCGGTATTGGCCGCCTTGAAGATCTCGATGGTGCCGTCTTCGGCGAGCTGCGCGATCGGGAAACCCAGCGCGTGGACATCGGGTACGTCCTTCATGCCGGGATCGGCAAAGTAGCCGCCGGTGACCTGGGCCCCGCATTCGAGCAGGTGGCCGGCCATGGTGGCCGCGGCGAGCCGGTCCCAGTCGTCCCACGACCAGCCGTGATGCGCCATCGCCGGCCCCACCGCCAGCGCCGGGTCGGCGACGCGGCCGCACACCACGACCTGCGCGCCGTCGGCCAGCGCGGCGGCGATGCCTTGCGCGCCGATATAGGCATTGGCGCAGACAAAGCGGCCGGCGTCGAAGGCGTCTCCAAGGATGCCCTGCAGCAGCGTGCGGCCAGCGTCTTGCGAGAGATCGTCGCCCTCCACCACCGCCACGCGCGGCGCAGGCAGGCCGAGTTCGCCTGCCAGCTGCAGCACGCGCCGCGCCGCGGCGTGCGGATTGGCCGCGCCGAAATTGCCGACGATGGGAATGCTGTGTTGCAGGCACAGGCCGAGCACCGGCGCCAGCAGCGCGTCGAGCAGGGGTTCGTAGCCGTGCGCGGGATCGTTGCGCCGCGCCAGCTGCGCCAGCGCCAGCGTGCGTTCGGCCAGCGTCTCGAAGATCAGCGCCGCGGGCTGGCCGGCGGCGATCAGCGTGCGCACCACCGGCAACGCGGCGTCGGTACGGTCGCCGGAGAAGCCGGCGCCGGAGCCGATGAGCAAGGGAGCAGTCATGGTCGGGGGCAAGGTTGTTGGCGGGGTCGAAGCCATTCTAGGCCGGGACCGTCCAGCCAAAAAACGGATTATTTGGATTAATCTATCGACTTGCTGGATAAATATGAAGCCTCGATGAACCTGTCGGTCAAGCACCTGCGCGCCTTCGTGGCGCTGGCGACCTACCGCAACTTCACCCGCGCGGCGCGCGCCTGCCACCTGTCGCAGTCGGCCTTCAGCGCACTGGTGCAGACGCTGGAGGAGCAGGCGGGCAGCCGCCTGTTCGAGCGCACCACGCGCCACGTGGAGCTGAGCACCGACGGCGTGCGCTTCGAGCAGACTGCGCGGCGGCTGCTGGCGGATTTCGAAGCGGCGTTCGAAGACCTGCGCGCGCACGCCGAGCGGCGCAAGGGCCGCGTGTCGATCGCCGCGCTGCCGTCGCTGGCGGGGGGCGACCTGCCGCCGCTGCTGGCGCAGTTCCGCGCACGCTACCCGGGCATCGTGCTGGAACTGTTCGACCAGCTCGCCGATGGCTGCATCGAGCTGGTCCGGCAGGGCCGCGCCGACTTTGCGCTGGCCCCCGCGCCGGCGCAGGACGACGACCTGCGCGTCGAGCCGCTGGTGCGCGACACGTTCCACCTGGTTTGCCCGGCCGGCCATCCGCTCGCGCGCAAGCGCCGCATCGCGCCTCAAGCCCTGGCGGGCGAGCCGTTTATCCAGCTGTCGCGCACGACCAGCGTGCGCCAGCATCTCGATGCGGCGCTGCACCCGTTGCGGCTGCACAGCGTGATGGAGGTGGAGCACCTGGCAACCGTGGCGGCGCTGGTGCAGGCGGGACTCGGCATCAGCGCGGTGCCGTCGCTGGCGCTGTTCCAGTTCCGGCGCGAGGGCCTGGCGATCCGGCCGCTGCAGCTGCCGTCACTGGTGCGCGATATCTGCCTGGTGCGGATGAAGGACCGCGGCGACTCCGCTGCCGCCGCGGCGATGATCGAAAGCCTGCAGGCGTTCTACCGCGGCGGCAAGGCGCCGGCGCGGCGCTGAAACGCGGCCACCGCCGTCGCCGGAATGGCACGCAGAATTGGGTACGCTTTGCCGTTGGCGGCGGGTCAGAAGTGGCCCAGGTAGCCGCCGTCGACCGCCAGCACGTGCCCGGTGATATACGACGCCGCCGGCGATGCCAGGAATACCGCCGCGCCCGCGATCTCTTCCGGGCGGCCCCAGCGGCCCAGCGAGGTGCGCTGGCGCAGCCACTCGGCCACGCTCTCGTCGTCGACCATGGGCTGGTTCGGTTCGGTGGCGAAGTAGCCGGGCGCGATCGCGTTGACGGTGACGCCGAAGCGGCCCAGGTCCGCGGCCAGCGCGCGCGTCAGCGCGTCCAGGCCGCCCTTGGTGGCGGGATAGAGTACGTCGCCCGCGCGCGCCACCTGGCCCGCGATCGAGCTGACGTTGACGATGCGGCCGTACTGCCCGCGCTGCATCCGTTGCGCGGCGTGGCGGCACAGCGTGTAGGGCGCGACCAGGTTGGTCTCGAGCATGGCGCGCAGGTCGCCGGCATCGAGCTGCGCCATCGAGCTGCGGTTGCGCGCGCCGGCATTGTTGACCAGGACATCGAGCCGGCCGTGCGCGGCATCGATCCGCGCGAACGCCGCCTCGACCGCCGCTTCATCGGTGATGTCCAGCACTAGCGCCTCGGCGCTGCCGCCGCGCGCGGCCAGCGTGGTAACCGCGTCATGCACGCGTGCCTCGCTGCGCGCGGCCACCAGCACGTGGGCCCCGGCATCGGCCAGCCCGGCGGCAATCGCCAGGCCCAGGCCCTGCGCGCCGCCGGTCACCATCGCGACGCGGCCATGCAACGAGAATGGGGTACGCGCGGCGGCGTCGGGAGATGAGGTAGGAGTAGCCATGCGGGCGAATATACCGCAGCAGGCCGGCCCGCGTGGCGCGGAACCGGCATGCCCCGCAGGCCTGTCCGCCCGCCCGCTCAGCGGATCAGCTTGCCGGTGGACGAGACGATCGACATCTCGACGAAGGACGAGCCGGTATGGCGCGTGGGGCTATAGCTGATCAGGATGCCGCCGAGGTCGTAGTCGCGCAGGCCTTCGAGCGCGCTGACCAGGCGCTCGCGCGTCGGCTCGGGCCCGGCGCGGCGCAGGCCTTCCACCAGCACCTTGGCCGACATGAAGCCTTCCATGCCGGCGTTGGACGGCTCCACGCCCTGCTGCCGGGCCTGGCTGCGGTATTCGCTGGCGAGCGTCATCTGGCTGGAGTTGGTTCCCGGCACCACCTGCGTGATGATCAGGCCGCGCGCATCGTCGCCCAGCTCGCGGATAAAGGAATCGGCCGCGTTGTTAGACAGCGTGACGAACTGCGCCTGGCTGCCGGCGCTGCGCAGCTCGCGGATGATGCGCGCGGCTTCCGAGCCCGAGCCGATCACCAGCACCGCCTGCGGGTTAGCCTTGTTCATGGTGGCAACGCCCTGGCTGATGTCGCCCATCGGCCGCGCGAAGCTGACGGTCGCCGCCGGCTGCACGCCGCGTGCCTGCAGCGCGGTGGTATAGCCCTCGAGCACGTCCTGGCCGAAGCCGTCGGTGGTGTGGAAGATGCCGATCCGGCTCATGCCGGTGGTGGCCAGGTGGTTGATCGCGCGCGCGACTTCATCCTGGTACTTGGCGCGCACGTTGAACACGTAGCGGTTCACCGGCCGGTGCAGCGTGATCGCGCCGGTTAGCGGCGCCACCAGTGGCACCTTGTGCGCGGCGACCAGCGGCAGGATGCTCTCGTTCTGCGGCGTGCCGCGCACCATGAACAGCGCGAACACCTTGTCTTCGTCGAGCAGCTTGCGCACGTTGTCCGGCGTGCGCTTGGCATCGAAGCCATCGTCGTAGGTGACCAGCTCGATGCGCCGCCCCGCCACGCCGCCGCTGGCGTTGACCGTGCGCAGGTACACCTGCGCGCCGGCGATCTGTTCCTTGACCGAACCGGCGACCGGGCCGGTGATGCCGGCCGACTGGCCGATGCGGATGGTGTTGCGGGTCACGCCCGGTTCCGCCTGCGCCGTTTGCACGGCCCATCCAAGCGTGGCGGCCAGCATGCCGCACGCGATCCATTTCGCCTTCATCGATTGCCCCCTCTGGTATGTCGTTATTCTGATGCGCGCTGTTGCGAGCTTACGCGCGCTGCGCACGGCAACGGCCATGCGCCGTTGCGAAAATTACCGCATGCGCCAGGTCAGGGCAAACAGGAGGTGGTGGGGTGTTGCAGCGGCATCACACCGGAACCGGAGGGCGGTTCCGGCGTGGCCAGCTACGCGCTAAGAGATGCGCGTCAAAGTGCGCCGCGCGGGCGCACGAGAGAGACTGCGAATGGCCTTGCCGTCGCGACGGCAAGGCTTGCTGCGGATGGATCAGGGGAAGGCCGGCACGGCCGGATCGAGACCGGCGAAACGGGCTTCCGGGTGCGCGTTCTGCAGCAGCGTTTCGATTTCCTCGACGCGGCCGCGCGGCACGTCGACCATCAGCAGGATCTTGCCCGCCTCGATGTCCTTCTCGAACGCGCGCAGGCGGCTGTTGGGCGCGGAACTGCCGATCATGCTCGCGGCCCATGCGCCGAACACCGCGCCGAGCACCGCCAGCACCCCGACCAGGCCCCATTGCGGCGTATCGCTGACGATCGGGAACATCGCCACCACCGCGCCGGCCACCACGCCCACGCCGCCACCGACCACCAGGCCCATTTCCGCGGCATGGACGATATCGGAGGTCTGGAACAGGTTGGCCTCGTGCAGGCCCGTCATGTCTTCGCCGTCGCGCGCCACGAAGTGGATGCGGCGGTTCTCGACGCGGGCGAGCAGCAGGTCGTCCATGGTGCGGCGGGCGCTCGCCACGTCGGGCAACAACCAGAAGATGCGTTTGCGCATGTCTCTCTCCTTGTTCAGGCCGCGCCGATGGTGTGGGTAGACCGGGTGAGAAAGTACCGCTGACGGCGCGGGGTTATTTCGTTGTACGCCGTTCGGGGGGCAAGCGCAAGGCAAGTGCCGGAGCGCTGCGCGTGCGCGCGCGCATGTGACGCGCACGCGTGCCCTGCCTGCTGCAAGGCACACGTCACGTGAGTCAGAAACGCCTGGAAAAGCGCGGCGAAAGCCGCATCAGAAAGTGATCGGCAGGCGCAGGTTGACCTGCAGGTCGGGCGTGTCACGCGTCAGGCCCGCACCCACCGACAGGTTCAGCGTGTAGCGGTCGTTGAAGCGGTACGAGTAGCCCACCAGCAGCGTGCCTTGCGTGATGCGCACCGAGCCTGGCACAGTCTGTCCGTTCTGCTTGGTCGGCCAGATGATGGCCTGGTCATAGCCGATACTGAACGACGCCTTCTCGTTGAGCGACAGGCCCATGCCAAAGCTGAACTCGAAGATATCGCCCGGGGCGATCTTGCCCAGGTTCTCCGTCTGGCCGTTGAGCACGGTGCGGCTGACGTTGTCGCGCGCAAAGTTGTGCAGGTAGCTGAAGGTGCCGAAGAACACCGCCGGATCGGTCGGCAGCAGCCAGGTGATACCCGGCTGGATTGCCTGGAAGCCGGTGCCGGTCGGCATGCTGAGCGGCAGGCCGGTGCCGGTGGTATTGCCTATGCAACGCGTCACGCAATCGGTCACCACTTCGAACGGGTCCCTGCCGGTGGCGGACTTGTAGCGCAGCCAGCCAACGAAGTACGGGATTTTCTCGTTGCCGTAGTTCAGCTGGTAGCGCACGGTCGCCTCGACGTCGCCAATGCCGCTACCACTGGCATTGAACACGTTGTCGACGGCGGTGCCGGTGAAGACTTCACGGCTCACGGTCGAGCCCGACGTATGCACGTAAGGCACCTTGGCCTCGACTTCCAGCCGCTTGGTCACGCCATAGCGCAGCGCGATCGACGGGATGTAGGTCGAGGTCTTGACCTCGCGCACGTCGAGCAGGCCGATCAGGATCGCGGGGATCACCGTGTAGCCGACCAGCGCCACGCGGTTGTTGGAGGAGTAGCCGTACTGGAAGCCTGGCTCGAGCACCAGCTTGCCCTGTGCGGTCAGCACGCCGGGCTGGTCGATGATCGGCGCGATCTCGGGCGGCCGGGTCTCGCGCTCGGGCGGACGGCCCACGGGTTCTTCCACGGCCACGGTCTGGGGGTTGGCGGACTCGCCCGCCTGCGGGCCCTGCGCGACATCCTGCGGCGGCTGCAGCGTGATCTGCTGCGGGTTGTTGACCGCGTTGGGCGCGCTCTGCGCCGCGCTGGCCGCCGCCGCAGCGGTGGCGGCATTGGTGGCGTTGTTGGAGGGCGACACACCGCCCCCGACACCCTGGCCGCCGCGCTTGGTGGCCAGTACCTCGTTGCTGATGACGCTGCGCAGCTCGCGAATGACTGCCTCTTGTTCGGCCAGCGCCCGCTTCATGGCGTCGAGCTGGGTGGCTTGTTCGGCGAGTTCCCTTTGCAGCGATTCCAGGCCTGCCGCGGGTCCCCCCGCATCGGGCGTCTGGGCCTGCGCCAGGCCGCCGAGCAACAGCAACGTCGAGCATCCGGCATTCCGGATGCCCTGCATCGACCGCTTCTTCATCACGTCTTCCTCCCCCGGGACGGGCGGGCTGTTGTCAGGAGCCCGCAACCTGTAGTGCCTGCTGCTTCGCTACGATTACCTCATGCTGGCGGCCCGCATCAACGCATCCTGCAGCGTCGCGTTGGCCAATTGCGACCGGAAGGCCTGCAGCGTATTCACGCTTGCGTCGATTGTCATCAGGCTCCGGATGCTCTGGTTGTCCATGCTGTTCTGAATCACCGTGGTGGGCGTGCCGGCCAGCGCCGCCACCGCGGCCGAGTTGCCAGGGCCGTTCTGGATCACGTTCAGCAAGCCGTTGGTCACCACCCGGCCCGTGCCGGTCGACACCACGGCAGCGGGCAGGCCGGCCGCGCCCGCGGCGCCGCTGGCACTGGCGCTGCCGCCGTTGGCCGCAGCCGACGTCGCCGAGGAAGCCCCTGCGGCGCCGGCACTCGCACTACCGGCGGACCCGTTCGCGCCACCCTGAGCGCCGGCCGTGACGCCCGCCAGCGCGCTATCGACCGCGGCGTTGGTGGAAGCAATGATGGCGGGGCCCAGCGTCGTCGCCAGGCGCGCCGCCTGGTCCGCGGTGATGCGTCCGACGTCCGGGATGTTAATGCTGGTTGCGACGACCAGGGCCCCGTTGATGTACACAGCGCGTTCGATACCGAACGAAACCTGCAGGCCCGACATCTCGAAGCCGCCCCGCATCTCGTCAAGCTTGTCATGTGCGACCGGTTTCCAGCCGGCCATGCTGCCGCGCGCGGCAGCCACGGGTGTAGGGTCCCGGTCGCCGGCAAAAGCGGCCTGCGACGGCAGCGCCGACGGGTCGAGGCTGTCGGGCTGGGGTAGCGAACTGGCATGTGCCACGCCGGCACAGGCCAGGCCCGCACCAAGCAGCATCGCGGCCGCCGACGTGGCGGTGCGAGGCGCTGCTGGGGTCGGGAGGGAAGTCTGCAACATGATGCATTCCTCAGAAATCGCCAACGCCATGCTTGGGCATGACGGTGAAGAACAGGCTATCCCGGTTGACTCCCATCCAGTAAGGGCCGCTGGGCGCCAGGCGCCAGTCCGCGGCCAGGTTGAAGCGCGCGTTGTCCGTGCGGTTGTGGATCACGAACAACAGCTGGCTTTCCCATACTTTCTCGAAGTGCTCGCGTGACATGGCACGTGTTCCGCGGGCCGGATCACCGACCAGCACGCGGTTGCCTTTGACACCCTTGACCACCACGAAATGGTGGTAGCCGTTTTCCACGATCAGCACGATGGCCGGGATCTGCGTTTCCTCGAGCTTGGACAGCGGCAGCTCATAGCCGTCCGCCTCGTAGCCCAGCGCTGCCAGGAAACGTTTCATGTCCAGCAGCGAGAACCCCTCGGCGCGGATCTTTGCCTGGTCACCGTTGAGGTACATGGTCTGGAACACCGTGGCCTCGTTCATCGGATGGCCGTACTGGTAGGTCAGCAGCGTGGCCACCGCGGCAGAGCCGCAACTGAAATCGTATTGCTGGCGGATCGTGGATTTGAAGCGCGCTTCGCGAACACTGGTGACCCTGACGCTGTAGGGTTCGCCGACCGGCCCGTAGAGATAGACATCCGCGGCATTGGCGCACGGAATGGCCCCCGTGGCCAGCACGAACGGTACAGACGCCAACAGGTTGCGCAGCAGCTTCATTATTTGAACTGGACGTTGAGGATCGTGGCGTTCTGGATCAGCACGTTGGAGCCGGAATTCTGGATTGCCGTAGGAATTCCAGAGGCGTTCGCGAACGCGCCGTCCGCAATATTGTTCGCACCGGACAACACATTGACTGCCGCGTTGTCAGCCACGGTGCCGTGCAAGCGCATGTCGTTGACAGTGACCTCCGAACCACCGCGGATATCGTCTAGTTTAGTCACAGGTACAGCTTTCGCCACCGCGCCGAACAATGTGGTATCGGCTGGGGCTGCAGGTTGCGTGTGAGCAACAGTCTCCTGAGGGATGCTTGCAACACTGCGTGCGGCTGCCATGGCCTCATCCAGCCCTGGCGGCTCTGCACTTGCCTTAAGTGCAGGACAAGCAAGTAGGACCGTCGCAAACGCACTGACGGCAATGCGGACCGATTGCATGGTGTCATCCTCCCCAGGCCTCGTGCACGTACCCTGTCCCGGGCGGCACTAAGGCATATAGGCTTGCGTGGACGCGACAGGACCCGTGCGCCCGCACACAGGATGCGGGCGCCGGTCCTGCCGACATGGCATCGCGAAGTGCCGGCCCGCCCTCGCAAGAAGCTCAGGCAGGGCCGAGTCTGCGTGTATCAGGGGCCAGCGTTGACGTTGGCCTGCACGTTCACGCTCATCTGCGTCAGCGAGGCGGCGCCGCTGTTCTGGCTCGCCATCATGATGCCCGCCGCGGACTGACCGACGCTGGTCATCAGGTTGGACATGTTGAAGTCGCCTGTGGTGACGACGACGTATCCGCCAGCGCCGCCAGCGCCACCAGCGCCGCCGTTGCCGACACCGCCAACGCCACCGGTACCGCCGGTGCCTGCACCGCCAGCGCCACCTGAGCCGCCGGCGCCGCCGCTACCCGTGGTAGCGCTGCCGTTCGAGGCCGAGGTGCTGGCGCTGCCTGCAGATGCCGCACCACCAGCGCCACCGCCGCCGCCGGAAGCCGTCTGCGTGCCACCGGCACCGCCAGTGCCCGAGCCAGCGCCGCCAGTTGACGACGAGCCCGCGGTGTTCGTGCCGCCGGCGCCGCCGGAGCCGCTGCCCGCACCACCGGTCGCCGTCGCGCCGGAGCTTCCGGAACCGCCTGCGCCACCGGTAGCACCCGCTCCGCCGCCCGTGCCAGAGCCTGCGCCAGCCGTGTTGGTCCCGGCCGCGGCTGCGGTGCCACCCGCAGCGCCTGCACCGCCCGTGTCGGTACCCGCACCGTTAGCACTGCCGCCCGAGCCGCCAGAGCCGCCGGCTGCGCCGGCCAGACCGCCAAGGGCTCCGCTGGCCCCCAGGGCATCACCGCCGATCGCACCGGCGCTGCCGCCACGGCCGCCTGCACCGAGCGAAGCGCTCAGAGCACCGCCACCCTTGCCAAAGCCATCGCCACCGCTGGCGCCCGCAGCGCCTGCCGCGCTAAGCGCGCTGCCGCCCTTGCCATAGCCGTCGCCGCCATTGGCACCCCAGTTGGAGGCACGTCCGCCGTCGCCGCCATCGCCTGCCTTGGCCGAGCCTGCCTTGGCCCAACCAGCCGTGGCGCTGCCATTGGTTGCGGTGGCGCTACCGCCCACTGCACCGACGGCGCCGTCGCCGCCCGAACCACCTTGGCCAGTGCCGCCGGCGCCGCCCGTGCCGCCCTTGCCACCGTAGCCGGTGCCGCCGTTGGCACTACCGGTGTTCGTGGCAACGTTGCCAATGCCATAGATGTTGTTGCCGCTCACGGTGCCATTCAGCTTGCTGAGCGCGATTGCCGTGGTCTTGTTGAACGAACTGGCGATGCTGGACGATGCGGCGCCGCCAACAGCCGCCGCAGTCCCGATGCCGTCAGCCGAAGCCTTCAGGCGGTTGTCGGAATTGGTCTTGCTCTTCGTCTTCGTGACCGTGGTGGTCCGCGTGTCAGTACTGTTGTCGGTGCTGTTGTCGTTCTTCTGGATGGCCTTCGAGAACTCATTTGCCGATGCGCCGGCGCCGCTTTGGGCCGAGGTTGCCGTTGCCGTTTGGTTGTTGTCCCCCCCTCCGCTTACACCATCATTGAGGTTGATCGGATTGGCCCATGCCTGCCCCGCAAATGCCATGGCAATTGCCGACGCCAGTAAGGTCTTTTTCATTCCTAGCTCCCAGGAGTATTCACAGTGTCACTGCGGCTCAGCCTCCGGCCGGCGCTCACGTCCGGAACGACGGCTGGAGGTTCAGGTCCGGCAACTGCCAAACCGACCACCCCTAGCGCATAATCGGTGCCAGGTTCGCCACGTGAGGCGGCAAACCCTTGTAATACAAGGCCTGCCCGGTGCCAGCCGGGGAACTTTCTAGCCGCTTGCGCCATCAATGGGGTCCCGCCTGCTGTGCACGCCAAACGACATGTCACACCGGTGTGACAGCGCCCCCCAAGGCGGCTCAGGGGCTTCGCCACCCCTCCAAAAAAATTAATTAGATTTCAATGGCTTACTGATCGCCTTGGGAGTTGCCCGATGCGCCATGCCACGTATCGGCCCTGAAACACGATTCCCGAGGTGCCGCCGTCGTCTCCCATGTGGGCTGCCTCACATTGCGGCGATGTCCGTTTTTCGCCGCCAGATTCCGGTCATCGGTGCGTTCCTCAGGAAGCCCTTCGCCTGGCCCCGGCGGGGCGCCACCGGCACGCGCACGAGCGCCGCCGTGTGATCGGCCACTGGCTTGGCGCGATGCGGATGTCATGCTGAAGCGGCGCGCGCACACGTTGTATCCGAAGCGCCTCAGCCGCTGTCCGTGCTAGGCTCTATGTCTGATTTAAAGTACATTAGAGGCATTACAGACTTGTTATCTCTCCACAAGGGAAACCATGAGTGAAGCCGTCGTTCCCCTGTATCACCAGATTTACGTGGTACTGCGCCAGCAGATCGTCGAAGGACGCTTCGGCCAGGGTCCCCTGCCGGGAGAGATCGACCTGGCCAAGCAGTTCCACGCCTCGCGCGTGACCATGCGCCGCGTGTTCGACCGGCTGGTGCAGGAAGGCCTGGTGCGGCGCCATCGTGGGCTCGGCACCTTCGTCAACCCGCACCCCGTGCGTCCCGCGTCGGCCACCGAGGAACGCGGTGCGAGCCTGCTCGACAACATCATCGACATGGGCCAGAAAACGTCGGTGAAGGTGATCTCGATCGACGAAGTCCACGCCACGCCCGACGTGGCCGAGTCGCTGCAGCTCCAGCCGGGCGACCCGGTGATCAAGATCGTGCGCGTGCGCCACTACCGCAACCGGCCGCTGTCGCATATCACCGTCTACCTGCCCGCGGACCTGGGCCGCCCGATCTCGCGCAAGGCGCTCGAGGAAACCCCGGTGCTGCGCCTGCTCGAGGCCGGCGGAGTCAAGCTGGGCCGTGCCAGCCAGGTACTGTCGGCACGCCTGGCAGACGTGGTGGTGGCGCCGCTGCTGGACGTGCCGGTGGGCGGCGCGCTGCTGGCGGTGCGCCGGGTGGTGAAGGACCAGGGCGGGCGCCCGGTGCAGCTGCTGCTGGGGCAGTACCGTCCCGACCGCTACGAATACCGCATGGAACTGTCGCCCGCCGGCGTGGACAGCGCCAACGTCTGGGTGGAAAGCGAGACCCGCCCCGGCCTGCGCGACTGAGCCTGCCCGCGCGCCGCAAGCCAAAGGATGCGCGGGCACCCGAGTCGGGCGATACTGCGCACTCCCGATCACATCTAGCGAGGAGTCGTCATGCCAGTGTTCCGCCTGGTTTCGTCCAGCCCGACCCGTCAGTCTCCGCCTGTGTCCGCGCGCCGCACCGCGCTGCGCCGCGTTTCCGGCCTGGCCGCCCTGGCCGCCTGCGGGCTGATCCTGCCGCCTGGCGCCGCTGCCCAGGGGCAGGGCCAGGTCGCTGGCGGCAAGCCGATCCGGATCCTGGTGGGCGCCCCCGCCGGCGGCACCACCGACACGCTGGCGCGCACCATCGCCCAGGAGATGTCGCAGCTGCTGGAGCAGTCCGTGGTGGTCGAGAACCGGCCCGGCGCAGGCGGCAATATCGCCGCCGATCTGGTCGCCAAGAGCGCGCCGGACGGCAGCACGCTGCTGATGAGCTTCACCAGCCACACCATCAACGCCACGCTGTACAAGAAGCTGCCCTTCGACCCCGTGCAGGATTTCACGCCGGTCACACTGGTCGCCACCGTGCCCAGCGTGCTGGTGGCCACGCCGAAGCTGCCGGCCAACAACGTGCCCGAGCTGATCCGGCTGGCGCGCGCCGAGCCGGGCAAGCTGAACTTCGCCATCGGTTCGGTCGGCTCGTCGCTGCACATGGCCGGCGACATGTTCAAGATGATGACCGGCACCTATATCGTCAACATCCCGTACAAGGGCACCGCGCCGGCGCTTACCGACGTGCTGGCCGGACAGTGCGACCTGATGTTCGCCAGCACGATCAACGTGCTGCCGCACGTGCGCGCGGGCAAGCTCAAGGTGCTGGGCGTGACCAGCCCGGCGCCGATGCCCCAGTTCCCGGGCGCGGCGCCGATCGGCGCAACCGTCAAGGGTTTCGAGTCAAGCGCGTGGTTCGGCCTGTTCGGCCCGGCCGGCATGCCTGCGGAGCTCACACAGGCGCTCTACCAGGCGGCGCGCAAGGGGCTGGAGTCGCCCTCGGTGCGCAAGCGCCTGGAAAACGACGGTGCGCAGCCGGTGGGCATGGCGCCCGAGGCATTTGCTGCCTTCGTCAAGCAGGACGTCAAGCGCTGGGCATCGGTGGTCAAGTATTCGGGAGCATCGCCGGAATGAGCGTGCCTGCGGACTCCCCTTGCGCGGAGGCGGTGGCCAGGCCGGCGACGCTGGCCCAGAAGCTGGTCGCCCGCGCCGCCGGACTGGACTATGCCGAGATCGGCACGGTGGCGATCTGCCGGGTCGACCTGGCGATGTCGCACGACTCCAGCGGCCCGCGCCGGGTTGCGCCGCTGCTGCACGAGCTCGGCGTGAGCGTGTGGGACCCGTCGCGCTATGTCGTGGTGACCGATCACTTCGTGCCGGGCGGCGATGCCCAGGCCGAATCGATCCTGCGCTTCACCCGCGACTGGACGCGCCAGGCCGGCGCCGAGCTGATCGATGCCGAAGGCATCTGCCACGTGGTGCTGCCCGAACGCGGGCACGTGCTGCCGGGCCGCCTGATCGTCGGCGGCGACAGCCACAGCCCGACCGGCGGGGCGTTCGGCGCCTATATGTTCGGCGTGGGCGCCACCGAGATGGCCGGCGTGCTGGCCACCGGCGAGATCTGGCTGCGCGTGCCGCACACGATCCGGCTGGAATGGGACGGCGTACTCGCAGCCGGGGTCTGCGCCAAGGACATCAACCTGTTCCTGTGCGCCACGCTCGGCCTGGGCGGCGGACGCTACGAAGCGATCGAGTACACCGGCAGCGCCGTTGCCGCGCTGCCGATGCAGGAGCGCATGACGCTGGCCAACATGAGCGCCGAACTGGGCGCGCAGACCGGCCTGGTCGCCCCCGATGCGGTCACGCTGGACTGGCTGGCACAGGCCGGCGTGCCGGCGCAGGTGCTGGCGCAGATCGACCTGGCGCACTGGCGCACCGACGCGCAGGCGCCGGTGCTGGCGCACCACCGCTTCGACGCCGCGGCGCTGGCGCCGCAGGTGGCCGCGCCGCATTCGCCGGCCAACAGCGCGCCGGTCGACCAGGCCGCCGGCGAGCCGGTGCAGATCGCCTACCTCGGCGCCTGCACCGGCGCCAAGCTGGAAGACCTGCGCATGGCCGCGCGCGTGTTGCGCGGACGCAGGGTCGCGCCGGGCGTCAAGCTGCAGGTGGCCGCCGCCTCGCGCCGCGACCAGCAGCAGGCCGAACGCGAAGGCACGCTCGCCATCCTGGCCGAGGCCGGCGCCAGCCTGCTGCCCAACGCCTGCGGCGCCTGCGCGGGCTATGGCGCCGCACGCTTCCCGGCCGGCAGCAGCGCCATTGCCTCGACCGCCCGCAATTTTTCCGGCCGCATGGGCGATGCCGGCAGCGCGGTGTGGCTGGGCTCGCCGATGACCGTGGCCGCCAGCGCTGTCACCGGCCGCATTACCGACCCGCGCACCTTGCTGCCATAAAGACATAGACATAGCGACGCGGCCTGACCACGTGCCCCGCGCAGGCGGGCCTGACCTCTTGCATGACTGCCCTTACCGCCCCCACACCGGCCCCCACACTGGCCCAAACCGCGGCCCAAACCACGGCCCCAACGCCGGCCGGCCGCATCTGGCGTTTCGGCGACAACGTCGACACCGATGCCATGGCTCCCGCCGTGCTGATGAAATCGCCGCTGCCCGTGCTGGCGCGGCACTGCCTGGCCTCGCTGCGCC
The DNA here is from genome assembly GCF_004353535.1 of Cupriavidus sp. L7L. NCBI lineage: Bacteria > Pseudomonadati > Pseudomonadota > Betaproteobacteria > Burkholderiales > Burkholderiaceae > Cupriavidus > Cupriavidus sp. L7L. The sequence continues at coordinate 118,773 of NZ_SMNY01000033.1, forward strand.
CCGAGTTTCCAGGCAGCGTGCGGCCGGGCGATGTGCTGGTAGCGGGCGCCAACTTTGGCATCGGCTCCTCGCGCGAGCAAGCGCCGCAGGCGCTGCGCGAGCTGGGTGTGGGCGCGGTGGTGGCGCAGTCGTTCGGCGGGCTGTTCTACCGCAACGCGATCAACCTGGGACTGCCGGTGCTGGTGTGCGCGGAGGCCGCCCGGCTGGCCGACGGCGCCCGGGTGGCACTGGACCTGGAGACGGCGCTGCTGCGCCTGGACGACGGCAGCACGGTGGCGTGCGAGCCGATCCCTGGCTTCCTGCGCGAAATCCTCGGCGCCGGGGGGTTGGTTCCGCACCTGAAGCGGCGCCTGGCCGCCCGGGCCTGATACTGACGCTGACGCGGACGCTGGCGCTGGCGCGTCAGCCCGCGCGCGTGGGGGTGGCCTGGCGCAGCAGCCCGAGCGCCTCGTCGTCGCTGGTCTGCGTGAAATCCAGGTAGAAAGAGCCAACCGCGCCGAAGTTGGGCGGCGTATTCAGGCAGATCACCTCGTCGGCAGCCGCCTCCAGGCTGGCCAGCCCTTCCTGCGCGCCGACCGGCGTGGCCGCGATCACCCGCGCGGCGCCCGCCATGCGCACGCCTTCCAATGCGGCACGCATGGTCGCGCCGGTGGCGACGCCGTCATCGACCACGATCACGGTACGCCCGGCCCGCGCCAGCACCGGCGCGCCGCCGCGATAGCGCTGCTGGCGCCTGGCGATCTCGTCGAGCTGGCGCCCGCGTTCGGCATCGAAGCTGCCGCTTTCCACCGCTCGGCGCGCCCAGGGATCGTCGTTCACCACCGTATGCGGCCCGCCGCCGGCGGCATCGCCCTCGACCACGGCGCCCAGCGCCAGCTCCGGGTAGCCGGTGGCGCCGATCTTGCGCACCAGCAGCACGTCGAGCTGCGCACCGAGCGCGCGCGCCACCTCGAAGGCGACCGGCACGCCGCCGCGCGGCAGCGCCAGCACCAGTGCGGGCTGGTCGAGCTTGTCGGCGCCGAAGCCCAGCTCCGCCAGGCGGCGGCCAAGGTAATGGCCGGCTTCGCGGCGATCGGCAAAGCACGGTGGGACTGACATTGCGCGCTCCCGGTTGGCTGGCCGGCAGGTTCCCGGCCGGAGCACCGCACGATGGTGCCCCACGGCCAATATAGACCTTGCCGCGGAAGGCGTCGGCGCAACCGGCGAGTTGCATTAATCCGCCGCCAACGTCTCACAAGGCACCGCGATTGGACGCGATTGCGCAACAGTGTGTTCAACGCAGGGGGGCTGATCGCGAGGCCCGGGCGCATTAGGATGGATGCGTTGCCAATCGCCGGCCCGTCCGGCCTTCGACGTACCGCAAAAATGACTTCGCAAGCCCACGCCCAGCATCCCGCCCAGCAATCCGACACCACTGAAGCCGCCAGCCTGAACGCGCCCGACATCCCCTTCGGCTCGCTCGAAGCCGCCGCGCTGGCCGAACTGCCGTACACCTTCCGGCCGTCCGGCACCTGCACCCGCTACTACAACGAATACTTCGGCTGACGCTTGCGCTAGCCGGCGTCCGGCGCCGCCGCGCCGGAACTCATGACACGCTCGCACAGGGCGGCCAGGCGCGCGGCCATGTCGCGCGCCGGGGCCGGCAGGTCCGGCTGCGCGTGCAGGCTCAGCTCGACGTCCGGCACCGCCGCCGGCCAGCCGCCGCCATCCAGCACCTCGTGATGCGCCGTGGCCAGCCGCCGCGGCAGCAGCGTGATGCCGAGCCCGTCCGCCACGGCGGCCAGTATGCTGGCCAGGCTCGCGCTGACAAAGGCGATGCGCCAGCGCCGCCCGCCGGCGTCGAGCGCGTGCGTCATCTCGCCGCGGTACAGCCCGCCGGCGGGAAAGGCCACCAGCGGCACCGGATCGCGCGCCACCGCCGGGCGGCTGCGGCTGTCGATCCAGCACAGCGGCTCGGGCCAGCTCGCCATGCCCGGCGCCTGCGCCACGCGCTGCTTGACCAGCACCAGGTCTAGCTCGCGGTCCTGGAAGCGCTGCCACAGCTCGTGGCTCATGCCGCTGGTCACTTCCAGGCGCACCCCGGGCCAGTCGTCGGCAAACCCGGCCAGCACCGGCGTCAGCGGCCGCGCGGCAAAATCCTCGGGCACGCCGATGCGGATCTCGCCCTGGCCGGCGCTCTGGCGCAACTGCCCGACCGCCTCGGCCATCAGCTGCTGCAGGCGGCGCGCGTAGCCCAGCAGCCGCTCCCCCTCCGGCGTCGTCACCACGTAGCGCCCGCCGCGGTCCAGCAGCACGCAGCCGAGCTGGTCTTCAAGCCGCCGCACCTGCTGGCTGACGGTCGACTGGGTCAGGTGCACGCGCTGCGCTGCGCGGGTAAAGCTGCCGCTTTCCGCCACGGCGACAAAACTCTGCAACAGCACGGGATCGAGTCGGGGGTCCTGCATGGCCGGCTTTCCATTGGGTTTTCCACTGCCGGCGATTTCATCATTTAATTTCCCAATCACCAAGCCCCCGCGTACAGTGTGCAGCCTGCCACCTGCCATGCCGCAAGACTTGCGAGCGTGGACTCACTTTTCGGGATCCCTGCGCAAACCATGACCACTCACCAGGAATTCATGCGAGAGGCCGTGCGCCTTGCCGCGGCCAATCGCAAACGCGGCGGTCGTCCGTTCGGTGCCGTGCTGGCCATCGACGGCCAGGCCGTTGCCACCGGCGTGAATGACATCGTGCACAGCCACGACCCGACCACCCACGCCGAAATGGAAGCGGTGCGGGCCGCGGCGCGCAAGCTGGGCCGTCCGGACCTGCGCGGCAGCGTGGTCTACGCCAGCGGCCATCCCTGCCCGATGTGCCTGGCGGCGATGACCATGGCCGGGGTGCAGGCGGTCTACTACGCCTTCGACAACAACGATACCGCGCCCTTCGGCTTGTCCAGCGAGGCCGCCTACCAGGCGCTGCGCCTGCCGCTGGATCCGCCCCCGCTGCCGCTGACGCGCTTGCCGGTAGACCTGTCCGCCGCCCAGCTCTACGGCCCGCGCGCGCCGCACGCTCCGCGCGGCTGACATGGCGGACATGGCACAGGCGCCCGACCTAGCCGGCGCCGCGGCGTGCGCGCGCGGCGGCAGGGCCCCGGCGCGCTGGCTGGTGCTGGCCGCCGTGGCAGGCATCGGCCTGAACCTGCGGCCGTTCCTGACCGCGGTGGGGCCGCTCGCGCCGTCGATCCGCTCCGGCACCGGGCTCACGTACCAGGGCATGGCCTGGCTGACCTTGCTGCCGATGCTGCTGATGGGCGTGGGCGCGTTCTTCGGCCCCGCGCTGCGCGCCCGCCTGGGCGCGCGCAACGCGGTGCTGGGCGCGCTGGCGCTGCTGGGCGCGGGCTGCGCGCTGCGCCTCGGCGTGACCGACGCCGGCTGGCTGATCGCCTCGGCGGCGCTGTGCGGGCTGGGCGTGGCCGTGGTGCAGGCAGCCTGCCCGGGACTGGTCAAGCAGGAATTCCCCGGCCGCGTGGCCCCGGTGATGGGACTGTACTCGGCCGCGCTGATGGGCGGCGGCGCGCTGGGCGCGCAACTTTCTCCCTACGTGACGGCGCTGTCCGGCAGCTGGCGCGAGGCGCTGGCGCTGTGGGCGCTGCCGGCGCTGGCCGCTCTCGCGCTGGCCTGGGTGGCGCTGCCGCGCGCGCATCGCAACGACCGGCTGCCGGACCACGCGGCGGCGCGCAGCCAGTCCGCGGGCCAGTCCGCAGCCATTACGCGAACCCTGCTGCGCCGGCCGCGCACGTGGTTGCTGATGGGATGCTTTGGCGTGATGAATGGCGGCTATGCCTCGCTGGTGGCCTGGCTGGCGCCGTTCTACCAGGGCCACGGCTGGAGCGCACCCGCCAGCGGCGCGCTGGTGGCGCTGATGGCGGTGGCGCAGGCCGGCGCGGCGCTGCTGCTGCCGGCGCTGGCGGCACGGCGCGTCGACCGGCGCGCGTGGATGTTGCTGGCGCTGGCGATGCAGGTGACCGGCTTTGCCGGGCTCGCGCTCTGGCCCGACGCAGCGCCGTACGCATGGGCCGTGATCGGCGGCGCCGGGCTGGGCGGCTGCTTTGCGCTGTACCTGGTGGTGGCGCTGGACCACCTGCCCGACCCGGACAGCGCCGGCGCGCTGAGCGCGCTAATGCAGGGCGGCGGCTTCCTGCTGGCGGCACTGGCGCCGTGGCTGACCGCGATGCTGCAAGCCCATACCGGCGGCTTTGCCGCGGGCTGGTGGTACCACCTCGGCTGCGCCGCGCTGGTGGGCGTGCTGACGCTGCGCCTGAACCCGGCCAGCTTTGGCGCGGCCTACGCCGCGCCGGCGCCGGCGGCCAGGCCGTCGACGACAATCGACGACAAGCCCGTAAGCCCTCAATAGGTCTTGTAGGGCAGGAACTTGCCCGACATCTCGATGCGCACCCGATCCCCGTTGGGGTCGGGTTCGCGCTGCAGGTCCATGCGGAAATCGATCGCGCTCATGATGCCGTCGCCGAACTCCTCGTGGATCAGTGCCTTGAAGGTGGTGCCGTACACGCTGACCAGCTCGTAGAAGCGATAGATCAACGGATCGGTCGGCACCGCCGTTGGCAGCGAGCCCTTGTACGGCACCTCGCGCAGCCAGGCCTCGGCCTCGGGCGGCAGCCCGAAGATCTCCGCCACCGCGCGCGCTCCGGCCTCGTCGAACGTCATCTGGCCGAGGCACGCGGCCGTCGTCCATTCCTTGCTGCGGCCGACACGCTCGGCAACCTGCGCCCAGGTAATGCCGCGCCTGACCTTGGCTTCGATGATGAGATCGGTGACGTCGCTTCGGTTCATGCTGCCTCCATGGCTATGGCGTGGATGGAAGCCATGCGGAGCGCCACCGCCCATTGGCGGCAGGTTCAGCGAGTCAGCGCGGTTTCGACCGTGGCCGTGGCATCCGGCGTCTCCAGCTCCTGCGGCAGCGCAAACAGCGCAGCGGCGGGTGGCGACAGCCCCTGCAAAAACTGCAAGGCAAGCACGATGAGCATGATTGGCATGGCGCCTCCTTCAAGCACACGTGGCAGATTCCACTTCCTGGCCCGACCGGGTTCCGTCTGGCACTCCGTCTGGCACTCCGCCACGCGCAAGCTTCATGCCATTGGCGCAATGCCCCGGAGCGGCCGTACTGGCATCCCGCGCGCACCGTGACGAGCCAGCCCGGCACGCAGCGCGAGCCATGTTGAAGCATGCTGCACCGTCCCGGTCCCGGCAAGGACTGCAGGCAAGGCTTCGGCATCGGCGCCGGCCGTACCCGTTTCTGCGTCAGAAGTGGCAGTGCGCCGGCCGCCCGGCCGACACGCTGGCGGCCTCCCGACGCACGCGCTTGCTTGCTAGGTTTATTTCCGATGTAACGTCACATTACGCCACCCGAGGGCTGGCCGCACCCATCCGCGGTGCCGCTCCGGCGTGCGGCGCGCCTTGCCGTACAAGGCTCCGTAGGCATCGCCAGGCAGCGCGCGCCCGATCGCGCCCGATCTCGCGCGATTAAGCCCCATGTGAGACAGCCTTACAAGTGCAAGCACGCAGCGAGGGGGCCGGTCGCTACATTGAAGCCGTGTCCAACGCGATCCCGCCAGGAGCCCAGAAATGAAACGAGCCCTTTCCCTGGTCGTGCTGCTGTCGACCACGGCCGCACTGCTTTCCGCCTGCATCGTCGTGCCGCCGCGGGGCGGCCCGCCGCCCCGCTACCACCATCACTACGACCGGTATTGATCCCCTGGATTGATCCCCGGATTGAGATTGATGATCGCTTGCCTGATTGCCTGACCACCACCGCCCACAAGGAGCCATTCCATGAAACGCCAGCTCATGCTTGCAGCAGCCGTCCTCGCCACGGGCGGTGCCTTCGGACTCATCGCGCCCGCCGAAGCCCATCCCACGGCCGTCGCCCACGGCTATGGCCATCCGCCGCCGCCGCGCTATGAGCCGCATCCCGCCGCGCGCCGCGGCCAGGTCTGGGTGCCCGGCCACTGGGTCGGCGCTCGCGGCAGCTACGACTGGCGCCCCGGCTACTGGCAGGCGCAACGCCCGGGCCACCGCTTCGTGCCCGACCGCTGGGTGCGCGGACCGAACGGCTGGGTGATGCGCCCCGGCTACTGGACCCGCTGACTGACAAGGCCTGAAACCGGCTTGCCACCTTGTCTGATGCAGTTGGTGGCAAGCCGGGTGCAGACCGGTGCAGCAGCCTTCCCAGGTCTCATGCCGAGGGTGTAGCCACTCCTCATCCAGAAGCACTAGGCCATGCGCCCGAGCGCGTCATTAATCGTGCAGATATATTACGAAGCCCCGTATCAAGCTGCCGTTTCATTATTGCGCCACCTGCATGGGCGATATATTCCGTACACCCCACGATGGGGTTACCAATCCCTCTCACGAGGGCTTTGGATAATGCGATCTGTTTCAACGCTGCAACCAATTTAATTTCGGTTGTCACATCGGTGAAACTGCCCGGACCCGGCACCAGCGCGGCGTTTGCGGAACCTGGCATGGCGCATTTGGGTGAATTCTTAAAGGATTATGACGCGTCTGTCATTCCCACCCTGCCTCGTCCCAAATCCGCTCGCTTGCAATCCACTCAACCAGCCCATAAGATGAATTTAAGCCGATTTAGGAGCGAGAATCTTTCGGGTTCGGGTTCGGGTCAACCATCCAGCCATCGACAAGTTCCATCCAGAAGAACGGAACTGCCGGGGCATGGAAGCATGGGGGTCACACACGCGGTCAGGCACCAATGGTGGCTGACGTCCTGCACTGCCCTCCATACGCAAAGCGCCCCGCAGTCCGCTCCCGAGCAAACGGGGAGTGAAGTCGATGAACGCGTTGCTGATCGAGGAGCATCCGCTGCTCCGGCTCGGGCTGTTGCAGATGCTCGAGAACATCCAGGAATCCGCCCAGGTGGCAGCCATCGCGCCCGCGGACATCGCCAGGCTGGATAGCCGGCACCACCATGCAGACCTGCTCGTGTTTGGCATGCCCGCCGAATCCGGTCCGGGCTGGGCACAACTCGAACAGGCGCAGGCCGTGCTGCAGCCGCAGCGCGTGCTGATCCTGGCCGACGTACTGCCCTTGCACGTGCCCAATCCGGAAAGCGCCCGCGGCGTGTGCGGCTGCCTGCCGAAGACCGCTTCGCTGGCGGTGATCGAGGCGGCCATCCGCCTGGCCATCTCCGGCGTGCAGGGCCTGCTGTTCTCGGCCGAAACCGGGACCACGCCTTCCGCCTCGCGCTCGGCCATGCCGGCGGTGCAATCGCTCGCCTCGGCCGCGCCGCTGCCCTTGCCGGCGAACCTGCCCACCGAATCGCTTTCGCTCGCCTCATGCGCCAGCGCGCAGCGCAGCACGCCGCGCGCTACCGTGGCGGTGCGCGACCTGACCGACCTGAGGCCCGGCCAGCCGTTGCCCGCGCCAGACGCCGCCGGCGCCATGCCGATCGGCGAGGAAGAACCGAGTTACGGCGAAGCGGAAATGCTCAAGATCACGCCGCGCCAGTATGAAGTGCTGGTGCTGCTGGCACGCGGCTATCCGATCAAGACGGTCAGCCGCATGCTGAATATCTCGGTGGCCACGGTGAAAAGCCACGCCTGCACGCTGTACCAGCGGCTCAAGGTGCGCAACAAGGGCGAGGCGGTCTACGCCGCCCTGCAGCGCGGCGCGACGCTGGAGTGGGTCAGCGGCGACGAACGTTTTTCGCGCGACAGCAGCGCGCGCCCGCTAGCCGCATCCCGTGGTGGCGACGCCGCATTCCAGGCCACCAGCACGGCGCTGTAACACCAGACGCTGCGCCGTACCCGCGCAAGACGGGCCGGCGCAGTGCCTGGATCTGTGGATCACAGGGGGTCAAACATGCCGGCACGCACTTTCATGCCGACCTTTTCGGTGTGTGTCGCCACGTGCGACCAACCTGAAGGCCTGCGGCACACGCTGCAATCGGTAGCCGATTCCACCATGCCGCCGCATCAGCTGATCGTCACGGACGACAGTCACGGCTACGACACGCGCGAAATGATGCGCCGCGACTATCCGGACATCACCTATCTGGAAGGTCCGCGCCGCACCAGGGCCGCAAACCGCAACCGTATATTGCCCGTTGCCACCGGTTCGCACGTGCTGTTCCTGGACGACCGCACGCGGCTGGGGCCAACCTTCCTGCAGCAGATGGCCGACTGCCTGGCTGACGACTACATGCACCGCACGGCATCGGGCTGCGCCACACCGCTGATCGTGACGGGTACGGACATGTGCCAGGGACAGCGCGGCAAGCCGCGCAAGGCAGCCTTTCTGGGCTACCCGTCTCTGGACTACAGCCATGGCGAGCGGCTGTGCTCAGTGGTGCTCCACAGCACCGTGTTCCCGCGCGAGTTGTTCGACCATATCCGCTTCTGCGAGCAGCTCGCGGCAGGCTACGAGGACTGCGAGTTCGCCAGCCGCGCGGTGTACGAGTTCGGCCACCGCATCGCGCTGGTACCAAGCGCGGTCAATCAGTACATGGTCTCCGTCGGCCATGACGAGGACACCGAGCCGGCCAGCGCGGCGTCGCGCCTGTACGTGACCTACCGCCGCCACGGGCGCAGCCAGCACCGTCCGGTCAGGGCGGCGCTGTTCCTGGCGGTGGCGCTGCCACATATGCTGGCGCGCAATGTGCGCCAGGCAGGCTGGCATGGCGCGGTGCCGGCGTGGGACACGACACGGAAATTGTGGGCGCTGCTGCGCGCCGACCGGCAGCCGCAGGCGCGCGGCGCAGCAGCCGGGACAAGCCTGCCGGGATCCATGGCCTGAGTGGCGCCGCGCAGGGTGGCAGCGTACCCGTTTCTGCGTCCCACTCCGGGATCAAACTAGCGCCGGTACGCCGGAAAGTATCCGCGCAGGTCCGCCAACTCCTGCTCGCCAGCCTTGCCACCGCCGCACAACGCGGCGTAGCGCTTGGGATCGACAATCAGGCGCTGGGTGCGGAACATCCGGGTGTCAGGCGAGAAGCCTCGCTTGAAGCGAAGCAACGAATCCTGCTCCCCGTTGCTCCCACGCCCCCCGCCCAGGTTCAGCACGCGATATCCGTGCTCGCGGCCCCATTGCCGCTGCGCGTGAATGAGCAGTTTCAGCGGCTGGCGATTCAGGGCGCGATCGTCGGCGCCATACAAGTGCCCCTGCAAGATGCCCGACGACGGCGCCACGGTAAGCAGCGCTGCGGCGATGGGCATGCCAGCCTCCTCGGCGACGAACAGCTTCAGCAGGTCACCGAGTTCATGGCGCAGTGTGTGGTAGTAGCGCTCATCAAAGTAATAGAATGCCGGTGCCCCCAGCCGCCGCATCGACGCGTTGTACATTGCGAGGAAGCTGCCCAGTGCGCCAAAGGACTCGTCGATGCGCACAGTGATACCGGCGCGCATGGCCCGGTTGATATCGCTGCGGTGACCATGCGCGGTGTCGCGCCAGTGCGCGGCCTCGCTCTTGGTCAGGTCAATCGTGACCGTAGGGCCTTGATCCACCACCTCGCCGACTGCGCTGTTCCAGCTTGAATTGAGGAGCGGATGCAAACGGATGAACCAGGACACGCAGCCATCGGCGCGCAAGATGGCGATAGCCTTGCGCAGTGCGGCATCGGCAAAGTCCTGCCCGGCGCCCTCGCTCAGGAGCGGCCCGCCGTAGCCGTAGGGCGAGACGGCATCCCACTCCCCACAGCCAATGGCGCGCCTTACCAGCGGCAGCAGCAACTCGGCCTCACCGTCGCGGGCATATAGCGCCCCTGCGCTGCCACGGTCGCCGAACTCCGCCGCACGCGCCCAGCCGGGCATGTGGTAGCAGTCGTGACAGCGGCGCCGCAGCACCTCACCCCAGGCGGTGTCTGATGGAGCGAGCAGCTGGATCTTCATGACGTCACAGGTTGCGGTTCAGGCTGCCTGCCGGTCTGCACAGTTTGTCCTCCCACGCGAAAAAAACCTGGCGCACCAGCACGAAGGGACCCCACGGTGTCCAGCCGGATCAGCGTTGGCCGGTGCATCATCGCTGCATGGCGCCGGCGCAATCCCGAGTCGCATCGTGCATCGCCACGCCTTCCACGTCCTGCCTTGCTCCCGTCGGCAGGGTTGCACGAAGGACTACCTCGCGCACCACCCGCGCAGCCAGGGCAATCTCGGCCTCGGTCAGGGTGGGATGTACCAGCAGCATCAGGCTGCATTCACCCAGCAATCTGGCATTGGGCAACCGACACGGCGGACGCCAGCCAGTGTCATCGAACGCCTTCTCGAGATAAGCCTCCGAGCAGCCGCCCACATAGCAGGGCACCCCAGCTGCCTGGATCTCGGCAACGATGCGGTCACGGCTCCAGCCTTCCCTGAGCAACTCCGGGTGGACGAATGCATAAAACTTGTACCACGCAGGCCGGGCATCAGGTGGGCAGGCGGGCAGCCAGACTGCAGCGCATTGCCGAAGCGCGCCGGCAATGACCTCTGCATTGGCAGCGCGCTGCGCCGTCCATTGCTTCATGCGCGCAAGCTGTATGCGCCCGATCACCGCCTGCATTTCCAGCATGCGCCAGTTGGTACCGAAGGACTCATGCAACCACCTGAATCCCGGGGGATGCTGGCGCCCATAGACCGCATCCCAGTTCTTGCCATGGTCCTTGTACGACCACATGCGCAGCCAGAGGTCTCTTGCGCTGGTCGTCACCATCCCGCCCTCGCCGCCGGTGGTCATGATCTTGTCCTGGCAAAAGGACCAGGCGCCCACATCCCCAATTGCGCCAACCGAGCGCCCTTTGTAGCGCGCGCCATGTGCCTGCGCGCAATCCTCGATCACCTTGATGCCATGCTCGCGCGCCAACGCCATGATCGGGTCCATGTCGCAGGGTATGCCGGCCAGGTGCACGCAGATGATGGCTCGTGTCCTTGGCGTCAGCACCTTGCCGATCGTCGCTGCGGAAAGATTGCCACTCGCAAGCTCGACATCGGCAAAGACTGGCGTTGCACCCGCATTCACCACGCATGAAATGCTGGCGATAAACGTGCGTGGCGTGACCACGACCTCGTCGCCTGGGCCAATGCCTAGCGCCTTCAGCGCGACATCGAGCGCAAGCGTCCCGTTTCCCAGCGCAATTGCATGCGGCGTCCCCACCCAACTGGCAAATTCCTCCTCGAACTCCCGGCATTCGGAGCCTGTCCAGTAGTTCACACGATTAGACAACAGCACCTTCTGGACGGCAGCCGCCTCGTCGGCGGTGAAACTTGGCCAGGGAGAAAAGCTGGTATCCAGCATGGTCGTCCACCTCAGCAATGGAAGTCGGAGCGGGTACTGCCGCGCAGGCCAGGTGTCAACTAAGCACCCGCTGGAATGCCATCATCTAACCAGACTTGCATTGGCACGTGAAGGCCACCATGTGGACTAGGACACTCAGATGAGGCGCCATGGTGAGGGCGCGCGCCGGCGCCCATTGCGTACGCAAGCCCACGTTGCGGTGTTGCAAGAGAAGCGCCAGCAACAATAATTGCTTCAGTCTGGAGTGGTGCCGAAGCACCCAGTCATGCTGACGGGCTGACGGGCTGACGGACGGGCCAACGGACGGGCCAACGGACGGGCCAACGGGCAAATCGGAAGCCATTGACAGAAGAAGCCTCAAGACAATGCAAAACCGTGTGCAGCCATTCTTGTTCGTTCCGCCAGTAGGGCATCCTTGTCGCAGCCTGGTCGCCACCAGGTCCCTGCACCCTGCGGTGCATGGAGGTTCCGGCAAATGACCAGACTATTTTCGCGCTGGCTGATTGCGCTGCCCCGACGCCGCAAGGTCGCGCTCATGATATCGGCTGACCTGCTTGCGCTGCCGCTGTGCTTTGCTTTCGCTTTGTTCCTGCGCGTCGGCAATTTCGAGTTGCTGGCCCAGTACGGCATCACACCGCCGCTGATCATTGCGGCCTGCACGATTCCCGTGTTCTCGCTCAGCGGCCTGTATCGGACCGTCGTGAGGTATTTCGACCTGAAAGTCCTTTGGACGACTGGCACCAGCCTGGCCTGCATCATCGGGATCACCTATGCGCTGTCGTTCCTGGTGCACCTCGACCGGCTGCCTCGCACCGGCCTGCTGATCTACTGGTTCATCGCTTTCTCCTATGTCGTAATCTCCCGCTTTGTCGCGCGTGCATTGCTGATGCGCTCGCTCCAGTCCCGGCAGGTGCAGGCCGAGCCAGCGCCTCTGCGCGTGGCAATATTTGGAGCCGGCGAGGCGGGCTTCCAGCTCGCCATCGCCATGCGATCCAGCCTGCGTCACAAGGCGGTCTGCTTCTTTGATGACGACTTCGCGCTCGAGGGCAAGATCTTTGCCGACCTCCCCGTCCATCACAGCAACCAGATGCGCGCGCAGATCCAGAAGTACGCGATCAATGAAGTCGTGCTGGCCGCGCCGACCCTGCCCATAGAACGCCGCCGCCAGCTTGTGGAGAAGTTGCACCACTATGCGGTCAGCGTGCGCACAGTGCCCACCCTGCTCGAACTGGTCGACCGGCAGATCACCGTGCAGTCCATCCGTGACATCAGCGTGGAAGACTTGCTGGGCCGCGACATCGTCCCCCCACGTGAAGACCTGTTCGCCAAGTGCACGCTACGCAAGACGGTAATGGTCACCGGCGCGGGTGGTTCCATCGGCAGGGAGCTATGCCGTCAGATCGCCACGCAGGGACCGCAGCGACTGATCCTGTTCGACCACTCCGAATATGCCCTCTACGCGATCGCAGAGGAGCTGCGGCAGCGCTATCCTGAACTGCAGATCGATGCCCGGATCGGCTCCGTCTGCGATTCCACCGCAATGTCCGCGGCACTGCGCGGTCAGCAGGTCGACACCATCTATCACGCCGCGGCTTACAAGCATGTGCCGCTGGTCGAAGTGAACATGCCGGAGGGCATTCGCAACAATGTGTTGGGTTCCCAGACCGTCGCCGACCTGGCGGATCATTTCGGCGTTCAGACCTGCGTGCTGGTTTCCACCGACAAGGCGGTCCGCCCTACCAATGTCATGGGCGCAAGCAAGCGGATTGCAGAACTCGTTTTCCAGGCTGCCGCCGCCCGCCCCAATACGAGAACTACGTTCTCGATGGTGCGCTTTGGTAATGTATTGGGCTCATCCGGGTCGGTGGTGCCGCTGTTCCGCAAGCAGATCCGCGCGGGCGGGCCCATCACAATTACGCATCCGGATGTCATTCGCTTCTTCATGCTGATCCCCGAAGCGGCACAGCTGGTAATACAGGCCGGCGCGATGGCCAAAGGTGGCGAAGTGTTCGTGCTCGACATGGGCAAGCCGGTCCGCATCATCGACCTTGCCCGCACAATGATCGAGATGTCCGGGTTGGTGGAAAAGACGCGCAAGAACCCTGCCGGCGACATCGAGATCAAAGTCGTAGGGCTGCGCCCGGGCGAGAAGCTTTTTGAAGAGCTTTTGATCGGCGGCGAGGTGACGGCCAGCGGTCACGAGCGCATCATGTGCTCGAACGAACCGTTTCTCGAAGCCGCAGAGTTGCAGGCGAAGCTCCAGCGCCTGCTCGCAGCCTGCGACACCCGCGACGAGCTGGAGATCCAGATCGCCGTACAGAGCCTGGTTTCCGAGTACACCCCCTACAGCTCCCTGGATTCGCCCGCCCGCAAGGTGCTGGCACCCGCACCGCCGCCGTTGCGCGGCGTTACATCGCGCCGGAACCCGTCCCCGGAAGTCGGCGTGGACCTGCAGCCCCCAACATTGTCCAATCCGAGCGAGGCTGGCTGAAGGCGGCCGGCCAGGTGCCCGTGACAGCAACGCAGTAACCCAATTGCCGAGCCAGGTCCTGCACGGCCCCGTGTGGCTCGGCACAGCTGAGCGCGCGCCTGGTCCGAGGGCCATGCATTTCCGAGCGTTCCGAGCGTCAGGCAGGGTGGTGCTGCGCGGGTCTGGTGCGTGCAGAGCGCACGCGCCAGCCGTCAAGCCTGCCTGCGGCTATCCGTGCTTCGTGGAGAACGCACGCGGCATCGTTGGCTTGCGACGTGCCTGACATCATCCGTCATGACGCCACGACACTGTTCGCCGCACTGTCGAAGATCCAGTACGGCGCCCGATGGACAAAGCCAGGGATTCCGACGCTATTTCGCCTTGTTGTCGGAGACATGAAGCATGGTTTGCCCATGCAAACGGCTTCCACTGTGTTCCTGGTCCAGTTCCGGTTCTCGGGCCGACGGCTGCACACGATGATCCCCGTCCTCCTTGAAGCGCCCGAGAATGTGCCGTGCCAGGTGTGGCGCCGCATACTTCGCACCATAGACGAAACGCAGTGCGGGCCCGAAGCTCAGCGCAGCCGCGGGTCCAACCACGTACAGGTCGCGTAGATTGGTTTCGAAATTGCGCGTCAGGCTTGGCGCGCCGCAAACGAGTGAGAGCGAATCCTGAAGCTCCTGGGAGAGGAAGGAATGCCTGGCCATATCAATCTTGAACCCTGTGGCCAGAACAACATGATCGGCACTGATTCGGGACACATTATTCGCGCTCGAGACCTGCAGGACTACCTGACCGTCCCTGAGTTCGGCATCCCTGATTTCGCTCTGGGTCCGGATATCAACCTTGCCCTCCACGCGATCGCGCAGCCACCACGCGCCAGACGGTGCCCAACCCGTGTCGAGCAACCTCTGGCGGCGCTGGAGATCCATCATGTGGAAGAAGGCGGGGTGCTCGGACAACAGGAAGGACATCAAAAGCACACTTGGACTATTGGAATCCCAACCACGTCCCAGGCCGACGCGCCCTCGGAGCAGCCTTGTGACACCACCGCCGGAGACACGCGGCTCCCTGCCCCAATTGATCTCGCCGCGCACAAGCAGCCGAACCCGAGCTCCGAGTTCGCCAAAAAGCGCAGCCAGCCCGATTGCCGACTGGCCCCCGCCGACAACAACGATACTCTTGCCTTTCGCCCAAGCCAGGCTTCCGAACTCGCCGGAGTGGACCACGTAAGGCTTCGGCATGGCCTGCAGTGCCGGGGGCACCTGCGCGAATCCTTTCAGGCCCAGGGCGACTACCACGCGCCGCGCCGCCATGGCGCTGCCATCGCTCAGAAGCAGCCGGTAGAGCCCCTCCTTGCGGTGCATGTCGACAACTTCCACCGGACGCACATGACTGACCAGTCGCGACTGAAACCACAGCCCATAGTCCACGAAGAGTTCCAGCGGCACGCGCAATCCGACCTGTCGGTACGCGACGCGATTACGACGGCAATATTCTTCCAGCGTATAGCCTTTCCACGGCGCGTAGAGATTCGAGGCAAACGGTTCCGAGCGCAAGAGCATCCCCGGCGGCATGAAATTTCTCCAGGCATGCATTGGTTCCCCGAGAATCTGATTGGGCACGCCGGCCTTGCTCAGATAGGCCGAAACCGACAGACCATAGGGGCCGGCCCCGACAATAACCGTATCCGTGGATGAGAACATTATTGCTCTTCCCTTTTGAGTTTTCCTGGCGGTTGCGAAGCCGCGCCTTCCGGAGCAGCATTGCGCGCCATGCAGCCGTCGTCGGTTGCTTCGATCACGCGCCCAGCCAGATTACGGCAGTCTGAAACCTGCCCTCCGGTGCATCGGTACGGACCCGCACACTCCTTTTCGATCACAGCGGCGCCCCGACTTTGGCATGACCAGTGGCGCGGCAGAACGTGGCCTCGGCCACATTTGCTGCTTCACACAACGAGCCGATTTTGGTGAGATAAGACTCAGAGCGGAAATTCGGAATCCGTCGGACGGCGGCAATGAACTCCTCTGCGTGACAGACTGGACGGATCGATCATGAAGCGCTTGTTTGACATTGTGTTCGCCTCCATGGCATTGCTTGTGCTGGCAATACCGCTGCTGCTCCTGGCGGGTGCCGTGCGCTGGAAGCTAGGCAGTCCGGTGCTGTTTCGACCGACGCGGGCCGGCCTGGACGGCAGGCCATTTCGGGTTGTGAAGTTCCGAACCATGACGGATGAGCGAGGTCCGGATGGCAATCTCCTGCCGGACAACGACAGGCTCACGCCGTTCGGCAGATTTCTGCGCCGCGCCAGCCTCGATGAGCTACCCCAGTTCTGGTGCGTCCTGCTGGGGGACATGAGTGTCATTGGCCCACGCCCGCTGCCAATGAAGTATTTGCCGTGTTACTCACCCGACCAGGCTCGCCGCCTTCTGGTCCGTCCCGGCATATCCGGGTGGGCACAGGTGAACGGGCGGAACACCCTGACCTGGGAAGAGAAATTTCGCCTGGACACCTGGTACGTGGACCACCACTCTTTCTGGCTGGATCTGAAGATCCTCTTGCGCACGGTAGGCACCGTTGTCGGCCGCCAGGGCATTAACGCAGCAGGGGACATCGAGGTACCGACGTTCACAGGCAGTCCCGGTGTTCAGCATGCGGCGAGCGTGCCCCGGCCCGCTGCGAACGAAGACGTTCCGATTCACATCGCATGATGACTCTTCTCGTGCTGAATGTCACATTCCCGCTCGCGGTACAAGAGGCGTGTCGCCACTTCGTGAACTTGCGCACGTATCGCGCTGCTTTCGGGCAGGCCATTCTGATTAGATGACATATGTCAGACATTGAGCGTGGGCATCGGGCGCAGCAGGCTTCCGCGCGGTCGGCAAGCCACGACTCAAGGCAGCAGAAAACAAAATGCCGGTATACAGGCACTATTCCAACGAAAACGGCCGAAGGCCTGCATGACGGGGCCTGCTGGGCTACGACAGGGTCATTGTGACTGGAATGGCATTGGGGTGAACATGAACGTTCTGCTGACGTGCATAGGTAGAAGGCGCTACCTGGCGGAGTATTTCAAGTCGGAGCTGAATGGCGCCGGCCTGGTGCTTGGAGTGGACATGAATGGCGGCGCGCCGGCTGCGAGCGCGTGCGACAGGTTTTTTTCGGCGCCCGGCCTTTATGCGGATGACTACATCGACTTCCTGCTCAACCTGTGCAGCGTGCATCGGGTCTCAGCCATCCTGTCCCTGAATGACCTGGAACTTCCGCTCCTTGCCGCGAACGCACAACGGTTTCGCGAGATCGGAACGATACCGGTGATCTCCTCGACAGAGGTGGTGAATCTGTGCGCGGACAAGTTCCTGACTGGGCAGTTTGCCGAATCAATCGGAGTATCCACGCCGCGCAGCTATGCCACGCTGGAGAGTGCCGAAGATGCGATTTCGGCGGGAACGGAAATTTTCCCACTGGTGGTCAAACCCCGCTGGGGCAGCGCAGGTTTTGGCATATTGTTCGTCGAGAACCTTGACGAGCTTCGCTTCGCCTATGCCTACTGCCAGCGGATGTGGCGGAAATCGGCTTTTGCCAGGCTGGGACAGCCAGATGCAGCGGTGCTGGTCCAGGAATTGATCTCGGGCCAGGAGTACGGACTCGATATCTTCAACGACCTTGAAGCGAGGCCGGTCGGATTTGCCGTGCGCAAGAAGCTGTCGATGCGCGCGGGAGAGACCGATCGCGCGATCACTGTCGAAAGCGAGCCTTTCGAGGACATCGCCACGCGCATCGGCAATGCATTGGGACATATCGGCAATGTCGACTGCGATGTGATCGAGCGCGAAGGGCGCCAGTATCTCCTGGAGCTGAATCCAAGATTTGGAGGCGGCTACCCCTTTACCCATCTGGCGGGAGCCAACCTGGTAAGAGTGCTGCTGAATTGCGTGCGCGGGCAGCACGGCCAGGAAGTCCGCTATCAGGCCGGCATCGAACTGTTCAAGTGCGCCTACCTGGCCAGTGTCGGCGAACTGGCGGAGCAGCATGTTGCCATGGAAGCATCAGCCGGCTAACGGCATGGAAGGAATCGATGAACAGCGCGAATGGGATTGCCAGTGCCGCGACGGACCTGGTGCAGCCGACTTCCGACCCCAGCCGTCAAGGGGACGCTGACCACCACCCCGGACTAAATGCTCCAGCGGCGAGCGGAGCCACTGCTCCCGTCAGGCAGGTCGCTGACACGGAGGTTGCGGGTAACGCGGCACAAGCCCGCTACCGCCAGCTCTGCAATACTGCGAATATTCCGCTATTTAGTCAGGCGTGGTGGCTGGACGCCACCGCCGGCCCCGGGAACTGGAGCGTAGCGCTGGTCGAGCGCGGCGGTCAGATAGTCGCAAGCCTGCCCTACGCCCCCCGGCGCATGTACGGGTTTTCAGTCATTGCCCAGCCGGCACTGGCCAAGATGTCCGGACCGTGGCTGGCCCCGATGGATGGCAAGCCGGCGAGAGTGCTGGGCCAGCAGAAGGAGTTGATGGACGATCTGATCGGGCAGCTCCCGCGGTTTGACCATTTCCAGCAGCACTGGGATCCCGGCCAGACCAATTGGCTGCCCTTTGCCTGGAAGGGGTTCCGTCAGACCACCAAGTACACCTACGTATTCGATGACCTGTCGGATCCGGAAGCGCTCTGGAATGGCATGCAGCACAACATCAGAGCCGAAATCCGCAAGGCGGGCTCCCGCCATGGTCTTCAGGTGCGCGACGACCTTGGCATCGACGAGTTCATCAAGCTGAACCGGCAGGTCTTCTCCCGGCAGCGCATGGCGATACCCTACACGGACGACTTCGTGCGCCGCCTTGACGCCGCGTGTGCGGCGCGAGGCGCACGCAAGTTCTTCATTGCCGTGGATAAGGAAGGCCGTCGTCATGCCGGCGTCTATCTGGTCTGGGACGGGCGAGTCGCCTATTACTTGATGGGCGGCTCAGATCCATTGCTCCGGACCAGTGGGGCGACCAGCTTGTGCATGTGGGAAGCAATCCGCTACGCCTCGGGCGTGGCGCGCACGTTTGACTTCGAAGGGTCGATGCTGGAGCCGGTCGAGCGCTTTTTCAGGGCATTCGGCGCCAGACAGCAGCCTTACTTCTTTATCCAGAAGACCCCCTCGCGCATCCTGCTGACATACCTGTACCTGCGTTCGCTCCTCAATCCCTGAGGGATTGCTTGTTGTGGCAGTGCCTATTGCGTCGACGCGCGTTGCACTCAGGTCGCGCCGATCCATAGCAGCTGCGCGTGGACTCGCGGCAGCTCCGATCCCCCATTGCTCGCATTCCGGGAATGCCACCTTGCCAGCATCCGTGCGGTTTCGCACATTGCTGGCCTGTCGCGCACCGCACGCGCGATGGCGTGGTACGGCCTCAGTCGAATGGACGATACCCGTTGGAACGATGTTTCCTTCAATTGCCAATCGCTAGTCTGAAGGCTCCCCGGCACGCCGCGACGAGTACCGGCGCTGGGACGCGCCCGATCGCAGGTGTATGTGCAGCAATGTGTGTGGGTGACAACAATGCCCACATATCCGGCGGTCGGCGAATTTCTACAATCGGAGCACGGTTCATCAGTTCAGCGCTGTCACCTCGCAAGTCAGTCCGATTCGATCGGCTTCAACCACAAACCTTCTGATTCCATCATGTCGAGCCCAATCGCCAAAGATCTCATCGAACGGATCAAGAACAGGGAGTCCATTATCGGCATCGTCGGCCTGGGCTATGTCGGGCTGCCCCTGATGCTGCGCTACTGCGCAATCGGTTTCCGTGTGTTGGGTATCGACATCGACGAGGGCAAGGTTGCCAAGCTCAACGCCGGCCAGAGCTATATCGAGCATATTCCCGCACGCAGCATCGCCCGTGCCCGCGAGACCGGGTTCGAGGCCACTACGGATTTCGAGCGTGCCGGAGAGTGCGATGCCATCATCCTGTGCGTGCCGACGCCGCTCAACAAGCATCGTGAACCCGACATGAGCTTTGTCATCAACACCGCGGACGCCATCAAGAAGTACCTGCGCGCCGGACAGGTGGTGTCGCTGGAAAGCACCACCTACCCCGGCACGACCGAGGAGGAACTGCTGCCTCGCATGCAGGAAGGCGGGCTTGAGGTGGGCGGCGACATCTTCCTGGTCTATTCGCCGGAGCGCGAAGACCCGGGCAATGGCAAATTCGAAACGCGCAGCATTCCCAAGATCGTCGGTGGCCAGACGCCGGTCTGCCGCGAGGTCGGTATGGCGCTGTACGAAGTGGCGATCGACCGCGTGGTGCCGGTCAGCTCGACCAAGGCCGCCGAGATGACCAAGCTGCTCGAGAACATCCATCGTGCGGTGAACATCGGCCTGGTCAACGAAATGAAGATCGTGGCCACGCGGATGGGCATCGATATCTTCGAAGTGGTCGACGCCGCTTCAACCAAGCCATTCGGTTTCACCCCTTACTATCCCGGGCCGGGCCTGGGCGGGCATTGCATCCCCATCGATCCCTTCTACCTTACCTGGAAGGCGCGCGAATACGGCTTGCACACCCGCTTCATCGAATTGTCCGGCGAAGTCAACAAGGCCATGCCGGAGTACGTGGTCAGCCGGCTGGTGGACGGACTGAACCAGCAGGGCAAGGCACTCAAAGGCTGCCGGGTGCTGGTGCTGGGCATTGCCTACAAGAAAAACGTCGATGACATGCGCGAATCGCCCTCTGTCGAGATCATGGAACAGATTCGCGCACGCGGCGCGACGGTCGCATACAGCGACCCGCACGTCCCGGTGTTTCCGAAAATGCGCGAGCACTATTTCGAGCTGTCGAGCGTGCCGCTCGACGGCGAATCGCTCTGCGGCTTCGACGCCGTGGTACTGGCCACCGATCACGACGCCTTCGACTATCTTCTCATCCGCCAGCATGCGAAGCTCCTCGTCGACAGCCGCGGAAAGTATCGCGCGTCATACGCGAATGTTGTCAAGGCCTGAGCACATGGGAGCGCTAGCGTGAAACGATTCGCACTGATCGGAGCGGCCGGCTACATTGCGCCACGCCACATGACCGCCATCAAGGATTCGGGCAATGAGCTCGTGTCGGCGTACGACATCAACGATTCAGTTGGCATCCTCGACAGCATTTCGCCACAGAGCGAATTCTTCACCGAATTCGAGCGCTTCTATGACCATGCCTGGCGCCTGCGGCGCCAGCCGGGCGCAGCGCTGGACTACATCTCCGTCTGCTCGCCGAACTACCTGCACCAGTCGCATATCTCTGCCGGCCTGCGCCTCGGATGCGACGTGATCTGCGAGAAGCCGCTGGTCCCGACACCTGCATTGCTCGATGAGCTCGCGCTCGTCGAACGCGAGACCGGCAGGCGCGTGTTCAATATCCTGCAGCTGCGCCATCACCAGGCAATCCTCGCGCTCAAGGAGAAGGTTGCGTGCGAGCGCAACGGGCACAAGCACGAGGTCGACCTGACCTACATCACCTCGCGCGGAAAGTGGTATCTGGAAAGCTGGAAAGGCGACACGCGCAAATCCTTCGGCGTGGCCACGAACATTGGCGTGCACTTCTATGACATGTTGCACTTCATCTTTGGCAGCCTGCAACGCAATGTGGTGCACTATGGCACGGACAACAAGGCTGCAGGCTACCTCGAATACGAGAATGCGCGCGTGCGCTGGTTTCTATCGATCGATGCCAATGACCTGCCTGCCACGGTGAAGGGCAAGAAGACGACCTATCGTTCGATCGCCGTGGACGGTACCGAGATCGAGTTTTCGGAAGGCTTCACCGACCTGCACACCACCAGCTACCGGGAGATACTCGCGGGCCGGGGCTACGGCCTGGACGACGCGCGTCACTGCGTAGAGACGGTCAGCACAATCCGTTCCGCACGCGCCACGGCGCCCAGCGACAACGAGGGCCATCCTTTCCTGCAGCAACTTCTTGCATGAGGCTGTGATGACGGACCAGGTACACCCATCGGCCATCGTCGACGCGGGAGCCCAGATCGGCGAAGGATCGCGCGTCTGGCATTTTGTCCATGTCTGTGCCGGTGCGCGCATCGGCAGGCATTGCTCGCTCGGCCAGAACGTGTTCGTCGGTAACCGCGTCGTCATCGGCGACCACGTCAAGGTGCAGAACAACGTCTCCGTCTACGATAACGTCACGCTGGAGGACGGCGTTTTCTGCGGCCCCAGCATGGTGTTCACCAATGTCTACAACCCTCGCTCGCTGATCGAGCGCAAGAACGAGTACCGCGACACGCTGGTGAAGCGGGGCGCGACCCTGGGCGCCAATTGCACCATCGTCTGCGGCGTCGTTATCGGCGAATATGCGTTCGTCGGCGCAGGCGCCGTTGTCAACAAGGATGTACCTGCCTATGCGCTGATGGTCGGCGTTCCCGCACGGCAGGTCGGCTGGATGAGCGAATTCGGCGAGCAGCTTGACCTGCCAGTGCGCGGCGAGGGCGAGGCCGTCTGCCGGAATAGCGGGCAGCGCTACGTCCTGGACGGCGCAACACTGCGCAAGGCCGCAGACTGAGGCAATGACCAGTCCCCTCCGCATGCCGTCTGCACAGGAAATCAGCCATGATCGAGTTCATCGACCTCAAAGCGCAGCAAGCCCGCATCAAGCACAGGATTGACACCGGCATCCAGCGCGTGCTGGCGCACGGCCAGTACATTCTCGGTCCGGAGGTCGAGGAGCTGGAGCAGCGGCTTGCGCACGATACCGGCACCCGGTACTGCATCAGTTGTGCCAACGGCACGGACGCACTGCAGATTGCCCTGATGGCGCTGGGCATCGGGCCCGGCGATGAGGTCGTCATGCCCGGCTTTACCTATATTGCCACCGCTGAGACCGTCGCCTTGCTGGGAGCGAAGCCGGTCTATGCGGACGTGGATCCGCGCACCTGCAACCTGGATCCCGCGGCGCTCGAGGCGGCGATCACCGACCACACAAGGGCCATCATCCCGGTCAGCCTGTATGGACAGTGTGCCGATTTCGACATCATCAATGCCATTGCCGCGCGCCACGGCTTGCCGGTCATCGAGGACGCTGCGCAGAGCTTCGGTGCCACCTACAAGGGCCGCAGTAGCTGCAATCTGTCCACGATTGCCTGTACCAGCTTCTTTCCCAGCAAGCCACTAGGCTGTTACGGGGACGGCGGAGCGATCTTCACCAACGACGAAGATCTGGCCAAAGCGATGCGCCAGATCGCCCGTCATGGCCAGGACCGGCGCTACCACCATGTCCGCGTTGGCGTGAACAGTCGCCTGGATACATTGCAGGCGGCCATCCTGCTGGCAAAGCTGACGATCTTCGATGAGGAGGTCGAGCTACGCCAGCAAGTGGCGGCGCGGTACGGAGAACTGCTGCGCCAGGGGGGGTTCGAGGCCACGCCGCATGTCGAACCCCACAACCTCAGCGTATGGGCACAATACACCATCCGTGTCCCGGATCGCGATTCCTTGCAGGATGTGCTGAAAGCCACCGGAATCCCCACTGTCGTGCACTATCCGTTGCCGCTGAACCGGCAGCCCGCAGTAGCCACCTGCGAGGCCCGCCTGCCGGTCGGCGACGCGCTGGCGCGTGAGGTGTTGAGCCTGCCGATGCATCCGTACCTCGACATGGCAAGCCAGCAGGCTATCTGTTCAGTGATTCTCCGACATGCCATGTGCCAGCCAGAGCGAGTCGTGCCTTGAACAAGCAGGCGCTCGCCGTGGACCCCGGCACGGCGGAGAAACCCCGTGTCGGCAGAAGCATTGGCGTGCTGGTCAGCGGGCAGGCCGCCGCGCAGATACTTACGCTGGCGGTCTCGCCAGTTCTGACGCGCCTCTATTCTCCGCAGGATTTTGGCGCCGTGGCGGTCTTCGCGGGCCTGCTCGCGTTCTTCGGCGTTGTCGCCTGCCTGCGCTATGACTTGTCGATCGCCCTGCCCGCCAGCGATCGCGATGCCGAGAACCTGGTGGCCTTATGCCTGCTGTGCGTGGCGACGACCAGCGCGCTTTGCGCGCTCGGCGTGCTGTTCTTCGGCGAATCGCTGATCCTGACCCTTAACTGGTCAATCGACGCCAGCGCTCTCTGGCTGCTCCCCTTCGGCGTTGCTTCGGTCGGCCTCTACACTGTGATCGAGCGATGGATGGTCCGGATGCAGTATTTTGGCCAGCTGGCGCAGACCAGGCTGCTGCGGTCCGTGATCGCAAACCTGGTGCAATTGGGCGGCTATGGTTTCGGCGTCCTGGCCTTGATGGGTGGAACGGTGATCGGACATGGCGCCGGCGGACTGTTCTATGCGATCAGGGAAATCCGCCGCAGGCGGGGCGGCAACGTGAAGCTGATCCGCATCGTGGCCCTTGCGCGCCGCTACAAGGATTTTCCGCTGTACTCCACCTGGACAGCCACATTCAATGTGGCGGGCGTGCACCTGGTGCCGCTGATCTTCTCGGCGTTGTTCGGCGCTGCCGTAGTCGGCCACTTTGCCTTCGCGCTGCGCATGGTATCGGCGCCGATCTCACTGATCGGCGCGGCGATCGGTAGTGTTTTTTTCGCCCAGGCGCCGGCCGCCATGCGGGCCGGTCGCCTGCCCGAGGCGGCCGAGGCGCTGCGCCGGAAGCTGGCCAATGCCGGCGTTCCGGCACTGGTGCTGCTTGTTTGCGCCGGGCCGGACCTGTTCGCGGCCGTGTTCGGCGAACGGTGGCGCATGGCCGGCCACTATGCGCGCTGGATGGCTCCCTGGATCTATTTCCAGTTCCAGTTCTCGCCGCTCTCCTGCCTCCCTGATGTGATGGAACTGCAGAAGATGGAACTGATCGCGCAGTTCAGCACCTTTGCGATTCGTCTTGCCACGCTGGCAGTTTGTTACGGATTCAGCGTTCCGGCGGACCCCAGCATTGCCGTTTTCTCCGCAGTGAGCGCCGTTGCCTATCTCGGGATGCTTACCCTGTTCATGTCGCGAGTGGGGGTGAGGCTCAAGACAATGGTGACGCACGATGCGGGGCGCTTGCTGGTCTTCTGCGCCTGGGCACTGCCTTCGATACTGCTGTTCAGCGGCGAACCCGACTGGCGGACCCTGGTTTCTGCCGCTTACTTCCTGGCCCTGTCTGCGTTCTGGATGCGGCGCACGCTGCGCCCGACGCGAACTGACGATGAACGACGGTAGCCTCGATCCGCTAGCGGACCAGACATCTCTGTGCCGGATGCATGTCGTGGCGTTGTAGACGGAGTTTCAAGTGCAAGTTGCTAACGTAGCCCACCTCACCTCGGTTCATCCGCGCTACGATGACCGCATCTTCCTCAAGCATTGCCGTAGCCTGGCGGCCAACGGCTATCGGGTCTCGCTGGTGGTGGCCGACGGCGAAGGGGATGAAAGCCGGGACGGGGTTTTCATCACCGATGTCGGCGGCTCGGCGGGGCGCTTAAACCGCGTCTTCCGGACCACGACACGCGTGCTGCGCCGGGCGCTCACGCTGAATGCCGACGTCTACCACCTGCACGACCCCGAGCTGATTCCCGTTGGCTTGAAGCTGAAGAAGATGGGTAAACGCGTCATCTATGATTCGCATGAGGACGTGCCCCGCCAGTTGCTCAGCAAACCCTACCTGGGGCCGAGGCGATTGCGCGCGCTGGCGGGTGCCTTTGCCATATACGAGAGACGTGCCTGTCGCGAATTCGACGGCATCGTCGCGGCTACCCCCTTTATCAGGGACAATTTCCTGCCGATCAATCCTCGCACCGTCGACATCAACAATTACCCGATTCTCGGCGAACTTGGCGGCCCGGTGCAGTGGGAATCCAAGCGAGCGGAAATCTGCTATGTCGGCAGCATCAGCTCAACTCGCGGTATCCGCGAGACTGTCATGGCGCTCGAGCAGGTGCAATCCGCGGCGCGACTGAATCTGGCCGGCCGGTTCGGCGACCAGGCACTGGAATCGGAGGTGAGGGCGGCCAGCGGCTGGTCCCGCGTCAACGAACTCGGCTATCTGGACCGGGACGGGGTGCGGGGCGTGCTGGCGCGGTCGGTGGCCGGCCTGGTGACGCTGCACCCGCTCATCAATTTTCTCGATGCACTGCCCGTGAAGATGTTCGAGTACATGGCGGCCGGGATCCCGCCCATTGCCTCCAATTTTCCGCTCTGGCGCGAAATCGTCGAGGAAAGCGAAAGCGGCCTGTGCGTGGATCCGCTGGATCCGAAGGCAATCGCCAATGCCGTCGACTATCTGGTGACGCATCCCGATGAGGCGCGCCGCATGGGCGAGAACGGCCGCCGCACCGTGACCAGGAAATACAACTGGGCGAACGAGCAGGACAAGCTGTTTCATTTCTACGAGCGGATCCTGGCCTAAGTGCGTGGCCGGTTCGCCGCTTCAGCGACTCGGCCGAGGAATGGCTTTGGTTTCGGGCTTGCGCATTGTCCGGTGTGGGCTGGCTCACGCACTGCGCTATCAAAGTAGCGGCAAATTTGATTAGATGGATGGAGCGCGAGCGGATATCCGTGGCTGAGCCTTGCATCCGGAAAGGCTAGATCCACCGCTTGCCTGGGGGGCAGACTTTCACTGGCTGATGGACTGCAAGGGGACGGCGATCCGGAATCCGCAATGACGACTAACAGGGAGGCGGCAGAGCGGTCATGAAGCACGGCAACCTCTCGCTCTTTGGCAGCATAGTCTTCCTCACGCTCTTTCCGGGCTATTTCTACTACCACACCGCGGTGGCCGGCGCCTTTTTTCCGCCGGTGCTGGGTGGCTTCTTCGGCCCCATGTCGGTAGTCCTCGGCATCCCGCTGGTGATTTTCGGTTTCGGTGCACTGGTACGCGGGCGCGAGCCGACTCTGTTTATCGATCGTGCTTTCGTTCTGTATGTGCTCTTTGTCCTGGCATGGTCAAGCCTGCACTACCTGCTTGGTACAGGAGTGCAGGAGTCCTTCGACTTCTATATGTATAACCTCAGCACGATACTCATGTGGCTGGTGGTCTACATGTCGGTAAGGAACCTCGATCTGAACGAGAAGTGGCTGCGTTGGATAATATCTATTTCACTGCCCGTATTCCTGGCCATCGCCGCGTGGAACTCGAATGGCCAGTTCTACGATACAGAGAAGATTGCCGGTGACGCCGTGCGGGTTTCCGGCTATCAGGGATTGGCCCGTTCTGCCGCCATTGCCGCCCTGGCAGCGCTCGCATTGCATCGCGGATTGCGTGCCGCACTGGTGGTAGTGATTGCCGTACCGCTGTTGTTCCTGCTCGGGGCGCGCAGCGAGTTCATGGCCTTCCTCGTCGTAGCCGCAGTTCTCTTCGGGCTTCGGGACGGCGCATCGCGGACCACGCTGGTCTGGGTTCCGCTTGGCATAGCCGGACTCGCCTATCTGGCTGTTAGCTTCCAGGTCTTCGAAGGCAGCTCGCGCATCCTCCAGCTTCTGGAGATCAGGGAATCGACTTCCTATCAGGCAAGAAACGAATTGCAGCAGTACGCGGTCAGGACAATCGCAGAGCATCCGCTGCTCGGCAGCTACGCTTCCCAGCTGTATCTCGGCGAGATCGGGAGCTACGCGCACAACGCGCTCTCCGCGTGGGTCAGCTTCGGGCTGGTGGGCTTCCTGGGCTTCGTACTCTTGCTCGGCTATGCATTGGTGCAATCAGCCAGGCTGGCCAGGAAGGGCTACGCCGCGCATCCGGAAGTTGCGCTCGCGCTGGCATTCAGCGTCTATACCGTGACCTTGGCGGCCACCGCCAAATCCGTCAACGACCCGATTTTCGCCTTGGCATGGGGCGCGATGGCCTGCGCACTGCGCAAGCGCGAGCGGGCGGGCAGCCGGCCTGCGCTTGCGCGGTGCCCAGGTCAGCAAGCTGCGCGATCCTGACAGGTATCCGCCAGTCTGGTCACCAGGCAAGGCCTGTACAGCGGCAACTGATATTCATCGATGATTGAGGCGTATGGACATCAATCAGAGCAAATACAGGGAGCTCTGCGAGACCGAACTTTCAATCCCGCTGTCCAGCCGGGCCTGGTGGCTTGACGCGACGGTCGGGGCCGACCGCTGGAGCGTGGCCCTGGTGGAGCGGGCAGGAAAGGTAATCGCAGCCATGCCCTACGTCAAGAAGACAAGGTATGGCTTTGTCATCCTTACCCAGCCTCCCGCCGGAAACGGATTGGGACCATGGCTCGCGTGCAAGGATGCAAAGCCGACAAAATTACTGAGCCAACAGAAGGAGTTGATGACGAATCTGATCGAACAACTGCCGAGGTTCGACCATTTCGTGCAGGCCTGGGACTACAACAATACCAACTGGCTGCCCTTCTTCTGGAAAGGCTATCGGCAGACCACGAGATATACCTACATTCTTCCGGACCTCAGTGACGAGACATCGCTTTGGAGCGCCATGCAACCCACGGTGAAACAGGACATCCGGAAAGCAAGCGACCGCTTCAATCTTCGCGTGCGCCACACCGACAACATTGATGAATTCCTGCCACTGAACCGCAATGTCGGCATTGACCCAAAATGGCGCCGAGGCTATTCCGATGACGTCGCGAGGCGAATCGACGCTGCGTGCAAGGAGCGGGGCAAACGCAGGATCTTTATCGTCGAGGATGAGCAGGGACGGCCTCACTACAGCGCCTATCTCGTGTGGGACGAGCAGAGCGCATATGGCCTGATGGGAGGCGCAAACCGGGACATGCCATCCAATACCGGAGCCGGCAGCTACTGCATTTGGGAAACCATCAGGTTCGCCTCGACGGTAACCAAGGTCTATGACTTCTCTGGCTCCATGCTGGAATCGGTGGAACGCTTCTTCCGAGGCTTCGGTGCTGTTCAGAGACCGTATTTCCTCATTACCAAGACACCATCCAGGGCGCTCTCGCTGTATCAGCTCATGCGTTCCCGATAGCCGTGCCGCCGGGAAAGCAAAGCGCTCGCGCTTTTACAAGGAGATGCTGGCATGAGCAAGCACAACGCACGCGCCCGTCGACCTCTTGCGCGCGCTCTGCTGCGCGCCGGTAGCCTGGCTGTACTGCTGGCCTGTACCGTGCCAGCGGCGCAGGCGCAGTCTGGCGGTGTGATGCCGGCCGCGCTGGAATGCGGTGGCCCTGTCGAAGGCCTGGTCTGGCGCCGCTGGGACGAAGGCGGGTTCGTCTTCGTGCAACAGCAGCTGATCGCGGAACGGCTGGTGAAACAAGGCGACACCTATGCGCTATATCACCTAGAGGTCTTCTTTCATAACTTGCTGGCCATGGCACAACGTTGCCAGCGCAGCGCGCGCCAGGCCCAGTTGGCCGGCCTGGTTGCCAGCACTTATGCACAGCTTGCACCCGCGCCCGGCGACCAGCCAGGGCGGGCCTGGATATGCCGCGGTGGTCCCGAGTGCAGCCACAGCATCCGGCTGCGCAATACCGAGGTGTTGCTCAACAGCACCCAGTTCCTGGCCTTCGCGAGCAGCCTTGCCAACGGCATGAGCCGCGAGGTTCGGACGGGGGCTCCCAACGACTTTGTCGAGCAGACGGCACGCATCGCGCGCGAGCACCTGGAACGCTGGAACACGCCTGCGGCGCAGGACGCGTTGCGCAAGCGGATCGCCGCCAGGCCGGAGGATGTAAAAAATACCTCGTCGGAATTGTTCCTGACCGACAAGGAGCTTTGGCAGATTGCCATCTACGCGGATCTGGCCGGCATGCTGGCCGCGCGGCCTCGGCTTGCCCAGGCGGTGGGCCTGAATGACGGCAGTATTGCCACCATGAAAGCACACCTGGACTTGTTGCTGCGCCTGGTTGCGGCTCGTACTACTGTTCAGGCGCTTCCTGACCCGGAGGGCAAGACCGGCAAGGGCATCAGGGTGGCCGATCTTGATGCGGGATTCTGGCGGCTTTATGACACAAACCGGTATGCCTCCTACACCGGGCGGGACAAGCCCGTGGTGTGCAAGCGCGATCCGGCCAGACCCGAGCTGGTCACGGCGCAGACGCAAATTCCAGCCGAGCGCTTCGCGCCGGTCGCCAACATCGGCTGGGACATCAGCCACGCACGACGGCTGGTACATTTCTTTGATGCCATCGAGCGCAATCGTGCGGCCATGGTCCAGGTCTACGGTATAGACCCGGCGAGTTTGCCCTCGCAAGACACCATGGCTGCCTTTGCAAGCCAGTTCAGTCTTCGCGTCTGGAATCAGGATCGGGCTCGCCCCCTGTTCGCCAACTACTTCAGTGGCGCCAACGGCTGGTATCGGGTGAATTACGACAACGGTACCGGCAGTTGCGCGGAGGGCTATCCACCGTATGGCCTGTCTGAGTCATTCCCCACCGGTGGCTATGCAACCTGGCCAGCCATGCACGCGCTGGGTGTGCGCTTGTACGACATTACCCAGTCGTCGCGCAAGGAAGACCGGGACTTCGTTGCAGCCCATTACCCCGGCTTTGCCAGGCAGCCCGGCGACAGCGGGCGCATGCTTGCCGAGATGATGTTCTGGCCTACGCTGGTGCGCCGCGGCGGCGCGCGCTGAAGGGACGAGCCAACCGCCGCGCTCGTTTCCATCGCGCGCGGCCGGGCGGCAGGGGTGGGGCGATCGTGGCTCGCTGACGCGACAGCTTGTCAGTGGGCGACGACAGCCTGGTACAGCTCGCGCTCCTCGGCTTTGCCGAGCGACGAGTTATGCCACAGCATGGTAAAGCAGCCATTCACCGCATTGCAGGTGTCCTTCAGCTCCCGGAACTTGCTCCATGCCGCCTCGCCGGTTC
Source organism: Cupriavidus sp. L7L (assembly GCF_004353535.1). Classification (NCBI taxonomy): domain Bacteria; kingdom Pseudomonadati; phylum Pseudomonadota; class Betaproteobacteria; order Burkholderiales; family Burkholderiaceae; genus Cupriavidus; species Cupriavidus sp. L7L. Next base: position 149,258 of record NZ_SMNY01000033.1, read on the forward strand.
CAAGCCCCATATAACCCATGACGGTGCCTTCCATGGCAATCAACGGGCGAATGCGCAGGTTCAGGGCCTTGCCTGCCACCGGATCGAAGGCCGGATATTCGAAGCAGGTGCCGCAGCGGAATCCGGCGTGGTCGGCATAGCTGAGCGTGCTGTCGTAGGTCATGCCCGCCTGCTCCCAACCGAGCATCGTGGTCGGGTGCTCCCAGCGCAGATAGTGCATGCGTCCGCCCCAGACCTCCTGCTCGATCTTCTCTTGCTCGCATACCCGCCGCAGCCGGATTGCCTCCGCCTGCACCGCGCCGGGGGCCTGATAGGTATTGAAGCTCGGATGCAGGCCGATCTCATGACCACGGGCATGGATACGCTGCATCAATCCGCGTATCGCAGGATGCTCCGGCTCGTAGTCGGCATCCATGCCTGGGTGGGTGCGGCCGCAGATGAAGTAGAAGGCGCTGACCAGTCCATGGCGCTCGGAAACATCCATGATCCAGTCAAAGGTATTGACCCGATCGCCGGGATGCAGCGCGGTGCGCGTCTTCATCCTGATGACCGGGGCCTGCAGCACGCTCCGTACGTCCCGGCGAATCAGAATGTCGCCGGCCATGCGGCGGAGCATTCGCGCCGCGGAGCCAAAACCATAACGACTGGGAACATCCACGTCATGCGACACCTTCATGCCGGGCCGAAGCTGCCTGAGCTGCAGTTCTGGCCACTGTCGCCTGATCACCTGCCCAAGGATATGCAACCACTCATCCACCACCGGTCGCTCCAGGTAGCCATGCCTGTGGGCATGCGAGCCGCTCGCCGGGAAGCGCCTGTATTTATCCAGGTCGGTGCGGCCAACCTCCTCCTGGCGCGACAGCATCCAGTAGCAAAGACCGAGAACGTCATAGTGGATTCGATAGCCAGCCGGCGTCGACTCGATCAGCGGCGACGGAGCGCGCGCGAGGCCTGGCGCCGGCAAAGGTCCGCGCAGGGCCGTCTGCCACCCCTCGGCAAGTGCATCCCAGGTTGTAAAGGCGAGCGCCGAGTCCGCGCGCTTGAAGGTGACGGGGTCAGCGGCAATCTCGATCGATCCCTCGCCGGAACCAGCAAGGCTCAAGCGGACAAAGCCCGCGTCGGTACCTTGCAACTGAAAACCATGGCCAAACCGCTCCGCGAGAATCCGCTGCAGCCAGGAGAGGGTTTCCTCAGTCATGTGCTTCATAGGGAATTCCAGAGTGAGAATGCCGGCGTCTGATTGAACGACGTCTGTGCACGGCTTGAGCAGGGCATGGACAGCACATGGCAAACCGGATGGCCGAGCCACAGCCGACTGCGCTGACAGAGAAGATTATCGGGACTCGCTACCGTGCCCGCAATGAAGCTGGGTGTGACGCCGAACGCAAGGCGCGCGCGCTTTCCTGCCGCACCCGCGAGGCTGCCGCGGTGCGATGCCGGGCAGTGTGGTCTGGGCCACGCTATGCGCTTTCACGGGGCGTCGGACTCTGATTAGATGTATTCGGGCGGATGGGAAAGTACTCATCCGGCCCTGACCATGGCCCTGCGCGTCCACATGCGGTCGCGGCAGGATCAGCTATTGTCAGGCCCGCGTCTGCCCTGGTGGCCCACCCTGCGGGCCGGGTCGGCCAACCGGGCGAAGCCCGCCAATGACATGTGCGCCAGCATCCAACGATCCGGTCCCTCCATGAAGCACGTCTGGATTCTCAATCACTATGCCCTGGAACCCGGCAGCAGCCCCGGCGGTACGAGACACTTCCACCTGGCAGAGCACCTGAGGTCGTCCGGCTGGCAGGCAACCGTTATCGCGGCCAACGCGGTCGGCGCAAGGGAACGGCATCTGGAGGCGGGCAGGTTGTCGCGCCTTGACAGTATTCGCGATGTGTCTTTCCTCTGGGTACGTACGCCCACATACGAAGGCAATGGCGCTGGCCGCATCCTCAACATGCTGGCCTACAGCTGGCGCGCCTTGCGGCGGCGGACCACGCGTGGCCTGCCGCGTCCCGACGTGGTGATCGGCTCCAGCGTACACCCCTTCGCCGCGGCGGCGGGCGCCTTGCTGGCGCAACGCTTCAAGGTCCCGTTCGTGTTCGAGGTGCGTGACCTGTGGCCGCAGACGCTCGTGGACATGGGTCGCCTGCGCGAAGGGGATTTCCTTACCTGGGCGCTGCGCAAGCTCGAGCTTTGGCTGTATCGGCGTGCCACTCGCATCGTCGTGCTGCTGCCGCACGCGTGGGAGTACATCGCGCCGCTGGGCATCCCGAAAGAGCGCATAACCTGGATACCCAACGGCGTGGACCTGTCGCTGTTCCCGCCGCCCACGCCTGCACGCACCGTCGCGCCGTCCGAGCGTTTTACGCTGATGTATTTCGGCGCCCACGGGCAAGCCAACGGCCTGGACAATGTGCTGCAGGCAATGAAGCTTGTGCAGCAGCGGCCAGAGGGGCGGCACATCATCCTGCGCATGGTTGGAGATGGCGGCCTCAAGCCTGCGCTGATGGCGCAGGCGCAGCAACTCGGCTTGTGCAATGTCATCTTTGAGCCCCCCGTACCGAAGACCCGCATTCCGGCTGTGGCAATGGAGGCCGATGCCTTTGTCATCGCCGTGCGCGACCTGCCACAGTTGTACCGGTACGGCATCAGCATGAACAAGCTGTTTGACTACCTGGCTGCGGGCCGGCCTATCGTCATTGCCTCCAATGCCTCCAATAATCCGGTGGCCGACTCGACGGCGGGATTGACAGTGGCCGCGGAGCAGCCGGAGGCGCTTGCCGACGCCATCATCAGCATCGCCGCAGCGCCGCTCGAGGCTCGCTTGCGTATGGGGCGCGCCGGCCGCGAATATGTCGAGCGCAACCACAGCTTCCAGCTGCTGGCGCAGCGCCTGGCTGGTGTGCTGGACGAAGCATGCAGACCTCAGGCCAACCCGGTGTCCTGACCTGGTCGATATCGAGGCTCCGTGCATTGCACACGGGCTGGAAGACCAGTGCTGGCCTTTGCACCTTTACTGCAGGAAGCGAGATGCAGCGAACAGAGGGGTGCACTGGGCGAAGGCTGGCGCTCGCGGCAGTACAGCTTTCACGTCCGAACATTCAACGTGCGACAACGCACCGAAGCATGGAGTTGCCCCTCCTACGATGCAAAGCATCAGGGCATGGCAGATGCGATGCGTTGTCCGCTGCCATCAGTAAGGAGACCGCCGTGAGACCAGTCAATTGGCGCATGCATTCCCGAATCATCCTGGCTACCCATCGCCACAACATCGCTTCCAGTCTGTCGATACTTGTCGCCACCGGCCTGCTTGCAGCCTGCTCGGCATCGCCGGGCATGTACTTCGGCACCAATGCAGTGGTGAGCGCAATCGGTCCCGATGTCGTACCCAAGGTGACACCGATCACCCTCGATCTGGTGAAAGCCCAACGCAGCAAGGTCCGTACAGACAATGAGCGGGTCGAAGAACTGTTCGCCACACCGCGGCCTTATCAGATCGGCCCTGGCGACATCATCTCGGTCGTGGTGTGGGACCATCCGGAACTGGTGTTTCCCACGCAGACCTACAGCATCGGCGCCGCCTTCGAAATCCCGCAGTCCAGCGGCGGCGCCAACGTGCCGGGTTATGTGGTCAGCGCACAGGGCGATATCCAATTCCCCTACGCCGGCGTCATGAAGGTGGGTGGGAAGACAGCAAACGAGGTTCGCGACCAGATGGCGCGGGTTCTGTCGCGAGTGGTCAGGAACCCCCAGATGACGGTGCGGGTGCTCGGCTTTCGTAGCCAGCGTGTCTATGTTGACGGAGAAGTCAAGACGCCTGGCATGCAGGCCATCGATGACGCGCCCATGACGCTGGTGGAAGCGCTCAATCGCGCCGGCGGCGTGCTGAATCTGACCGGTGACAACAGCCGCATCCGCGTTACCCGCGGCGAGCGTAGCTGGTATGTCAACATTCCTGCGCTGCTTGCCAGGGGTATTGATCCGTCCCGCATTCTGCTGCGCTCGGGCGACATCGTCCGCGTGGAACAGCGCGAGGACAACAAGATCTTCGTCACCGGCGAAGTGGTGCGCCCGGCCTCCCTGCTCATGCGCAATGGACGGATGACACTGAACGAAGCACTTGGCGATGCCGGCGGTGTCAACCCGAGTTCGGCCAATGCGGAACAGATCTACGTCATCCGCAAGGCGGCCGATGGCGAACCCAACATCTTCCATCTGAACAGCAACTCTCCGGCGGCGCTGGCTATCGCCGAGGGCTTCGAGCTGGAACCGAAAGATGTGGTCTATGTGGACGCACGTGAGGTGGTCCGCTGGAGCCGTGTGATCAACCAGTTGTTGCCGAGCACGCAGCCTGTGTTCAGTACTGCCACGGCAATCAAATAGCGGGATGCGAAACATGACTCGCTCGATCCTGGTGATTTGCATCGGCAACGTCTGTCGCAGTCCCATGGCGGCCTGCCTGCTGAGCCAACTTCTGCCCGCATGCGAGGTAGCTTCGGCCGGACTCGCTCCGCCGGTCGGCGCACCCGCGGACCCAAGCGCTGTCAGGCTGCTTGCGCGCGAGGGCCTCGATATTGCCAGTCACCGCGCCCGCGCTGTGAATGACGCACTTGTGGCAGCTGCGGACCTGATCCTCGTGATGGACAGCGAGCAACGCGACGAGCTTGAACGGGTTTTCCCGCTGGCACGCGGGAAGACCCACCGGATTTGCGAATCCACGTCCACGGATGTGCCGGATCCGTACGGATGCTCGCCAAGCATGTTTTATATCGTTCTGGAACTGATCAAGCAGGGCATTGCTTCATGGTCTGCACGGCTGGTAGAGGTTGCACCAACTGATGCTCAAGGAGAGGTATCATGAGAACGGTCAGTACCGGGGATCAAGCTCCCGCTGGTGGGGACGAGCATCAATCGGCCGTGGACTTTACCGCCTATCTCGATTTGCTGGCCCGCTATCGAAAGACCTTCCTGTCCGTCGTCGGCGTGGTCATCGTGGTCGGCCTTACCTATGCCCTCCTGGCCAAGCCCGTCTACCGCACGAACATGACGGTGCAAGTGGAGGACTCGGGTGGTAGCCACGTCAGCAAGCTCATAGCCTCCATCTCACCGGGACCCGATGCCAAACCCGCCGCTTCCGCGGAGATTGAACTCCTGCGCTCGCGGATGGTGGTCGGAAAGGCTGTCGACAACCTGCACCTGTATATCGAAGCCGCACCGCGCTATTTCCCCGTGATTGGCCCGGTAATCGCCAGCTTCAATCCTGAACGGTCGCACCCTGGGCTGTTTGGATGGGGTGGCTTTGCGTGGGGCCATGAATCGATTGCCGTGTCCCAACTCGACGTTCCTGCGTCGATGGAGGAGCGCAAGATCCTGCTGACCGCGCTGGGTGACAACGAGTACAGGGTGCGGTTTGCCAGCGACGATGTCGAGGCTACCGGCAAAGTGGGATCGCCATTGACGATCACCACTGCCAACGGCGCGGTCACCATGCTGGTAAGCCAGTTGGACGGGCGCCCCGGTACCCAGTTCGTGCTGCGTCGCCTGGCGCGCGCTGCAGGCATCGCGCGCTTGCAGGAGAAGCTGACGATCAGCGAACGCGGCAAGGATAGCGGCGTGATCGGCGTGGCTCTGGAAGGTGCCTCGCCAGACATGACGGCGGCTATCCTCAACGAAGTCGGCAATGCCTATGTTGAACAGAACATCCGCCGCAAAGCCGCCGAAGCCGAAAAGTCCCTCGCATTTCTCGAGCAGCAGGTGCCGCTGCTCAGGCAGCAGGTCGACACGGCCGAGACCCGATATAACGCGATGCGCAATCAACGCGGCACGATCGACCTCGGCGAGGAGTCCAAGCTGATCCTGGGTCAGTCGGTGCAGATTCAGACCAAGCTGCAGGAGTTGCAGCAAAAGCGCCAGGAACTGGCTGCGCGCTTTACTTCAACTCATCCGGCCGTCGCACTCGTCGACAGCCAGATCTCCGGCCTGACCGCCCAGCTGAACGGAGTGTCCGGGCGGATCCAGAAGCTGCCGGACGTGGAGCAGAACGTGTTGCGGCTGATGCGCGACGTCAAGGTCAGCACCGAGCTGCTGCAGTCCCTGCTGAACGAGGTCCAGCAGTTGAAGCTGATCAAGGCGAGCAAGGTAGGAACGGCGCGGATTGTCGACCCGGCGGAGGTACCGCTCAAGCCGGTCCGGCCGGACCGGGCGCTGATTGCCGGACTATCGCTCGCGCTGGGCTTGGTTGCTGGTCTGCTGGTGGTCTTCGTGCGCCATACGCTCGAGGGCGGCGTGGCAGACCCGGACGAGATCGAGCGGCAGACAGGGATGACTGTCTACTCGACCATCCCCTTCAGCAAACAACAGTCACAGTTGTCACCGGGCGCCGGCCTTCTGGCACTCCAGCAACCGGACGATCCCACGGTGGAGAGTCTGCGTAGCTTCCGTACCGCATTGCGTTTCGCCATGGCCGGGAGCAACAGCCCGACGGTAGTGATCACCGGGCCTGCCCCGGGCGTCGGCAAATCCTTTGTCTGTACTAACTTTGCCGCAATTGCCGCGACCGGAAGCCGCGTGGTGCTCATTGATGCCGACCTGCGCCGCGGTAACCTGCAGAGTTCCTTTGATGTCAAGCGCGGCCCTGGCTTGACGGAACTGCTGATGGGCGCGCCGCTGGAGCAGGTATTGCAGCGGCAAGTGGTGCCCGGCCTGGACTTCATACCGACCGGCTCGCAACCACCACACGCGACAGATCTGCTGCTGAGCCCCGCCATGGACTCCGTGCTTGAGCAGCTCAAAGCGCGCTATGACCTGGTGCTGATCGATACGCCGCCAGTGCTTGTGGCTGCCGACGCGGGCATCCTGGCAGGCAAGGCTGGCGCCGTGTTCCTGGTGGCGCGCGCCGAGAAGACCACGACCGGCGAACTGGTTGCGGCGCAACGCGCGATCCGGCAGGCCGGCGCCGATGTCAAGGGCGTGCTGTTCAACGGGCTTCTGATCGAGGGTCGCTGGTACCGGTCCCACAGCTACTTTGGCAAGTATCGCTATCTCGCCGATTACGGCAATGGACAGACCAAGCGGGCTTAGCCAGGGCGACGGCGGCGGCTGGTGTAGTTTCCGTCCAGCCGTCGGCCGCTGAACTCGAGCTCCGCTTCGCTGAGGGCAAACAAGTCATGCCACTCGTTCATGCGGATGCCGTCTCGTCCGTGGTCATCGCCGGCGCAGGCGGACTTGGGCTGGAACTCTATGACTATCTGCAGGCAGAAGCGCTGTGCGGCGGACCGACGGTAGCGGGCTTCATCGATGACACGCCAGACAAGGTTCCGGAGGGCATAGACCTGCCACATCTGGGGTCGATTCGTCAGTACCGGCCAACGCCGCGCCAGGCAGTGCTGGTAGCGATCGGTGCCACCCTGGCACGGCAAGAGGTGCTGTCATGGCTCCTGCATAGCGGGATCGAGGTTCCGATCTATGTCCACGGTACGGCCCTCGTCTCGCCCTCCTCCCACCTGGGCGTCGGCTCGTTGATTTTTCCGTTTGCGGTCATCAGCCGGGGCGCGGTGGTGGAGGACGGCGTGGTGGCCAATGTCTCCAGCGGAATTGGGCACGGTGCCCGGGTGGGTGCGTGCTCCGTGCTTTCTCCTCATGCGGTCCTCAACGGCAACGCCGCCATCGGACCGCGGTGCTTCCTGGGGACACGCGCGACGCTCTTTCCGGGCGTCAGCATCGGCGCGGAATGCGTTGTCGATTCTCACACCTGCGTTTCGACCAGCGCCAAGGACCGGCAGTTCATCACTACCGGCAGTTTCCAGATGACCTCACGCCTGATTCGCGATCAGTGATGAACAGCTCGAACAGCTCGGGGCCCAGCTCAAAAGGTTTCAGAACATACGCGGTACGACGGCACCCGGCATTTCACGACCGTCACCACGATCTGGCCGGAGACCGGATCGGTATCGATGTACCTGGAATAGCGCTCGGTGACGCCGAACCAATCCATTCCATGTGACCACAATCGACCCTTGACGGGACGTGTCGCTGCCAGCACAAAGACGAACAGGAACCCGCAAAGCGCCAGCCTCGCAAGCATCGGCGTCCGACCGGGGCGCGCACGCTGACGAGCGGGCTGACGAGCGGGCTGACGAAATGGATGCAAGTTGATCCACGCCACGGCAAATCCGACAGTCATGCCGATCAGGGTTTCAGCAAGCGTGTGATAGTGTCCGACGATCAGGGCAATCGCCACCAGTACGGCCACGAGTACACCGGCAGACAGGCCGATCCTGGCCGTTCGCTTGCCCCATGCCGATCCCAGTATCGCGCCCAGCATCGGGTAGACCGATGCAGTGAGCATGGCGTGCCCGCTTACGCTGTACACGTTCACCGATGGCATTGACCACCCATTGAATTCGAACGCCAGCTTCCCTGCAAGAATGACGGCTGCACCGCCCACCAGCGACATGAGCCAGTAACACGCGCGCTCCCACAATCCCAGGTAGGCCAGACGGAGCGCAACAAGGCCCGCCAGGGGGACCGCCAGTGACGCGCCGCCACTATGGACAATGAGCATCCAGGATAGCTGCATCAGGAGCCTCAAGTTGTCGAATGGTCGCTTACCCGTGCGCCCCGGCGTATGTCGCCACCCGTTTCCAGTTCATCGCGCGATATCGGCATCCGAGGCGCTCCGTTTGCTTCCCATGAAGCGAGGGGCGGAGAATTCTCCCGCGGCACTGATCCCCTCGCGCGCTACTACCTTGATGACGGTCTTCCACAAGATCACGATGTCCAGCCACACCGAAACGTGATCCACGTACCAGACGTCCAGCCGGAATTTTTCTTCCCAGCTGATCGCGTTGCGTCCACTGATCTGTGCGAGTCCGGTAATGCCGGGACGGACCATGTGGCGGCGCATCTGCTCTGGAGAATAGCGCGGGAGGTATTCCATCAATAGCGGCCGTGGCCCAACCAGGCTCATGTCACCCTTGAGTACATTCCAGAGCTCCGGCAGCTCATCGAGGCTGGTGGAGCGAAGAAACGCCCCAAGTCTGGTCAGCCGCTCCGGATCAGGCAGCAGTTCGCCGTCCGGTCCGCGAGCATCCGTCATGGTACGAAACTTGAGAATGTGGAATGGTTCGCCATGAAGCCCCGGCCGGACTTGCCGGAAGAAAACCGGGTTGCCCAGACGCACGCGCACTACGCAAACCAGGAGCAGAAGCGGAATGGCAAGCAGCAGCATGCCCAGCAAGGCCAGGACAACATCTAAGATGCGCTTCATCACAATGGCTCCGAGAAACCGCACTCATTTGGGCATGGCGCAGGGGGAGCGCCGCTGACAGGCTTCATGCTCTTGGTTCGGTTGCTTTGCCCATGGCAACGATCCATCCACGGGCACTCAATGCGGAGGATTGCCTGCAGTGACTATGCCCCGCGGCGCCCCTTTGCACCGTTGGCTATCTCACACTTCAGCCGCCGGCTCTGCCACGGCGCCAGCGAGCACTCCCGCGACCCATTTTCCTCGGCTTGCCTCACCAGTTCTTCAAGTCTGTTTGAGAGCGCACCGAATGGCAGGTGCCGTCACGCCAGAATCGGAAGTCCGTACGCAAGCCAGCACAATGAAAGGTGCAGAGGACCGACATGAAAGTCTCGACAGCAAGCGGCGAAGGTGGAGGCGGGCTGAGAACCGCCCTGCCGGCGACCGCGCATCCCCACGCTCTGCATGGTTCCGAAGCCATCTGGCAGGAAACCAATTGCTATATCGACCTGTGGGTGGAATTGCTGCATGGCTGGGGGCTCGAACCGCGCGCAGGACTCGCGTTCACCGTTGCACAAGACTTTGAAGGCGATCACTTCACTTTCTTCAAGTACCCGCAGATGGATCTGGAAACGCTGTATGGGATCAGCGTGCAGGAAATGGCCGTTTATGACACGCTGCAGGCACACGTCACGGCGCAGGTCGAACGCGGTCACACCGCACTGGTCGAAGTCGACAGCTTTTACCTGCCCGACACGCATGCCACCGCCTACCGGCGCGAGCACGTCAAGACCACGATAGCGATCAACCGTATCGACAACCAGGCCGAGCGTGTCTGGTACTACCACAGCCTGGGCTACCACAACGCGCAGGGCGAGGACTATCGCGGCCTGATGCGGCTCTTGCCCGAGCTCGCAGGCAACGCAAACATCCTGTTCCCCTATGCTGAATATGCGAAACGCGTGCGGCCTCCGCTCGAATCGTCCGCGTTGGTCGATGCTTCGGTGGCACTGATGCGATACCACCTCGCCAGGCGCCCCGCAGGCAATCCGGTAGGTCGCTGGCGACAGGTGTTCGGCAAGCATATGGACGCCCTGCTGGCGCGGGACGAATCCTATTTTCACCTGTACACCTTCAACTTCCCGCGCCAGCTGGGCGCCAACTTCGAGATGCTGCATCACTGGCTGTATTGGCTAAGCGAGCATGGGCACGAAACGCCCCTGGCCGTCGCAGACGACGCACGCGCCATCGCAACCGAGAGCAAGGTATTGCAGTTCCGACTGGCGCGGGCAGTGGCACGCCGGCGCGCCGACCTCTGCGCGGACTGCCTGGATAGCCTGGAGTCCTGCCATGACAAGGCCATGGCAGGACTGCTATCGGCTTTCGGCTGAGCCAGCACGCGACCGGCAGGCGTCGCTAACCATCATAGCCAAGCGGATGGTCAGCATTCACAGCGTAGATTTCGCCTGAGGGAACGGGAACAGCTTGCGCCGCGCCCTTGCGCTCGTGCACGAGTCGAACTCGCCGGCTGCTTCCCGGTGCAAGGTGGAACCAGTTCTCCGAAGCCTGGTAGGCAACGTCCTCGATGTGCACCCAGCGCGCGAAGCGCTCCGCTGACACCGTCAGCCACCACTCGTCGCCAACCTGCTCTAGCTGCGCCCGCAACCCAGGCGCCTTGAGCGCGGCGGCACGGCGGTCGGGCAGGTACACCGCCTGGCTCAGTGGCTCGCCGCTGTCGCCGGCAAGCAACGTCGCCAGTACCACGTCATGCGTCGGCGGGCCGAAGCGATAGGCATACGTGAAGTCAAAGAAGCGATCGAGCAGTGCGGACGCCTCGATACGCTCCGACCCGCGCGCCGGCAGCCGCAGGCTGTGCCGGGCTTCAGCCACCACCATCATGCCGTCACGCAGGCAGCGCAGGACCAGCAGCAGAGAGCGTGGCTGCGGCATTTCGTTCAGCACGTGCAGGTGCAGTCCATTGAGCCCCTCATCGGTAATCAGCACCTGCACTGGTTGCCAGACCTGGCGTAGCGCATGCCATGCCGACTTGGGGCGCCCGCACGCATCGACAATACCCCAGCCTGCGCCAGGCGTCAGGTCTTGCAGCTGCCAGATCAGGCCGCCGGAACAACCCGATCCCACCCGTCGCCATTCGCTGAAGACTTCGGTCATCACCTCCGCCGTCACCGCCCGCGACAGCATCAGATAGCGTTGGGGCTGCTCATACCGCAAGCGCGGCGGATCCACATCGTACAAGGCGCGCAAATAGTGATCGCGGACATCTTCGAAATCCCACGGTGCACCCGCGTCGCGCGGCACCGTGGCTTTCCAGCGCGGGGAATGCAGCGGCAGCAACAGTCCGTGCTCTGTCAGCGTTCGGTCACCGGGAACATTGGCAAAGGCCAGGCATTCGGAGGCGAAGCGGACCTGTGCCAGCCGCGCATCCGTCAACGGACGTTCGTAGGCCCCCACGCCGTAATAGTGGCAGACACCGCTGTCCGGCTGGAACGGCCAGGCCCCTCCGGTTGGCGAATTGCTGACATAGACCACGTCCGGACGATGCGCGGCAACCAGGCCCGGGATCAACTCCTCGAACAGCGGTTGCTTCCATTCGCCACGCGAGGTACCCAGCATTGCCGCCTGCTGCTCCGCCTCGCTACCGCCGCAAAGCACCGCAACGCTTGGATGCGCCCGGGTCGATGTCAGCCACCCGGTGACTTCGCGCTGGAAGTCATCGGTAAGGCCAACGCCGGGTCCGATGCTGCCATAGTCGAAGTTGGCGAACATGAAATCCTGCCAGACCAGCAAGCCCAGTTCGTCGCAAACCCGATAAAAGGCTTCGCCCGGATAGCACGTGACACCGCTGATGCGCACCATGTTCATGCCGCCGTTGCGCGCAAGCGTCAGCCAGTACCGGGAGGCTTCATCAGTGTCTGCGAGGCCAGGCAAATCGATGCTGGAAATGCAGGCCCCGCGGCAAAACAGCCGCTCGCCATTGATGCACAGTGCAAACGGCTCAGACAACCGCGAAGGCCCGGACGAAGCCGATGCGCTCGCACCGTCGAGCGATACCGTGCGAAAACCGGCCCGGCCGCATTCGATGGCGCGCCCGTCGACGGTTGCATCGACACGGTAGAGGTGTGGCTCGCCGTGCGTATGAGGCCACCATAGCTTCGGGCGTTCGACCCGTAGCGTGCCCGCAAGGGTGTGCCTGTCAATGCGCGAGAGTGTGCCGGGATGGCGGCAACCCTCACCGTCTGTTGCCTCGAACGACCCCGAAGCCGGCGCTGCCCCCGGGAAATGCAGCCGCAGCGAGACGACGCCGTGTCCTTCCGGCATTTGCGCCGACATGTCAGCGCGCACGCCGTGAAGAATGTCGTCGCTTGCCGGATCGAGCAACTCTACGGAACGCCAGGGCCCCACCGCATGCACCGGCGGGCACCAGGCCGGCATATGGCCAAGCAGGGTCGTGCGGACCGTACGCAGGGTCGGGGGCACGATCATTCTGGGCTTCCAGCGCACTGCGCCACGCCGCTTGCGCAACCATGGATGCAGCGCCCGAAAACAGAGATACAGCAGGTTGTCTCCGTCCAGGTCGACCTCGACCTCGTGCGCGGCGAACATATGCTGAACACCCAGCACGAGTTTTCCGTTGAGCCAGGCTTCGGCCACTGTGGCGAGTCCGTTAAAGCGCAGCACGTGCCTGCCCCGCCCGGCAAAGCGCACACGATACCAATGGTCATGCAGGTGCAGTGGCGGCGGCGCGGAGTCGTCCCAGCGGCCGGCGGCGCGCAGCGCGCTGGCCACCGTGCCAGGAACCGGGGCCGGCAGCCAGCCCGCCGTGCCATCCAGGCCCGCCGGACTGTCGGCTGCACCGGCGTCCGTCTGTATCCACGTCCACTCGCCACCGAGCACGGCGTTGCCAATGGGGATGCCCGATCGGATGTCAGGGAATGACTCCGGATCAGGCATCGAGGTGTTTGTGTCCGGGTAACCTTGGGACATCATGGACTGCCTTCATCGCGTAACCCGGCAGGGCCGGGATGCCAGCCTGGCGGATCACAGCCGACTGCCTCGCAGATTGGCTCCAGCGGCATCAGCCGGCAACACTCTGCGCGGTTCCGATCGAATGCTCGCGGCGTTGGACTAGATGCCTCCGAGCACATCGCGCACGCGTTGCGGCCAGCGCGCCAGTTCGAAGCCGTGATGGCGCAGCAAAGCCAGCGTCAGGCGCTCGATGCCGAAGCCCACGCAGCCGGTATGGGCCAGCGCCCCGTCATCGGTGCGCAGCGGCCACGCATGGGCGAAATGATCCATGTGGTAGTTGAAACTCATGCAAGCGGTCGGGGGCGCGCCATCGTTGATCGGCACCAGCAGCTCAAACTTCAGTTTGAGTTCACGCTGACTGTCCGCGACGATCTTGCCGCCACGACCGAAGAACGGATCGTTCGCAATATCCACCTCGTGCGGCAACCCGAGCATGCTGGCCAGCTTCTGGCCACGTTCTATCCATGTCTGGCGGAATTCGACAATCTGCTCGGCTGTCCCGAGCCGCACGTACTCGCGCTGGCGGAACATCTGCATGCGTGCGGGGTCGATGGAGGGCTCATGGCGGAAGCAATACGTCAGCACGTCGACCACGAGGCCGCCACGGGGCATCGGCCCGCGGTCGGCCACTACCGGGTAGACCGGATAGCACGCGGCGGGTGCCAGCACCACCTCGGTCGGTCGCTGCTGCTCCGCCCATTCCTCACCGTGTTCCACACGGGCGAGCAGACGGTGATGTTCCCGTTCGCCGCCACAGAAGCAATGCACCGTCCCCGCCAGTTGCGGAAAACTCTTGAGGTATTCGCTCGCTTCGAAATCCTCGCGCGGCATCGCGGGAGGAAATCGCATCACTTCCGCATGCTGGTCGGCTCCGAGCTTGCCGATGGCGAGGTTCAATCCATCGGCAATGCCTTCGAACAGCGCGCTGCGACCATAAATGCCATCGACCTTGGTCGGAAAGAGCACGCGGGCATCGATGAGCGCCTGCCGGTAGGCACGACGGCCGAGGTCCGGATCCCGCACCGGTACGGCGTGGAAAAAATGATCACCCGCAACAGGTGATGCGTTCTCGTCGGGCGTGCAAGTGTTGCTGGTGTCGTCCATGCTCGGATCCTCAGGCAGTCCGGTCCGCCAGCAGCAGATTGGCGGTGTTGGTCAGGATGCGATCGTTGTTGATCATCAGGGGCGCTGACCACAGATCCCGAAGGTGGCGTCCCAGGCTGAACGGCGTGCCATGCTTGTAGCCCGCCATGCCGCACACCAGCATCGCGATCTGGACTGCCTCGAGCGCCAGCACCGACACGCTGGTCTTGAGACCATTCATTTCCGCCGCCAGGCTGAACATCGCCGACACGCCCTGCCTTGCCTGCCGCTGGCGCTGGTGGCTGAGCGCCAGCTCCAGGCGGCCATCGAGCATCTGGATGATGGCTACGGCCTCAGCCACGCGCGTTGCCGATGGCGGCAGCGTGCCGGGTCGGGCACGGGCCTGGCCCTGGAACAGTGCCTTGGCACGCTGGACCGCGTCCGCCGCGATGCCTGTCCACACGGCAGACCACAGGATATGCGACACGGGGGTCATCGTAACGTCCGCAATCTCGCCGAACGGCACCGGCAGGATCTGATCGGTATGGCCGCGCGCTTCGAGCCGGAAGCCGTTGCTGCACGTGCCCCGCATGCCCAGGGTGTCCCATGCGGAGAGGGTGTCCAGCGTGTAGTCCGGCTTCAGAACGCTCACCATGACCTGGTCCGTGGGCGCGGCATCGGGGTGTCGACGTGCCGTCACGAGAATTCCGTCAGCGTGGGCGCCATAGGAGATGGTTGGCGCCATCTTCAGCAAATGGAGGTTGCCGTTGTCGACGTTGACCGCGCATCCGCTGTTGCGCAACGCACCGCCAATAGCCTCTTCGGAGGTGGCCGATGCGAGCAGCAACTGTTCGCCGCCAAGCCGTTGCAACAGTTGCGCGTGCCATGCACTGTTGCCGGCATGGTTGACCAGGCATGCCACCTGGATCTGGTGCATCGCGTATATCATGCCCGTCGAAGCGCAGGCGGCGCCGAGCACGCGGCAAACCGCCGCGATCGTCTCGAGCGGCGCGCCACCACCGCCAAGGTCAGTCGGCACCATGGCACCCAGCAGTTTGTGCTCGCGCAATACCGTGAAGGCCTGACAGGGAAAGCTTGCGTCCCGGTCGACCTGGTCTGCATGCCGTGCTGCTTCTGCGGCGACCAGCCTGGCCGCCGCCAGCCAGTGCGCGGCATCGGCAATCTCGGCGCGCGGAGGTGCCAGCTCAACGCTGGCAAGCGCGGGGCTCACGCCGCCTCCTGCTCATTCTTGAGTTGCTCGGCTGCCGTCGCCAGTGCGCCGATGCTGCGAAACAGCTGGCGGGTCAGCATGCGATCGGGGATTTCGATGCCGAAAGCGTTCTCGATCGCGATCATGACGTGCACGGTCGCCAGCGACGACAGTCCCGCTTCATACAGATCGGCGTGGTCGTCCAACGATTCAACTGGCACGTTCAGACGAGCCACTTCCGAGAGGATGGTACGTATGGCTGCTCTCATGCTGGGACTCCAGATTTTGAGGAAGCATGGTGTTGAGCCATTTAGCCTGAACTTCGGGCTCGAATCGGTACGCTTCCGTACCAATGGGCTGCGGTGCCGGCACGCCTGCAAGGCCGCCCGCGCACGGCGAGCTCCGGGCGGAGAAGCCCGGCTGCAGTTGCGAGGGCAATGCGTGGTCTTTGCGCGGGAAAGCACGAAGGGACATCCAGGCCTCGGGGCGAAGACCCTGTCAGGATCTTCTTGCCATAGCGCTACCAAAGGAGCAGCTCCGCGCGGAGGCGGCACCGACCGAGGGCCGTCACGCGATGCGGGCGTACCCGTTTCTGCGTAACGCTTTGCCGGCGTTGCTGCATGCGCTCGTGCGTATGTCGCGCAGAAACTGGCACGTTCCGCGACCCTGAGCTCCAGCTTCAGGCTTTCTCCGCTCCATTGACTTGCCGGGTCAATGCCGGGCGCTTCGCTTCCGGCTTGGGCAAGGGCATGCCCAGATAGGGATTGATGGTATTGAAGTCCGACCTGTTGCTGCGCCGTGGCATGACCCCGTTCAGGATCCCGCCCGCCAGCCTCGCGTTGGCATGCGCGAGGCGCTTGAGGGCGTCGTCAACCTGGCCCGCCGCGGTTACGTCAGCGCGCACCACCACCAGCGTGGAGCCTGCCAGGTTGGACACCAGCGTGGCATCCGCCACCGCCAGCACCGGCGGAGTATCGACCAGCACCAGGTCGAAGCGGCCCGCGCACAGGCGCAGCGTTTCCGCCAGCGCCGGCAGCATCAGCAGCTCGGACGGATTCGCCGGCGCCGCGCCGCGGTTGAGCAGGAACAGGCCGCTGACCACGCTCGGCCTGACCGCGTCGGCGATCGCGGCGCGCCCGGCCAGCACTTCGGCCAGGCCCGGCTCTACCGGCTGGTCGAACCAGTCCGCCACGCGCCCGCGGCGCAGGTCCGCGTCGATCAGCAGCACGCGCTGGCCGGCCTCGGCAAACAGCACCGCGAGGTTGACCGCGGTAAAGGTCTTGCCCGCGCCGCTGGCCGGGCTGGTGATCGCCACCAGGCAATTGGGCGCATCGCGCAGCGCGAAGTGCAGCGCCGCGCGCAAGGTACGCAATCCCTCCACCGCCAGCGAATGCGGCGCGCGCCGCGCCAGCAGGTACTGGTCGTGCAGGCCCTGGCGCAGCAGGCGTTCGGCGCGCGCGCGCTCGTCCTCCGGCGCGGCCGCGGTCACGGCATCGATCACCTCGGTGCCCGGCTCGGGCCAGCCCAGGCGCGCCTCGGTCGGCAGCGTGAAGCCCGCGGCAATGCCCAGGCTGCGCTTGGTTTCGATCTGGCGCTCCAGATCGGCCTGCTCGTTGCTGAAGGCGATGTCGCCGAGCATCGCCATGCCAAGCCGCTCTTCGGCATCGGCCGCGCTGGCCACCGACGGGCGCAGGCGCTGGCGCAGGTTGATGCCGGCCACGCCCAGGCACAGCCCGAGCAGCGCGCCCACGGAAGCGAACGGCCACGTGCCGATCCCCACCGGCGTCACCGGCGCGATCGCGGCGTCGATCACGCGCAGCTGGCTGGAGCTGTCGGACAGCATCAGCGACAGCTGCTCGACCTTGGTGCGCAGGGCCATGTACATGTCCTCGGCCACCTTGACGTCGCGCGTCAGCGCCACCGATTCGCGCTCGGAGGCCGACAGGCTTTGCATGCGCGCATCGATCTCGGCGCGCTCGCGCGTCATCTGCTGAATCTGGCTGTCGACCATGCGCACTTCATTGGCCTCGGTGGTGAAGCGCTGCAGCAGCCGTGTGCGCTCCAGCCGCAGCGCGGCGATCTGGCGCTGGTACTCCATGCTGTTGTTCAGGAACGATTGCGCATCGCGGCTGGGCGCCATCGAGCCGGTACGCGCGCGGTAGCGCGTCAGCGCCTCTTCCGCACGGGTCAGCTCGGCCTGCACGCGCGGCAATTCGTTCGACAGGAAGGCCAGCGTGCCGGCGGCGTCCTCGCGGCGCTTGGTGGTCTGTCCGTCGATATAGGCGCGCGTGACGCCGTTGACCAGCTCGGCAGCAAGCTGACGGTCCGCATACTGCCAGCCCACGCGCACCGTGCCGCCCGGCTGCGCCGGTGCGCTGCCCTGACTCGCGGACATCTGCGCGCCTTCGCTCTCGACCTGGAGGCCCTTGCGCACGGCCTCGGCGGTGCGCGCGAGGTCATGCCGCGTCAGTGCGAAGCGCGTGCCGGGCGCGGCCTCGATGCGGTCCACGCGCAGCGTGATGCCGTTGCCGCTGGCGGTCTCCCCGACACGGCCCTCGAGCAGCAGCACGTCATGGTCGAAAAGGCGGTAGGCGCCGTCGCGGCGCGTCTCGAACACCAGTGGCTGGTCCACCAGGTCCTCGGGCACGGTCATGGTGTCGACCACCAGGCGTTCGCCGCCCCAGGCATAGCCCTGGCTTGCGGGCCAGGTGCCGCGCACGTGGCCGGGCGTGGAAAGGCGGTCGACCAGCGCGCCCACCAGCGGCGCGCGCAGCGGCTGCGCGGTGATATCCAGGCGCAGCCGCTCCACCACGGGCCCGACCACGGCGCGGCTCTTGAGCAGCCCCGCGTCGAAGCCGGCGGCGCCCTGCGTCTGCGCCACGCTGCGCACGCCGCCGTCGCGGCCCTCCACCTGCACCAGCGCCTGCGCACGGTATTGCGGCGGCTCGGACAGCGCCACCAGCGCGCCGACGCCGGCGCCGACAACGCCCGCGGCGACGATCCAGCCCATATGGTCCATCAGCGCGCGCGCCTGGCGCGTGCTGGCGGGCTGGGCTTCGCGCCGGGGGGCCGCACCTTCCGCCGGTGCACTGGCATATGACAGTCTGCTCACGGGTACCGCTCCTCAAATGGGATCAGCGCGGCGTCCTGCGCCGCGCGTGGCCACCTCACGCCGCCAGGGGCAGCTGGCAGCGCCGTTCAGGCGCTGGCCAGCGCGGGCAGCAGCCGGTCATATTCGCGCTTGACCAGCTTGTAGCATTCGCATGAATGCTTCTCCAGGCCGCAGCGGTCCAGTACCGTGATATGGCCGCGGCTGTGGTGGATCAGTCCCAGGTCCTCCAGCTTGCCCGCGGCCTCGGTCACGCCTTCGCGGCGCACGCCGAGCATGTTGGCGATGACCTGCTGCGTGATCACCAGCTCGTTGGAACTGAGCCGGTCGATCGCCAGCAGCAGCCAGCGGCACAGCTGCTTGTTCAGCGAGTGGTGGCGGTTGCACGCGGCGGTCTGTGCGATCTGCGTCAGCATCGCCTGCACGTACAGCAGCGTCACGCGCTGCAGCGTGGGCAGGCGCGGCAGCTCGGCGCGCAGCATGCGTGCGGGAATGCGGTAGGCCAGGCCGGGGCTGCGCACTTCGACGCGGCTGGGCATGGTGTCGCCGCCGGTGACCACCGGGATCCCGACCAGCCCTTCATGGCCGACCGCGGCGATCTCGACGGTCGCGCCGTCTTCGAGCAGCGACAGCAGCGAAACCACTGCCGTGGTTGGAAAGTAGACGTGGACGATGCGCTGGCCGGAATCGGTGAGCAACTCCCCGGCGCGCAGCCGGACCAGCTCGAAATGCTGGGCCAGCGCTTCCCACTCGCCACGCGGCAACGCGCTGAGCAGGTGATTGACATGCAGTTCCGACCGATGCGTAATCATTTTTCGTACCCCCTGTCCAAACCCGTTTTCGGGAACAACGTCCAGCCGGCTCGGCGAACGCCACTCGGGAAAACGGGCTTCAGCCTTGCCGGTCCCCGTTCAGCGCCGGCATGGACCGGCATGACTGGTTTCCGACTGCCTGGCTGCGCCGTTGACCCTGCTGCGGCGCTGACTGCAAGCCAGTGACTCTATTTAGCGTCATGGCGAGGCGCTGCGACAGTAGGCGAATGGTTGGGAAGCGCTCATCCATCGGGAGGTTGGCCGGAAAGCCGAGCGGATGCCCGGCCACGGCGCAATCAGCGTGCAGCGCGCGGCAGCGGCGCCGGCAGGTGCCGGGCCCTCCTGCAAAAGTCGGAGACGGGTGGAAGCGCGGGGCGGCCGGCGGAAACGAGCGGTGCCGGAAGGGGCGCAAATGGCGTAAAGAGCGTGATGGGCGCAAGCAATTCGACGGGCTGGCATGGCCCGACCTCATCCAACGGCAAGGCGCGCGGAAGAAAACCGGCCAGGTGGCCGGCGGCGGCCACCACCGTGCAGCGCCAGCCACGCACTGCCGCCGCGGCGGGATGCAGCACGCGCGGCGCGCGGAAGCACAGGTGGATCGTGTTCATGCCCGACAGTTCGATCGCGGCCTCGTACAACTGATGCGGCGCGTGCAACTCGTGCAGTTCAGTGCCATGCCCGATCGCATCATCCACGGCAATCACCTGGCGCCCGTTGACCCACGCTTCGGTGCCGCGCACCAGGCCGCGCAGCCGCAGCAGCCGCGGTCCGTGTCCGGCAAAGCGGAGCCGGTACCAGTAGTCGTGGCAGTGCAGCGGCACCGGCGCGCCTTCGCGCAAGCGGCCCGCCGCCTGCATGGCCATCGCAACCGAACCGGGCACCGGCGCCGGCAGCCAGCACGCGCCATCGTCGAGCACCGCGGGCGACGGTGCCGCGCCGGGCAGCGTCTGCAGCCATCGCCACGGGCCGCAAGGCGCGCGCCCCGCAACGTCGGTGAAGGCGGTGAGGGGTGTGACGTCGACGGACGGAACGGCGGCCGAAATGAGGGCGGCGGCTCGCCGGCCCGTGGCCTCGGCAGCGGCGGTCATGGCGCATACTCGCCGAAATGCCGGGCCAGCGCCGGCACGCTGGCCTGGTAGGAGGCCTCGAGCTGGTCCAGGCAGTCTTCGCAGCGATCCGGCTTGCGGCTGATCACGGCGCGCATCAGCCGGAACTGCATCACCATCGCTTCCGACGCCATCGTGTAGCACGCCTCGGCCGCCTTCTCCGGGACCTCCTGTCCCTGCATCACCAGCCAGCGCAGGTAGCGCGCCAGCAGCTCGAAGTTGGCGCCTAGCTGGCGCAGCACGCCCGAGGCGTAGTGGTGGAAGCCCGGCTCGCCGCGCGCCATCAGCCGCTCCAGGTGGGCGGGAAACACGGCACGGAACTGTGTCACGGGATTCTGCTGCGGACGGTTGCCGAGGTGCGTGCGCAGCAGCGCCAGCGAAGCGTCGAGCAACGACTCGCGCCCGCGCAGCCGGCCATCGCGGCGCACTACCTCGGCATGCACGAAGGGCAGCGACTCGGCGCTGCGCGCGCCCGGTGCCAGCCGGAAGATCGCGGCGTAGTCCTCGCCGCTGGCGGTGTGGTAGCCGTCAGTGTGGTAATAGCCGACGGCGCCCGCCTGGGGGATCAGCACGTCGACGGCGATGCAGGTCGGCGTGCGGTGGCGCTGGTAGCCCGCGCCGGGCGGCGGCGGCAGCTGGCCGCTGTCGAGTTCGATCACGACGAGATGGCCGCGCGCGGTCTGCGCCGCCACGTGCGACTCGAGCGAGTCGTACAGCGTCAGCGCATGGGCGGTCAGCCCGTAGAGCCGCTCCAGGTCCGCCACCGGAAAGCGGCACTGCGTGAAATGATCGGCCTCGAAATCCTGGCGCACTGCGCACGGCAGCGCGGCGACCGGTGGCAGTTCAAGTCCGTGCAGCAACTCGATCCACAGGTCGACATGGCAGTTGACGTGCGACCACACCGGATTGCCGCCACGCAACCCAGGCCCGCCACGTCCACGCATCTTGGTGTCGCCGTACACTAGAGACCTCCGCGCCTGCCATGCCGATCCAATCGCGGGTGTGCGTGGCCCGCGCCGGATGCGCGCCCTCGCGCTCGCGTTCCGGCTGCCGTGCACTGACTGTCTGCTGTCATGCCCGCCTTCTCCCTGCCCCGAGCCAAATGCTTGCGCCATCGGTCTTGATGGCGATCTTGGCGCGCGCGGTTCAGGACAGTCTGTTGGACGGCGCACAAACCTTGCACGGGCCCACAGGTTCGGCCGTCATTGCGTGGCGCAAGGACGCGCATGCCGATGGCAAGCGCGTCTGTACCGTTCGCCGCAGAGGTTGAGTTCCGGTTGAGCCGGTTTAGTGGCATTCAGCCGCATGCGTGACGCGCATGCTGCTTCTGGTTGATAGAGGCGTGCGTGCCGATTGGATATCGTCAAGAGGACGTGTGGGCGGGCAGTATTGCCTGCACGCCTTCAAAGCCCGCATGGTCCCCCGGTCGGCGGGCTTCTTTTTTTGTGGCATGGCACGGCGCGCGCGACAGGGTTCGGCAGCGCGGCGACGCCAGCAGGCATGTGCATGCCCTGTGGGTGCACGGCAATGGCTGGCGAGCGGGACTGGTGGCAGGCAGCACTGCTGCAGGACAATGGCAGCAGTGGTCGCGCCTCGCGCTGGCGCTGGCGAGGCACGCGGAACACAGCAGGGCGCCGCGGCGCCCTGGCTCAGGGCAGCGTAGCTGCCGGCAGGCGCAGGCGATGCTGCGCCAGGATCAGTGCGCGCAGGCTTTCCACCCGCAACACCGCTTCACGCTGTCCTGCTTCACGCGCGGCCTGCGCTGCGGCATGCTCGCAATCGTAGCGGCGACCATGCAGTTCTCCGCGATACAACAGTGGCTGCTCGCCCGCACCAGCCAGCCGGATCTCGAAGCAGCAAGCCCACTTGCCCCGGCCCTCGCGCACGGCGAAGCCATGCACGACCAGGTAATCCATCCCGCCTTCCATACGACCCCCTAGCATCCCGGCGCGGCAAGCCCTCTTGGAATGGGGCTGCTCGGACGCCGGGCATCTCAAGCATAGTGCTTGCGCGCACCGAACGCCCTCATCCGCAGGCTGTAATCCTGTGGTGGCCGAAGGAGGGAAGCAAGAGAGGGACGGGCAGATTCAGGCGGCGCCGACGCTGTCGCAGGGCGTGGCCTGCATCAGCGAAAGGGCCATGCGCGGGAAGCACTGGCCGCCAGCCCACACCAGCGCGGTCGCGGCACAGACGAGCTCGGCAGGCGCCGGCACCGCCAGGCAACCGCTCGCGCCCAGCAGCGCGGCGTGGACGATCAGCGTCGCGTCCAGCCGGTCCGACAACACCAGCCAGCGGCGCGGCGCGAGCCGGGCCTGCATCTGTTCGAGCAGCTTGCGCGGGTCGCCGTCCAGCCCGCTGCAATCGATCAGCGCGACATCGGCCGGGTCGCTGCCGGGCTCGTCCGCATCGGGATGACGCTGCCGGCCGGCAGCACCATCCTGCAGCCAATGCGGCGCGCGCCACCGGATCGGGCGCGGCAGGCCCAGCGCTTCCAGGCGCCGCACCAGGGTGCGGCACATCATTTCGTTGCTGGCGATCAGGTAGGTCGGCATCGAATCGGCAATGGAGGCCACGGCCGGTGCGGCGGGATGGGCCCGGGGTCAGAAGGTCAAGTGGCCGGATGGCCCGCCGTGGCGAACATGGGGGGCCTCGCGGCGGTGCGCGCCCTGCCGTTGGGCGCCTGACGCATGGCGCGCGGCAGGCGGCGGCGAACGCCTCCCTGTCAACGTAGCAAGCGCTCCCCGGCACCGCCTCATGCTTTTGGCGGAGGCCGCCACGTCAAATGGATGACCTGCGGGGATGGCCGCGGCACCGGATCCGACCGGCGCCGGCATGGCTGCAACCGATGCACCCCAGAACGGTCATGCAGGGGGGCTTCAGGCGGCCCGGCACGCGCCGAGCGGCCGCACCGCCGGCGGGCCGGCCCAGTCCAGCGTGGCGCCACGCTGCAGCGCCACGTAGACAGCTTCGCCCTTGTTGCGTACATGGAGCCGCTGGTACAGCGTGCAGGCATGCGTCTTGGCCGTGGCGACGGAGATATTGAGCATCCGGCTGACGGTCTTGATCGGATAGCCGCGCGCGAGCAGGGCCAGTACCTCATACTGCCGTTCGGTGATGTTGAGCAGATGCGCGCCGCTCGACGGCGTTTCGCTCGTATACACAGGCGGCGTGGCCGGTGTTTCGCCGCGCAACGCATGCAGCGGCACCACCACCGGGGCACCGGCATGACCGGACGGCATGGATGGCGCGGCCGGTGCGGACTGTTCGGACTGTGCGGACATGGCCAGCGTGCCGGCATCGTCGCTGCGTCCGCTGGCTGGCTCGGACAGCAGCAGCGACGGGAAGCACTCCCCACCGGCCAGCACCAGCCGCACCGCGGCGTCGAGCGCTTCGGCGCTGGCGGCCTTGTGCAGGCAGCCACGTATGGACTCCGGCAGCGCCGGCCGTGACAGTGCCGCGGCGGGCCGCTCGGTCAGCAGCAGCACGCGCCGGGGCCGCAGGCGCTCGCACAGGTCGTCGAGCTGGGCCCAGCCTGCCGCGGCGTCGTGCGGTAGCCCGTACACCAGCAAGTCGGCGTCTACCAGCCAGAGATCGGGGTCGATCGGCGCGAGCGGATCGATATCGATCAGGTCGCCCGGGAGATGCGCTTGGGCCAGAAGGTGGCGAAGACCCAGGCGCAGCAGTGGATGGTGTTCGATCAAGAGGATGCTGGCCATGGCCGCTCTCCTTCTTATTGCGGCAAGCCCAGGTCCTGCGACAAACCCGTTCTTGCTGTTGGACCGCCTTCCGCTATGCTGCGGCTCGTCGATCCATACGATCCGGCTTGTTCCTGGCCTGGTACGGCGTCCCGTCGGTTGCCGTGCCCGTCCCTTCCCTTGGAGTGCCGAATCGCCCCGTTTGCGCCGTTCGAACCGAGTCTGGCCGGCTGGTGCCGGACCCGCGCAGTTCATGACTAGCGCTTTAGCAACTTTCCGATCAAATTTAACAGAATCTAATTCTGATCTTCAGCTTATGAAACAGGGGCGTCGAAAGCAAGCCTCTGTTGCATTGCAGCGGGTATTCCCGGAGGGGGCTCCCTTCGTCCCGGAACGCTGTCACGGGCGGCCCACTGCGACCCTGCCAGCGAGCTTAGATCGACAAACGGGTGTTCGGGTGGCCCGGGGACTGGCGGAATGCCGCTTACCTCGCATAAAATTATCGGCATTGCTCTTTGCTGTGCATTTCCGGCCGGATGGATTTGGCCTGAGTTCAAGTGCCTTATAAATCAAGGAGTTACCGTAAGCTATGTGCCCTCCCCCACCGACGCTCCCGCACCCCTGCCCATGTTGCCCGGATCGCATGCCGTCAGCCTGACCCGCAGCGAATTCGCCGCCGTCCGCGCCTATGTCCAGGGCATGCCGGCAGCGTTGGTCGTTGGCCGTTACCTTGCCGACGACGGCGATGACGACGATGCCGGCGAATCGGCACTGCGCACCCTGCTGGGTCTGCGCGACCGCATGGTCCAGCTCGCCCATCTCCATGGCCGCGCCGACCTGGGCGAACTGCTGGTGTCCGGTCCGGGCCGTTCCAACCGCGGCATGGATCGCCGGGTGGATGCGTTGGCGGAACTGGAACGGCTCGGTACGGCGGCGCCGCGGGCGGAGCATGGCGTGGAACTGTGGTTCGGGCCGTCACTGGCACGCCGCCTGCGCAAAGCCAATATTGTTACTATTAAGGAACTTATTGCATTGACTAATGCCCGCGGCACGGGATGGTGGCGGCGTGTGCCACGTATCGGCGCCCTCGCCGGCCAGGCCATCAACCGCTGGCTGGCGGAACATCGCGACCTGGTCCGCACGTCCCAGGGCCAACCCATGCTGGCCGCGCATGTAGGTGACCGCGCGCCGCTGGCGCGCGGCGCGCTGACACCGGACATGCCGCGCCTGCTGCCGCTGGAACTGCTCGCCGGTGACGCCGGGGCACCGCCCGCCTGTCCCTTTGCGAGCGGCGTCGACGTGGTGCGCAAGTGGCTGCACGCCAGTGCTCCCCCTGCCGGCGCCACGTACGCGGCGTACCGCAAGGAGGCCGAGCGGTTGCTGCTGTGGTCGGTGATCGAGCGCCGCAAGGGTCTCGCCGCGCTGGACGGGCAGGACCGCCAGGCATACCTGGCCTTTCTTGCGGACCCGCAGCCGGCGGCGCGCTGGTGCGGACCGCGGGCTTCCAGGCAAGTCGGGGCCTGGCGGCCATTTACCGGGCCGCTGGGCGATGCCAGCTTGCGGCATAGCATGCGTGTCCTGGGCGCCTTGTGGGCCTGGATGGCGCGCAACGGGTACGACTCGGCCGCGCGGTGGCTGCCAGCAGGCGGACCGGCAACGGGTACAGGAACGGATATCGGGATGACGCGCGCGGCAGGCGATGTGGCTTCCGGCCTTGACCCGGGCAGCGCTGCCGGTGAGGGAATTGTCGACGACATGGCGCTGGTGCGCTTCACTGCCTGGCTGGAGAACGAATGCGTCCAGCCCGATGGCCGGCGCTACCGCGCCGCGGCCGCAGCGGTCGCGCTGCTGCGCGAATGCCGGCCCCGCTTTGCCGGGCTGGTGGCGCTGCGCTGGAAAGACCTGCGGATCCTCGACCGGGTGCCGGCAACGAAGGCGGACGAAGCATTGGATGGCGACCGGCTTGCGCTCAGCGACACGGCGCTGGCCGCGCTACGCCGCCATTGGCAAGACCGGGCGCTGGACCTGGACATGCCCGCGATGGCGGATGTGCCCCTGCTCGGCCCGCCCGTTGCGCCGCCCACCCGGCGGGCGCAGCGCAAGCTCGCCAGCATGACCCACCCGCCCTACTCGGTGCGAGGGCTGCACGCACTGCTGTCGGCGGTGATTACGCGCTATCGGAGGCTGGATGCGAGCTTCCCGGCGTGCACGCCGCGTGACCTCGTGCGCGAGGCGCGGCGTTGGCGGACAGCGTTGGCATCGGCCGAAGAAGTTGGTACGGAGAAAGAGTCGCCGTAGGGTCTGGCTGTACGGAACAGGACCCTTTTCGGCATGAACAGCCTTGGCTGACCATCTGCCTTGGCGTAGATATGGGTGGCAGCATCGCCACCGAAGAACTGGGTACGCTGCAGGGTCTTGCCGAGCGATCCTGCCACGTCCGCGGTCTCCCTGATGCGCCGGGAGTGCGGTGGTTCGTAGCCCGCTTCCCCGGCACCTGACTCGCTCAGCGGACTCGTTCAGAGCAAGGTCTTGTCCAGCCCGAAGCGAGCCTTGAGGAGTTCGACCAGGTCCTCGCGGGCGCTGCGGTCGCCCAGCTGGACATCGAGGACGACGCGCCCCGAATCCCACTCCTTGATGGTTCCGAGCAACTGGCCGCTGTCGGTCCGGATTTTGTATTGCCGGCTGATTTCCTTGACCTTGCGCGCCTTGCCTTCCTGCGCGTGCTTGCGGATTGCCTCGACTTCGCGGCTCGACAGGCCATCGTTGATGATCCGTGCCGCCAGCTCGCGGGTTCGCTCCTCCCCCGCCAGCTTGCAATACAAAGTCAGCTCATAGCCCGCGGCGATGCCGATCGCGCTCGGCCGCTCGCGCATCACGCCCAGCACGGACTCGGGCAGGCGCAATAGCGCCAGCGTCTTGTTGACCGTTCCAGCGGACATCCCGGTCAATTCACAGATTTCTTCTTCCTTCTGAACCTTGCCTTCATCGAGCAACTGGCGCCAGGCAATCGCATTGTCCAGCGCCGACTGGTCCGAGCGCTGCTCGTTGAGCATGAACGACAGCCGGTAGAAATCCAGGTCGCTCAGGTCGTCCTCGACAAAGCACTCCATCTCGAGCTTGCCGGCCGAAGCCAGCGCTCGTTTGCGGTAGTGGCCGTCGATCAGGATGTAGTGGCCGGGACGCGAGGGGTCGGGTGCAGCGAGACCGGGGGTCTTCTGTCCATGCGTGGCGATCGACGCCGCACGCTCCTGCACGACCGCGGGATCATAGATCCGGCGGGCATTCAGTGGATTGTCGTGGAGTTGCGCCAGCGGAATCCGCACCAGCTGCCGGCCGGACGCCATCTCGCCCGCACTTTCAGCGCTGAAAACCGCCGCGGCGTCGTTGGCCCTGCCCTGCAGCAGGCCATTCGGATGCTGCGAAATTGCTGCCTCGGCCCGCGCAAAGCGGTCCAGCGTGTCGTTGCGGTTCTTCTCCGCCACCATGCCGGCGAGCATGCCGGCCTTAAGGCTTTTCAGTTTTGTAGCCATGCCTTATTGCTCAATCAAAGACAACACTTCGTCGACCATCATGTCGACCTCCTGTACCGCTTCACGCGCTCCGGCAACGCCATGGACGGTACAGCCGATCGCCTGGCATTCGCGGAAGGCCGAGCGCGATCCAATCATCGAATTCAAAAGCGGCACCTCGCCATCGTCACCCAGGATCTCGATCGCCTGCCGTGCGATCGACACGCGCCGCTGCACCATATTGGCCATTACCCGGATCAGCAAGGTTTCATTCTGGACTTGCGCATGTTGTGCCAGCGTTTTAGCGGCGACCGCCGCCCATAGGTCCGGAGGCGACGGCACTACCGGGATGATGGCTAGGTCGGAAATCAGCAGCGCACTGGATGGCGCCGCCGAATGAACCGCAGGCGGACAATCGACCACGATGTAATCGTAGTCCTGCACAAACTTCCGAACCTCCCGGTGCATGGCGCCGCCCGAGGGCGCCAGGCCGATCACCGACGCGGGAAACGGGCGCTCATCGCTGGCCTGCGCAGCCCAGCGGGTGGCGGTGCCTTGCTCGTCCATGTCGACCAGCATGGATCGGGCACCGCGCAGGCCGAGTGTTCCCGCCAGATGCATGCTGACCGTGGTCTTTCCGCAACCGCCTTTCTGGTTGAAGACGGTAATGATTTTGGCTGCCACTGCGACCTCTCTTTCAGCGCTGAAAGCGCGGTTGACTCTTAAGGCGCAACTGTAGCCAAAACCAGGTGACGCTTCAACCGTTTTACAAATTTACAAATATTTTATTAAGGTGCAGCGGAGCGTCGTCCCGGCTTTTTTGCGGGAGAGGTCGCGTTCGACAATAAATTTGCTTGAAATGCGCCCGCCCCTATGTCTAAAGTATTTGTAGTGCGCATTACGCCGCACATGACACCGCAATCCAAAGTGGTTATGATGCGCGCTACAGTCGAGTCAAGTCGTGTCAACCTCGTCGGCTTCCGTTCGGTATCTACGAGAACTCAACGTGCTTGAACGGTTGTTTGCGTGGTGTACTAGAACTTGCTTCGAAAAGGAACTCTTATGGCAACCGGTACGGTCAAGTGGTTTAACGAGACCAAGGGCTTTGGCTTCATTACCCCGGACGATGGTGGTGCAGATCTGTTTGCGCACTTCTCCGAAATCCAGGGTTCTGGCTTCAAGACCCTGAAGGATGGGCAGCGCGTGACGTTTGAAGTCAAGCAGGGTCCGAAGGGCCTGCAGGCTTCGGCCATCAAGCCGGCCTGATCCAGCTGATTTGCCCGCTGCAGCAAACCTGCCGCGGCGGACAAACAAAAAGGCAAGCGTTCAACGCTTGCCTTTTTTGCATCTGGCCATTCGGCCAGGAACTCAGCCCAGCTTGCGCACGCTGGTACGGGACGGCTGCAGGATCAGCGCCTTGGACGAATCCGCATCGACCTTGGCCCCCGGATAGACCACCAGCACGTCCTTCAGCGCCTTGCGGAACAGCGCGCGGAACTTGCGCTCGCTTTCGGTTTCCGTACCGAATTGCATTTGCAGGGCTTCCCAAGGGATCTCGGTGCGCCGCTGGATCGTGAAGAACCGGTAGGTCAGCCACGAGTAAACGTCCAGCGCGAACGGCGACTGCTTCAGCGCCTTCAGTGCACGCATGTCCACCGGTACCGGTCGGTTGACCAGTTCGTTGAAAAACGGCTCGGACAGCACCACAAAGCTCTCGAACATCGACCCCTGCCCCGGCTGCATCGGGTCCCACCATGTCGACAACTGGTCGGCCAGCAGGTAGCCCACACGGTCGATCGATAGCGGCTCGTGATTCGGGTTCTGGTTCTGGCTAGGCGTCGACTTGTTCTGCACGATCGCAATGGTTGCGGAGAACAGCCGGATCATCTGCTGGCGAACCAGCGTCATGGTGCCCCGCTTGCCGCCAGTGGCCATCGGGATACCGAGGTTGTACATGAATTCGGACAGCGAATTGCCCAGCGAGATACGCCGGTCTTCCACCGTCCCGGTGAACTCACCCCGTTTTTTCTTCGCCATGATCTCCTTGCCGATCCAGGCAAGCATCAGGCGCGGATAGGAGCCATAGGGATAGCCCAGCGAGACGGTCTCCGACACCAGCTTCTGGCGGCCGTTGGCTGCGCGTTCAGAGCGCTGCTGCGTGAAGTAGCCCGGCTGGATCATCAGCGAGATATTGCCGCTGGTACGCGTCCATACCGGCGGTGCGCCCTTGGGCGCCCGATATGGCAGCGTGACCTGGACGCTGGCGCGGCTGAGGAAGCCAACTTCGCCGCTTTGCCAGGCGTCTTCGCGTTCCATGGCCTGCGCCTCGTCAAACAGACGCTGGAATTTCTCGGACGGAACCAGGATGTTCTCGTTGCCGGGAACAATGATGCGGGAGGGCTCGGCATCCACGTCGAGGACACTTCGATCCCCCGTGGCGGCCGGGGAGCGTTTGATGGGCATATTGGCGTGCTTCGGATTACCCGCCTTTGTACTCGAAGCCGCAAAAGTTGTCACGCAGAAACAGGTACGCTGAGGTTTGGCCTTGCTTGCCTCGGTTTTGTCGTGCGGGGACTCTCACGACTGATAGCTGGGGGGCGGACGGTGGGCAACCCGCAAGGGTTGTCCACGGTGCGCAACCCTGTGACTACCAGTAAACGATACCGATACGGGTTAACTACTTGTAAACCGTATACGTGAAGTTCAGCGCCTTGATTCGTAAGGAAAAAAACTACCCTTGCGAACCCGAATCTGCGGACAACCGTACTCGATTCTGCGAAGGGCCGAACCCGTATCTGCGGCGCCCCGAACCTGTATCTGCGGACCGCGCGTACTGGTTTCTGCGGGGATAACCCCGTGTTTCCACAGGCTTTTCCACAACGCAGACCGCGCAAAGCGTACCCGTTTCTGCGGCGACCCGGGCGGTATACGCCGTTTACGCCCGGTTTACCGCCGGATTGCGCCGTCGCGCGGCCTGCGGCATGGGTTATCCACGCAGAAAAGGGTTCAAGCCCTGGATCGCCCTCGGCCTCCCAGCGCCGGCGGCGTACCCATTTCTGCGGTGAATGGGCCGAAACCGTACCTGATTCTGCGTGGCGAAGAAAAACGGCTGCGCCTTTGCCTCTGCGTACCCGTTTCTGCGGCGTACCCAATTCTGCGCCCGCAGACCTGTGCGCCGGGCGTTGGCCCCCGTACCCGTTTCTGCGGTGAGATCTCGGGCTCTGTACCTGCATCCGTACCCATTTCTGCGTTGAAGGGGTGGGGTTGCGGATGGATGTACTGCCAAGTTTCTATTATATATCTGCCTCATATAAAAAGCTAGCGCTCACACTCAACGTATACGTGAGTGTGCCGCCCCTCATCCATGCGTACCTGTTTCTGCGAGCCAGTCGGGGGCTGCGCTTCATCCCAACAAGTCGGAAATGTCCGGAAACCCCGGACGCCGTACCCGTTTCTGCGCGACAGGCGGCATCCACGCACTTGTGGTGGCCGTACCTGTTTCTGCGAGCGTTCGTTTCAAGCTTTTGGCTGAACGGATCTTGTGCGCTGCAATACGAAGCGTACCCATTTCTGCGTGGCGTTCGCGGCGTAGTCGTGTGGATATCTAGGCGTCCGGCTGTTACCGGCGCCCCATGATCCGAGCAAGCCTGGTAACGCGGTGGAACCGGGCGTACCTATTTCTGCGGGCTGTGCGAACCCACGCCAGGTGGCGTTCTGGCACCAGGCGTACCCGTTTCTGCGTTGTTGCGGGCCGCTGGGAAGAGGCTTTATGGCGACGGGCGTACCCGTTTCTGCGTTAGCGGGCGGATGGCGCCCGCAGCTTGCACTGCAGCAAGGCGTACCCGTTTCTGCGGGCGGCATGTGGATAGGAAAGTAAGCGCCAGGACCGGCGCATAGAAGCCGGGAGGCAGGAAAACGGGGAGCGGGAAAGCGGGGAGGCGGGGAGGCGGGGAGGCGGGAAAGCGGGGAGGC
>NZ_SMNY01000034.1:0-118123 GCF_004353535.1 Cupriavidus sp. L7L
GCGGCAATTCGTTGGCGCGGCGGTAGCGTGCCAGTTCCGCTATCCGCCCTGGTGAGTACTGCTGACGGACACGTCGAGCCGAGGCTGTCAAGATCATGCTTAACGATGCCCGACAGCAAGCTGATCGAACAAGGTTTTGGCTGGGTCAAGACGGTCGGACGCATGCGTCAGGTGATGGTGCGTGGACTGAAGCGAGTCGACCAGATTTTGTCCTGAGCATGGCCGCCTACACCCTTGTATGCATGCATTTGCTGGGACAGGCGGAAGTAACTTTGGGTCTTCCGCAATTTGTGTGACGACGGCGAATTCGCGTGGAGGACCCTTGCCGGCGTCTTTTTCGCCCCACTACCACCGTTCTTCTTACTGACTAACGTAAGCGAGCACGCCAGCCTCGTCCTGGCCGCACGAACTCAGGCGCCGACGATAGCGACCGGACCAGCGGGTCCAGTAGGACAAGGCAGGCCGGTTTAGTTTGGCTTCAACACCCGCAGCCGCAGAAGCTCGATATTGGCGCGGCCATACATTTGGCGCTTGAGGAGCTTGAGCCGGTTGACATGACCCTCAGTCTGGCCATTGCTCCATTGCAGCCTGAAGGCCGCCCGCACAGCCGGTAAGTCGGCGCGCAAGCTTTGCGCGAACCGACGCATTTCCTCAGCGTCGCAGCACGACAAACGTTTCAACCATCGATCGAAATGCAGCACACTTCGCCGGTGCATGAGTCCGAGAAACTCCCGCGCGAGACTGCGGACCTCGCCCACCACGGGTTCGATCTTGCACAGCGCCTTCACGAACCGCTCGTGGTCCGCGCTTTTTGGCTCCTCGATGGCGAGGTTCCTCCATCCGACGAGCCATCCGAACACGCGTCGGGCCGACGGCATCGGCATCGTGGGCTTCAGGACAAGCGGGGTCTTGCCCAGCGGAAAGAAGAGGCGGGTCACGCAACTCTGCACGCAGGCGGGACTGCCCTCATAGCCGCGCTGCTTGATTTCTTGCCAGATCAGTTCAGGAAAACGACAGCCCTGGATGATTCGTTCCTCGATATAGTCGCGATAGGGATCCAAAGGCGTCGGACCCCGCGCCTTGAGTGCGCGCTCGGGGAATGCTCCGGCCCTGACGTACTTCTGCACGGTTGCTGCGCTGATTGAGAGTTCGCGCGCGATTCCTCTGATCGTGCCGCCCTGGGCGCGTAGCGCCATCAACTGCTCGTACAACGCCAGCCGCGTGGCGCGTCGCTGAGCGCTCAGACGCTCCCATGACCGCTGTGAGTTTCGGCGGGGAATCCCCTGCCGGTCCATTCGGACCCCCCGCCCTGGGTGCACGCTCGGGGAATGCTCCGGCCTTGACGTACTTCTGCACGGTTGCTGGGCTGATTGAGAGTTCGCGCGCGATTCCTCTGATCGTGCCGCCCTGGGCGCGTAGCGCCATCACCTCCTTATACAACGCTAGCCGCTTGGCGCGTCGCTGAGCGCTCAGACGCTCCCATGACCGTTGTGAGCTTCGGCGCAGACCCTGCCGGCCCAGGGTCACCCTACTGACGTTTACTTGCTGGGCGGCTTGGCGCAGTTGTGGCCCGAGTCGGTATAGCAGCCGCTCGACGTTGTCGCACAGGTTGCTCAGCAGATGCCAGCGATCCGAGACTTGCTTGGCCGCCGGCAGCGCGAGGTCGACCGCTTCGGAATGGGCCCCGGCCCGGGTCCCTGGCGACGATCTCGATCGATGGGTGCGCACGCATCCACGCAGCCACCGCAATGGCGTCCCTACCGGCGAACACTTCGATCGGCTCACGTCGCTCCAAGTCGACGATGATCGTTCCATACTGGTGACCGCGCGCGATCGCCCAGTCATCGATGCCGACGACCCGCGGCTGTGGTTTGCGCTTGCGCTCAGGTACTCTGCGCAATTCTCGCAGCACGGTGTCAGCACTGGTGCGCAAGCCCAAGGCGTCGGCAAGCCGGGCTGCTGCCTCACCACCGAGGGCGTGGCCCAGCGCGTACAACGCCCGAGCCTGCGATCGCGTACGACGTTGATACCGACCGGCCAAGGCGTGGATGTTCTCGGAAAACGTACGACGAGGGCAGTTGGCGTTCATACACTTGAAGCGACGTACCTCAATGGCGAGAACGACCCGTTGCTCGAGCATTGGACGTTCTTCCAGCTTGCGCACATAGCGGCCGTGGAGTCGGTGACTCCAACTATGGCAGGCCGGGCACGGTGCCCTGCGAGCTGTACTGCGGGCTTCGACAGTAATGGTCTCCCCTTGCACTTCGCTGGAGACGAAGCGCTTGCCCACACGGGCGAGAATACGTTCGATCCCACCGAGAACTTGCCTCATGGTAACGATCAACGTACGGCCAAACCGGCCGGAAATCAAGGCCTTGACTTGGCCGTCACACAAAGTGCGGGACACTTTAGGACCGCTCTGCGAAGTTGCCGACCCGTCCTCATTCATAGGATCTAGTGCGGGAGCCATCGCAGGCGGGTGAGCTCGTACGGCCGGGATGAGGCTGGCGGGCGCGCTCAAGTTTGTCAACAAGCAGAAGAATGGTGGTAGTGGGGCGGGGGAGACGACGGCAAGGTCTCCTCCACGCGAGTTCGCCGTCGTCACAAAAATTGCGGAAGACCCGCAATTCTGACACAAAGTACGGGAAACCCTTTGCCATTGTTCTACGGCTGGACGCTGCCAATATTTGCACCGCGCTCGATGGTGTACTCCAAATCGACGATACGCCGGGAATGATTCAAGTCGCTCTGGGAGATGAAAATCGACAGATCGCTCGCCTTAAGCTTCAGGATCACTTCGGCCAGACGCTTGCTGAGCGCAGGCGCAACGCCTTCGAAAGGCTCGTCAAGCAGGAGGAGTCGGGTGCCCACAGCGAGTGCACGACCTAGCGCGACGAGCTTTTGCTGCCCCCCCGACAACAGCAAAGCCCGACGGTGACGCATTTCCTTGATCTCGGGGAGGATGCCATAGACGAATGCAAGCCGTTCGCTAGCCGATAGCGTGCGACTTGCCCACACGGGCAGCAAGATGTTCTCTTCGACGGTCAGCTCGGGTACCAGGCCACGGTCCTCCTGCATGTACCCGATCCCCAGCCTGGCGCGCTCGTGCGAAGCCAAGGTCGAAAGGTCACAACCGTTGAACAGCATCCGCCCTTGAGACGGCCGCAAATGCCCCATCAGGGAGCGCATCAAGGTGGTTTTGCCGGCGCCGTTGCGTCCCACCAGCCCTACCATCGTTCGGTCGGGGATCGTCATGGAAAGTCCCCGCAGCACCGCGGCGGACTGAATCGACACGTGGATTCCTTCAATGCTGAGCATCCTGATCACTCCGTTGCAAGTTCGCCGGTGACATACCGGCGCACATCATCTTGGGCCAAGGCGGCCTGCGGCGCGTCGTCGGCGATGATGCGGCCGCTGTAGAACGCGATGACGCGTGTCGCGTGCCGTTCGATGATCTCCATGTCATGCTCCACGAAGAGGACCGGAGTGTCCGGATCTTCTTTCAGGGCAAACATGATGGTTTCCATCATCTGAAACTTCTCGTCGGCCGCGACCGCACTGGTCGGCTCGTCGAGCAGCAGCAGCTTGGGCCGCGCTGTCAGTGCCATAGCAATGTCCAGCAGTTTGCGTACACCCCCCGGCAGCTCGCCGACGCGTCGACTGCGATGGTGATGAAGGTGAAAGCGCCGCAGCAGTTCCTCCGCCCGATCGACTGCCAACGGATCCCGGGCGGGCCGCAAGAAACCGGAGCGGCTGGCATCGCAGGCCAGTGCCACCAGCATGTTGTCGATGACGGATAGGTCGCCAAACAACTGCGGAATCTGGAATGACCGCGCAACACCGAGTGCGCTGATGACACGGGGGTTCATCCGCGTGATGTCAGTCCCGGCCAGCTTGATCTGCCCTTCGTCGGGCTTGAGATACCCGGTAATCATGTTGACAAAGGTCGTCTTGCCTGCACCGTTGCTGCCAATGAGACCGACACGCTCGCCCGGCCCGACCTTCACGTTGATGTCCGAGGCCGCAACGACGGCACCGAACCGCCTGCCGACACCGTTAGCTTCAAGAATGGCTTTCATTTGCGTTCCTCCCTGTTCCAGAGCGAGCCGATGCCACGCGGCAGAAATCGGATGATCAACAGCAGAAACAGGCCGAGCGCGAGTTGCCAGGTGTTCGGAAAGTAGGCGCTCGAGAATGAGCGAACGATCTCGAGCATGACGCTGGCCACGAACACCGCTGGAACGCTTCGATATCCGGCCAGGATGGCGACAAAGACGAACTCGCCCGAGGTGGTCCAGTAGCTGAAGCCGGGCTCAACGTGGCCGAGTGAGATTACGACCAACGCTCCTCCGACGCCGCCGCAGAACGCGGCTAGCAGGAAGTTGACACCCATGAGTCGTCGCACGGAGGTGCCGAGGTACTCGACTCGCAGCTCATTGTCTCGGGCTGCGAGCGTCACCAGTCCGTTTGGCGAATCGAAATTGACCTTGGCTAACAGCCCCATTCCAAACGCGAATGCGATCGTTAGGAGGTAGAGTCTGTAGGAGCCTGAAGCGCCATCGAGACGCTCTCCCAGCAGGGTGGGTCTGCCGACGGAGAAGCCGTCGGACCCGCCGAGCTCTGGCACCTTCATCAACACGCCGTAGGTGACCATCGATAGCGCCAGCGTTAGCGTTGCGAAGAAGATACCGCGGTAGCGCGCAAGCAATGGCGCGAAAGGCAAGGCCAGCAGCAAAGCCACGCCACCTCCTGCGATAGATAGCACCAGTGCGTCCGTCCACCCGAAGTGGGTGAACAGCAACGCTGCTCCATAGCCTCCCGCGGCAAAGAACATGCCCTGTCCAAATGAAACGACGCCACCGCGCATCAGGCCCACAATGCCGATCGAGACGAGGGCATTGCCGGCCGCCATAGTGATCAAATAGGTGAGCCAAGTGGGCGCGTGGAAGCCGGCTACGGCGAGCAAAGCGAATGTCCCGACCGCATACGCTAGCACGCGGGGTGACAGAAAAGCTGGCGCTTGCCGGGAGGCGTTGGCGTTGATTGTGGTATTCATGTGTAGTCGCGTTAAATCTTGCGTGCTTGAATGCGCTGGAACAGACCTTCCGGCCGAAACATCAGCACGATAGCCATGACCGCGTAGATTACGAAGAGCTCGGAAGAAGGCGCCACGTGCACTGCGACAGACCGGGCGAGGCCAACGAGAAGCGCCCCGATGGCCGCGCCTTCGATGCTGCCCAGGCCGCCGATGATCACGACCGCGAACGAGAGAACCACGACTCCGACCGAAACCCCGGGCTGCACCGAGATCATCGGAGCGGTGAAGGCGCCTGCGACGGCCGCCAGAAACACGCCGGCGCCGAAGGCTAGCGTGTAGACACGGGAGACATTGATGCCCATGCTGGAGGCCATCTCCGCGCTGTGGATTACGGCTAGGACGATCTTGCCCTGGCGAGTGCGATTCAAGGCCCACCACGTCGCCAGCCCCGAAACCACCGCTAAGCCTACCAGCGCGAAGTCGTAGCCGACATAGGACATCCGCCCTAAATCGACGCTGCCGAAGAGGCCGTAGGGCTCAGACACAAAGTAGGGATTCGCGCCCCAGATCAGCTTCGTTAGATCCTCCATGACGAGAAACAAGGCGTAGGTCACCAGCACGAGCAACACCTCGTCCCTTCCATAAAAGAAGCGAAGCAGGCCTCGTTCGATGACCGGGGCGATCGCCACCGCGACCGTGACGGCCGCCAGTAGCATTGCGACGAGTGACAGCCATGGTGCGAACTTCATGCTTGCTGCCCACCCTACGAAGCTTGCGGCGGCATAGGCGCCGAGAGCGTAGAAACTGCCGTGGGCGATGTTGAGGATCTTCAAGACACCAAACACCAGCGTGAGACCGAGGGCAACGATGAACAGCCAGGACGCGTAGTTCAGGCCGTCAATAAGCAGGGTCAGTAGATTGTCCATGAGCGGACTCCTTGGCGAAGAAAAGCAGGGCTGGGAACTCGCACACGCGAGTCGGACGCGTGGGATCAGGGGCAGCCCTTGGCGCCGGGAAAGCCGGCTTTGATCCATTCTTCGGCGGTGGTACCGCTAGGCGGATTCACGCACTCCGCGGGGAAGCGCACAACATCTTCGAGCACGACCATCTTGCGTGTGGCGTCATAGCGGGTACGCGCAATTGCCGTATCCTGGATGCCTTGCTGACCTTGGGCAACCGCCATGCGGATGCGCCCGCCCGGAGAGTCCCACTCGCTGCCCCGCAGTGCCGCGGCAAGCTGCTCGGGAGACGGCTTCTTTCCGCCATTGCCGGCCATAGCCTTCTCCACCGCGAGCTTGAGCCCCATCAAGGCCTGCGCCATCCGATACGGTGCGTGCAGAGGCGGGCTGTTGAAAGTTTTCGAATAGACATCGTTCCACCAGTCATTGAGGGGAGATTTCGGGGCGAGTTGGCCGTAGGCGCCCCGTGCACCGAGGATCACGCCGTCGGGCATGCGTTCGCCGAGCACCGGCAGCACATGGTCGCCCGCCGAGATCACCAGCTGCGTCCGCTTGAACAGGCCACGCGGAGCGGACTGCAGAATCAGTGCCTGCAGATCACCACCCCAAAGGCTCGTTTGAGTCACGTCGGCCGGCTTGGACATAAGGGCTGAGATCTCAGTGCCATATTGCCCCGCGCCGAACTTGGGCAGCAGGTTCTGGCCCACCTTCGCGGCCGGATAGAACTTGGCCATGGCAGAGATGAAGTCCGCCTTCGAGTCATGTCCCCAGGCGTAGTCCTGATTGATCAGGTTGAGCGACTCAACCTTGAAACTGCGGGCCTTCAAATAGCGGGCGAGCGCCACGTTATCCATGGTCGCGTGAGACGCCGTCCGGAAAACGTAGGACAGCTTGTTGTCCTCAAAGATGCGCGGCGTACCGCAGTCGTGCAGGATCAGGAAGCGCTTGAGCTCTTCGGCCACCGGCGCTACGGCCAGGCAATCGCCCGAGCCGATGTAGCCGACGACGGCGTCGACCTTCTCGCGGTCGTACAGCGCGCGAAGCTCCTGGACCTGCTTGGTTGCGCCTCCGGCCTCGTCGACGTAGACCGCTTCGATCTTCAGGCCGCCGAAGCCGGGTTTGTTGTATGGGGATGGTGCTGCGCCGCGATTGAAGGCCTCCACGAGGACTTTGGCACCGTTGGCTGCTGGAATGCCGAAGCTTTCTGCCGCCTGTCCCGAGAGATAGGTCACGATGCCGATTTTGAACGTCTCCTGAGCTTGCGCGACGCCGCCCGCTAGAAACGCGGCTGCCGCTGTAGTGGCGGCTAAAGCTTTCGAGCGGAAGGTGTAACGGCGTTCCGGCGAGTTCGAATGCATGAGTGTCTCCTCTTATGTGTATGAACTTCTGCGAGGAGATTACGAGAACATGCCATGCAACTCAGCCACTCCGGCGGGGGGCGATGGCGGGGGGGCAGGGATAACCCGCCCCGCGATATGGAAAGGCCCTCGTCCAGAACGGACGTTCTGCTCGTCTGATTACTTGCGTGGCACCATGGCTTGGGAAGAGTCCAACCAGGGCGTTCGGTACGTGAGAGCGCCGGCGCAATGTCATTGACAATGTGAGCCCCTGGCGCGGAGAAGCGTTGGAGACGCCTGCCG
Source organism: Cupriavidus sp. L7L (assembly GCF_004353535.1). Lineage (NCBI taxonomy): Bacteria > Pseudomonadati > Pseudomonadota > Betaproteobacteria > Burkholderiales > Burkholderiaceae > Cupriavidus > Cupriavidus sp. L7L. Next base: position 7,638 of record NZ_SMNY01000034.1, read on the forward strand.
ATGAACCACACGATGGACCACGAGCAGCTGCAGTTCTTGCGCTGAGCACGCGAGAGCGGGGGACAGTCGAGCCGCTGCCTCGGCGAATGAGCAGCACCTTCTTCACCGTCTATTCTTAATGGACCACATCGCGAACGGGTCTGATCGATGCCTATATTGTGTCCAGATCGCCTCGCACTCACTGCATTGAAATACCTGGGCCTCAGAAATTAAGCTCTCGCCAACGCTGCGGAAATGTTTCCCGGAGATTGGGCGGAGTGCGTTGTGACCGTTGGCGCAGCGCGAATCGCCATGGAGCTTCTCGCACAGGCTGCTGCGCTCAGAATGCAGCCACGTTGTGTCGGCTTCGCCGTTTCCATTGACGGCGGGGGCGGTATTGGCCGGCCTGCTGCCTGACAACGGCTCGCTCATCTCAGCATTCTTGGCTACGCTGCTCCCATGTCCATGCATACGACGAACGGCCGCCCAGTAGAGGACCATGATGGAGTCAGATCCGGTGAGCATTGCCGCCTGTCTGCAACGTTCACCATGATGATGTAGTGACAATCCGAACTCCGCTGCCGACGCAAAACATATGACGCGTCCGCGAGCATCGGACCGGTCGATCAGGGCGTCGATCAGAACCGCAACGTGCGCCAGATAGCTTGCATCACCGTTGCTCGCCCTCTTGATGGCATGACCATGCACTCGCTCAGTCGTTTCCCGAACCTCGTTCTGGAGTTTGAAAAAGGCAATTGAACGCTCCCGGAAGGATTTGGTTGGACTTCGCATGGCGGCAATCTGCACGCGTGGTTATCGGCTCGTCATTAAGCATGTTCGGCTGAAAATAGTTGGCCGAGGCAATGCCAGCATGCAAGGCTCGGCCAGGCAAAACCTCGGATCCGTTCGAAGATGGCGGCAATGCATTGCCCACCGCCCGGAAGCCTCGCAGTGCGGGACGAGAAGGCATCCCGCGCCGCAAGAGGCGAATCCATGTCTATGCAGGCAGTGCTAATAAAGCGCCCGAGCAGACAAGGTCTCTGATGGTGTGAGAACTAGCGCACGCCTGCATTCTGTACTTCGTCCAGTAACGCGCGCGCAGCCAGCTTGCCAAGATTGTTTCCCGCGAACGGGCTGTCGCCGGTGAGGAGTTTCCGGTCACGAAACGTGCTTCCATCGATTTCAGTGTTTACGATCTCGACTCCCATAGCAGCAAGTCTTTCGCCGAAGAACCAACGCAATGGACCGGGCATATAGCCAATGTCCGGCGTCTGCTTGTCCATGGCATCTGGGAATGCACAGATGCGGTAACCGCGAAAAAGATCTTCACCGTTGGGTCCGTCGACGCTGGCGGAAAGCAAGGCTGCAGGCCCGTGACACAGCGTGATGATGTACCTATCGTTTTGCATTGCCCACTGAAGGGTCGCCTTCATGTCCGCGCTGAAGGGTAGCCCCATCAAGGCACCATGTCCTCCAGGGACGAAAACGGCAATGTAATTCGCATCCTTGTCCAAGGAATTTACCACATCAGAAAGCTTAAGCGGCTGCTGGAATTTCTGTTCGTACTTTGCGTAGAGGGCCTTTATCTCGGCGTCTTCAGAAGGGAATGCCCACCATTCAAATTTTGTCGGATTGCCCGATAAGGTGGCAATGTCGAACTCGAAGCCTGCGCGGTCCAGGTGATACATCGGCAGGAGGGTCTCGACGGGATGGTTGCCAGTAGAAAAGAAGGTACCGTTTCCAGTCAGGAGATAGCGCTCATCTGCAGCGACTAGCAATACTTTCCAGCGACCGCCCTGATAAGCGTCCGGATAGTCGGCATCCGCGAGATTAGACTTGGGCGACGTAAATTGCGAAAGTGAGTAGGGGGAGGGAAAAAACGCCTTGCGCTCGGCTGGGTCAGGCGTCGGCTGCTTGCTGTCTGTCTGGGACGTCATGATAGGCTTCCTTCTAAAGAAAAATGGGTTTTAGAACTCAGTTTCCACCGGCTTTTACATCAAATGAGGGAAATCCCCCAATCACCAGCATGGGCTATGCACTCCGGCGCCTTGCTGTGTCCCTTACTTCCCGCTCGTATTAAGCGTCTCCGCATACTTGCGGGTAACCATTGTTCGGAGGCAGGTCGATTGCTTAATCGGCGGGCGGCAGCTTCGCGGACAGTTCAGGGAAGTGGAGTTCGCCTTCGTAGGTCTCGGCGCCGGCTTTGAGTATCGCCTTCACTCGCGCCTGTATCGCCTCGTTGGCTACGCAAAGATCCGCCTCGCGCGCTTCCACCAACAACCCTTCGGAGAAGGATGTGTCTGACCCCATGTCCACGGCCGCTTTCATGTGGGCGATCGTGGTGGGGGGAAAGGTCGCAATGCGGCGCGCGATCTTGTCCACGAACGGCCCCAGTTCCCCGGCCGGCAATGCACGATTGATATAGCCGTAGTGGTCGGCCAGTTCCGCCGAGAAATCTCCGCCAACCAACAGCACCTCGAGGGCACGTGCGCGCCCCATGCGCCGCGGCAGGCGCTGTGTGTTCCCGCCGCCGGGGACGAGTCCGCAGACGACTTCCGGCTGGCCGAACACAGCCTTGTCGAGCGCGGCGAAACACATGTCCGCGGCCAGCGCGATCTCGCAGCCGCCGCCGCGGGCGATGCCTTCGACCTTGGCGATCACAGCCTTGGGCATGTTGCGCAGGCGCTCCCCAAGCATCTGGGTTAGGCGGAAGGTGCGTGTATTCGAAGTGGTCTTCGGCGCCGAGCCGACACGGTGCAGGCCGGAGTGCGCGATAAATAACTTCGGCAGGGCGCTCTGCAGGATGACGACGCGTACGTTCGCATCCTGTTCCAGTTGTCGGGTCAGCCGGTCGAACTCCTCCGACAGTACCTCATCAAGCAGGTTGAACGGCGGGTAGTTCAACGTAACGGTAGCGACGCCGTGGTTCTGGGTGACCTGGATATGCTTGTAATCGGCGTAGTTCGCGCCGGCCCCCTGGGGTGGAGCAGGGCTTTCCGACGCAGCCCCCGCTTCGGCCGAGGCGAGAAACACTCCCGGCGTGAGTGTAGCGGCACCGATGGACTGGACGAAGGAACGTCGTGAGATAGTCGACATGGCAGGCTCCTTGGTTGAATTCATCTCGCGCCTGCCGTGCCAGGCTCGGCCAGAAGTTCGCGGTGAAATCGAGACTTGAAGAACGTTACGACTGCGCATGACGTTCCTCCAGAATGCTTCAAACTAAACATGCCACGCTATGGCCTGCGGTTCCCTTCGCGAGTAGTTGCTTGTGGAAGGGCGAGATTCGTCGTCAGCCTGAAGAAGCAAGCCTCGCTAACGCAATGATCAGTTCATCTTTGCGGCCTTTGCAAGGTTCCTCCCTAAGTGGGGGGTAGTCTGGCCTCGGCAATGTAGGCGCGATGCCGAAGTCGGCGTTCTGCTTTAGCCCACGAGCATTCGGCACAGCACAAAGGATGCTTGGCAACAGCGACGAAATGGCATCGTCGGGCAATCCCCCCCGTCTTCCCCCCCGCTGACGGTATCCCATGCCCTTGTGGCTTGACTTTCGTTTCGGCGATCATCTATTACGGTCGTACCCGAATCTGCTCGACTGATCCTAGTGAAGGCGAGTCAAGACATGGGTGGCAAGAAAATCCTCTTGATTTTTGGGAGCTTCAGAAGTATCCCGATATGGATCTGGCTACACGCACCTGGATGGGCGAATCTGTTAACTTTGTCAGGATGGTTGGGGAGCGGGGCAGTTACGTCGACTATGTAGACCCGAAAGGCGGCGATATGCTGAAGCGGTAACGGCTAACCGCCTCCGGGCCAGCCTGCAACTTCTGGGAGCCTGGTGATGGGGACGACCGTATTGGTTACTGGCTGTCGAGGCGTTGTGCGCATCAATGCGCGAGGAATTGAAACCTTACGGCGTCCAAGTTGCAACGGAGAATCCCGGTGCCTATCGCACTGGGTATCAACGATACCGGCATGGAAAGAATGGACCAATGGTGGGAAGACGGAAAGCAAGTGATGCAGCCAGGCGTGAAGCGTCCGCTGAATAACCAGCATGACCCGCAGGAAATGATTGATGCCATCATCGATGTCCTTACCGCCGCGTCGCATCCCTATCGCACGGTCAGGCCCCAGTCAGCTGGCGAGATGGTGCGCCGGGAACAGGCCGATGAATGGGATGTGATCGTCCAGTGAATCGCTCGCGAGACCGGGATGCGCCTCCGACCCAATCGTCTTATGCCGACGCGGCGCAGGAGCCCCGGTGCTGGCCGGCGCTGATCCTGACAAAGCTGGCGCCGCCGCGAACGCGACACTATGTGCACCGTGCGCGCGCCATCGGGCTGCTGCGGCCCGGCCTGGAGTGCAAGCTGACGGTGCTGGTGGCACCGGCCGGCTTCGGCAAGACTTCCTTGTTGAGTGAATGGAAGCATTGCCTGGAGAAGGAAGGCTGCGCCGTCGGCTGGCTGAGCATTGACGCTGACGACGACGATCTGTTCCAGTTCTGCGCTTACCTGCTTGCTGCAGCCAGGAACGCCTACCGGCAAGCTGGCGAGGCGGTTGCGCGCCAGCTGGAGCCGGATCCTCTGGCGTCCGCCGAGGCAATGCTTGCCGAGTTGCTCAATGCGGTCGCGACGCTGCCGCGACGGCTGGTGCTGGTCCTGGACGACTTCGACCGGCTGGCCGCTCCTGCCATTCACGAAGCGGTGTTCCGCTTGCTGCGCTATGCGCCCGATAACCTGCACGTGCTCGTCGCGGGGCGCGGTGAGCCGGCATTTCCGCTGAGCTACTTCGAGGCGCGTGGCCAGTTGCTGAGGCTGGATGCGCAAGCGCTGCGCTTTGACGCCGCGGAGACGCAGGCGTTTTTCTCTGTCGTTTCCGGCCGCACGCTGAGCGCTGCGCAGACCGAGGCGTTGCTGCAGGCGACCGAAGGCTGGGTCGCCGGCTTGCAGTTGGCGTCATTTGCCTTGAGCGAAAACGAACCGGCCAGGGAGTTTACAGAACGCTTGCCGTTTGCCCGGCGCAGCATCGAAGCGTATCTCAATGAGAACGTCTTCGTTCACGTCCCTGGGCCGCTGCAGGTCTTTCTATTGCGAACATCGGTGCTGGATCGGATGTCCGTGTCACTGTGCAATGCGGTGGCGGCGACCGATGCCGCACATGCCAGTTTCGAGTGGCTCGTCGCGAGGAATATGTTCGTCAGGCCGCTCGACGCCGAGTGCGAGTGGTACCGCTATCACGCGCTGTTTGCCGAGTACCTGAGAAAGCGCCTGCTGCGGGAGCGGCCGCATGAAGCGGTCGGTCTGCATCGCCGTGCCAGTGAGTGGTTCGCGGCGCAGTCGCTGTGGCCGGAAGCCGTCAGGCACGCGTTGGCCGCGGGGGATGTCGATCGCGCCGCCGGCTGGGTCGAGCAGTGCGCGATGAACCTGGTCGAAGCCAGCGACGTGCGCACGGTCCTAAGCTGGGTCGCCAAACTGCCCGCCGAGGCGGTACACGGTCGGCTGCGCCTAAGGCTGGCGCATGCATGGGCGCTTGCGCTGACGATGCAGACCCTCGCGGCCAAAGCTGCGCTGCAGGCGGTCGAGGACGATATCGATCGCGGGCAGCTGCCCCTGAGCAATGTGGTGCGCGTCGAGCTGCAGGCGGTCAAGGCGCTGATCGCGGGCCTGTCCGATGAGAGCCAGCTCTCACTGGAAATGGGGCGCAAGGTGCTTGCGCTCGGCCCGGAAGCCGGCTCATGGGAGGAAGGCATCGGGCTGACGACGCAGATCTTCGGGCTAAGCTATGCGGCGGGATTCGACGAAGTCAAACGCCTGCGACGTACGCTCATCCTCAGTACCGGGGCGGATGCGCCGATCTACGCCAAGGTGTACCGGCAGAGCATGGTCGGGCTCAGCCTGTTCGTGGAAGGCAGGCTGGGCGAGGCGGTTCAGTCGCTGGAGGATGTACTGCGCGAATCCAATGCGCGCGCCGGCAGGCATTCAGCCGCATCCGTGCTCCCGGTTGGATACCTGGCCGCCATCCACTATGAATGGAATGACCTGGACCGGGTCGCCGAATTGCTGGAAGGCCGGCTCGAGATGGCGCTGCAAGCGTGCTCGCTGGGGCCTCTGATCGGCTTTTGCGTGACGCTGGCGCGGCTGCGGCTGCTGGCGGGCAAGCAGGACGAAGCCTACCGGATCGTGGACGACGCAGAAGCCGTTGCCCGCGAGCGCCAGTGGCTGCGCATGCAGGTCGCGTGCAAGGCCGAGGCAATCCGTATAAGTATCGGTGCCGGAGATATCAGCCGCGCCACGCGGATCGGGAACGACTTAGAGGCGCTGGTCGGGCCGAAGCAGGCGACCTTACAAGGCAGCTACTTGGAGACCTGGCAACGCTTCCAGGTGGCGTATTGCCGGCTGCTGGTGGGGCGCGGCCGCGCCGCGCAAGCCGTGCCGGTTCTCCAGGGCGTGCAGGCGGAGTTGCGTGCGGCGGGCATGCAGTACATGTCCGCCCAGATTTCGGTGATGCTGGCTGTCGCGCTGCACAGTGCGGGGCAGCGTGCAGAGGCCGTGCTGGCGATGCGCGCCGCGCTCGCGTATGGCCAGAAGAACGGCCTGCACCGTGTAATTCTTGACGCCGGACCACAGGTCCGGGAGATCCTTGACGCGCTGCGCCAGCAGGAAGACCGCCTGGCCGAGATCGAGCCCTGGTATCTGAGTAAGCTTTACGCCGGGTTCGATGCGCCGGCAAGCGCGCCAGGCGTCAAGGATGAGCAGGCGGAGCCGGTCGCAGCCAGCCGGCTGAGCGCCCGCGAGGTGGAGATCCTGGACTATGTGGCACGGGGGCTTTCCAACAAGGAAATTGCCCGGGCCATTCGCGTCGCCCCGGAAACGGTGAAGTGGCATCTGAAGAATATCTTTGAGAAGCTGAAAGTGAATTCGCGTATCCAGGCGGTCCGAAGCGGCCTGGGCCGGGACCTGCCCCGGGTCACGGAGCGAACCGTGCCGCAGAGCTAGCGGCCCGCGCGCAAGACCCGAGCGCGAACCCCCATTAGCCTGTCCCATGTACTGCCCAGCCGGACCCGCCTTGCATGCAACCCGCATGGAGCCAGGGCGTGCGTTCGCCCTTCAAGGCGCGATCCTTGTCACGTCATGGCGGCGGCGAGTGTACCGCCCCGATCTGTGCGCTATACCGAGAGCGCTGGGAGTTCTCCGCCGTGATGCTGACGTTCGCAGGCATCGTTGACGGGTGCCCTGCGAGGCGTGAAGCGCTTACGGCTAGTACCGCGCGCCCCCCGGGGCCAGGTAGCCGGAACCTCGCCCGGGCCGAGCACGGATACCATCGCCCGTGCCCGGCTTGCGCGATCCCGGCATTGCCGCTACTTATCCATCTTCAGCACGATCTTGCCGATATGGGTGCCAGAGTCCATCAACTCATGTGCAGCGCGAGCCTGCTCCAGTGCAAAGGTCTGGTAGATGACCGGCTTGACGGCTCCGGTGGCCATCAGTGGCCAGACCTGCGCCTCGAGCTCGCGGATGATCTCGGCCTTTTCTTCAGGCGTGCGTGAGCGCAAGGTGGAGCCGATATGGGTAAGCCGCTTCGTCAGCATGGGAAACAAGTCGACTTCCTTGGCAACGCCCTTGATCACGCCGATTTGCACGATGCGCCCGTTAATGGCGGCGGCGGTGTAATTCCGGGCGACATAATCGCCGGCGATGATGTCGACGATGACGTCGACGCCATTTCCATCGGTAACGCGCATGACGGCATCGACAAAGTCCTCTTCCAGGTAATTGACCGCGTAGTCGGCACCGAGTGCGAGGCTGGCGTCGCGCTGGGCGTCCGAGGCCACGGTGGTGATGATCTTCGACGCGCCAAAGGCCTTGCTGAGCATGGTGGCAGTGGTGCCGATGCCGGACGCGCCGCCATGGATCAGGACTGTGTCACCCCGGGTGAACCTGCCGCGCTGGAACAGGTTGAGCCAGACCGTCATGAACGTCTCGGGCATCGCGGCCGCCTCCACCAATTGCAGGCCGTCGGGCAGGTGTAGCGTATTGTGCTCGTTGGCGACACTATACTCGGCGTATCCGCCCCCCGGGATCAGGGCGCAGACGAGATCGCCTACCTTGAACCTGGTGACGCCGCGGCCGACGGCCGCAACCTCTCCTGCCACTTCCAGGCCCGGGATATCGGAGGCGCCCGGAGGCGGATCGTATAGCCCCTTGCGCTGGAATACATCGGGGCCATTGACGCCTGCCGCCTGGTGGCGGATCAGCAGTTCGCCCGGGCCGGGCGTGGGCACCGGACGCCTTGTGGGCACCAGCACTTCAGGGCCGCCAGGATGAGTGATTTCGATAGCCGTCATGGTATCGGGGATGTGATTCAAAGGCGAATGCATAGATTTTCCTGATTAACTCGCGAGACTTGGCGAAGACCTTCATCATGGGGTGGCCATCGCGGTTGAGAGCGAGTATAGGTAGCAGCGGGTTGATTAGGTGATGCAGGGTTTCATGGCTGCCATGCAGAATCGCATCGGTTATCTGAGATAAAGAGGGCAATATGAACTGGGACGATGCCCGGGTATTTCTCGCGCTCTATCGCGAAGGCACGCTGCGCGCCGCGGCGCGGTCGCTGGACGTGGACCAGGCGACCGTCGGACGGCGCCTGGCTGCACTGGAAGGCGTGGTCGGGGCCACCCTGTTCCTGCGCACGTCTGGGGGCTATGTACTGACCGCGGCGGGCGAAAGCGTGCTCGATGCGGCGCAACGCATGGAGCAGTCGGCCAATGATTTTCAGCGCTTGACGCAAGGCCTCGACGATCGTCTTGCGGGCGAGGTGAGGATTACCACGACAGATTCCCTGGCGATGGATTTCCTGATGCCTGCCCTGGAGGGCCTGCGCGCCCGGTATCCGGATGTGGTCGTGCAGATTCACGCATCAACCCAGATGCTGAACCTGGCGCGGCGCGAAGCCGATATCGCGATTCGCACCGTCCGGCCCGACAACCCTGACCTGATCGCGCGGCGCCTGGCCCAGTGGCCGATGGGCCTGTATGCCTCGTCCGGTTACCTGCGGGCGCACGGAAAGCCCGAGCCCGGAACCGCCTTTGCCGGCCATGACCTGGTCGTGTATCAGCCGTATGTGCTGGCGTCCAGGGCGCCGACGCTGGCGGGAGAGCCGATCTCGGGCGGACGCATCGTGGCGTCAGTCAATTCCAGCCTGATGGTGCGCACCGCCATCAAGGCGGGCCTGGGCGTCGGCGAGATCCCGGTCTACATGGGCGAGGCCGATGGCCTGGTCAGGCTATGGCCGCAGCGCAGCCGCGAGGCGCCCTACGAAGTATGGCTGGTGACGCACAAGGACCTGCGTCACAGCGCTCGCATACGCGCTGCAATCGACGAGATTGTGCTTGCCTTCGAGCGCCTGCGCTAGCGCGGGGCGGACTGAGTGCCACCTGTTCGGGGAGGGCCATTGACTGCGCTCGCGCAAGCGAGATGATGTGCGGAAGGGCTGAGGCATGCAATGGCAGCTTTGCCCGTGACCAATCTTCCGGGAGACCCATGATGAGCCAGATCGAGACCGTTCAGGCGTTTTTCGCGCGCTACCGCGAGCATGACCTTAAGGGCATGCTGGCACTGTTTGCGCCAGGTGCGCGAATCGACTATGTCCCCATGATGATGGCAGGGCCGGTCGACGAGACAGGAAGGAATATCTGGAGCACGCTGGTTGATGGCTTCCCGGACTTGGGCAATCGGGTCACCGCGATCTATTCCGACGACGTTCAACGCACCGTGATTGCAGAAGTCACTATTACGGGAACGCAGGCGCGGGACGTGCTGGGGATAGCCAACCGGAGCCAGTCCTTCTCGCTGCCGCACGTCTTCATCGCACGCGTGGACAGCGAGGCCAGGATCGAGTTCATGCGCGCCTACTGGGACAACGCGGCATTCTATGCCGCGCTGGCCCATGCCGTGTCGTAGGCGGCGCACGCGGACGCGTGCCGGGGCGTCAGTGCCTGGACGCTGCCGCCGCCCCATGGCCGGTCTGTGCGCGGACCAGTTGCGCGTCGAAGGCCTGGCGCTCTGCCTCGGCCCTGGCACTCCGGTCGAAGCGCGAGCACAGGTATGTGACCAGGAACGCGAACGGGACCGTGAACAGCGCCGGGTGGTCGTACGGAAAAATGGCTGAGGGATGCCCCAGCACGTTCTTCCACACGGCAGGAGAAAGGATCACCAGCGCGACCGACGACACCAGGCCCGACGCCACGCCCCAGACCGCGCCGCGGCTGGTCAGCCCGCGCCAGTACATCGACAGCACCAGGACCGGGAAATTCGCCGAGGCTGCCACATTGAATGCCAGCGCGACCAGGAACGCGAGATTCTGCCCCTTGAACACGATCCCCAGTAGTACAGCGACGACGCCGATCGCGAGCGTGGCCCGCTTGGTGACAGCAATCTCCGCCGCCTCGGTGGCGGCGCCGCGGCGCAGGACACCCGCGTAGATGTCGTGTGAGATCGCCGAAGCGCCGGCCAGCGTCAGGCCCGAAACCACGGCGAGAATCGTGGCAAAGGCGACTGCCGCCAGGAAGCCGAGGAACAGATTGCCACCTGTCGCGCTGGCGAGATGCATCGCGACCATATTGCCACCGCCGAGCAGCTTTCCGCCGATCTGGCCGCCTTCGAAATAGCGCGGATCGGTACCGACGATCACGATGGCCGCGAGCCCGATGGCAAACATGGCGAGGAACATGTAGCCAATGCAGGTGCTGGCCACCAGCACGCTCTTGCGTGCCTCGCATGCATTCGGCACCGTAAAGAAGCGCATCAGGATATGCGGGAGTCCCGACAGCCCGAGCACGGTGGCCACGCACAGCGAAAGCGCCGAGACCGGATCGGCGAACAGCGTGCCAGGCGCGAGCAGGGCAGGGCCGCTGCGGTGCACCGCGATTGCCTTGGCGGCCAGCGCTTCAAGGCTGAAGCCAAAGTGCCCCAGCGCCAGCAGCATCAGCAGCGAGCCGCCGAACAGCAACAGCACGGCCTTGATGATCTGCACCCATGTGGTGGCGATCATGCCGCCAACGGTCACGTAGATCATCATCAGCGCACCAACCCCGATGACGGCATAGACATAGTCGATGCCGAACAGCAACTGGACCAGTTCGCCGGCGCCGACCATCTGCACGATCAGGTAGAGCAGCACCACCACCAGGCTGCTGGCTGCCGCCATGCAGCGCGTGCTGACCGGATCGAGCCGATCCGAAATAATGTCGACGAAGGTGAACTTGCCGAGATTGCGCAGCCGCTCGGCCATCAGGAACAGCATGACCGGCCAGCCGATGAAGAACCCGACGATATACAGCAGTCCGTCAAAGCCGCGCGCATAGACCAGGCTGACCACCCCGAGCAGCGTGGCCGCCGACATATAGTCGCCCGCCACGGCCAGGCCGTTCTGCATGCCGGTGATGCCGCCGCCGGCGGTAAAGAAGTCATTGGCGGTCCGGGTGCGCAAGGAGGCCCGGTACGTGATGCCCAGCGTCAGCGCGACAAAGAGCAGGAACATGGCAATGGCCTGGAGATTCATTGGTTGGCCTCCGACAGGATCTGCTGCACCATCGTCTCCAGCTTGCCATTGGCAAGGCGCACGTAGTACCACGTTGCGCCCCAGCCCAGCAGCACGCTGCCTACAGCGAGGACGATGCCAAGGTTGAGCAATGTTTCCGGATGAAGCGGTTCGGCCAAGCGCTGAGGCTGCATTGCAACCGCAAGCATCAGCGCGAGATAGGGGACGAGGACCAGGACCAGCAAGGTCCGCGAGAGGCGGGCGCGGCGACGGACCAGTTCGCCGAACCTGGGATGGCGCCGGATGCGCTCTGTTGTGGGGGAAGCTTGCATTGCTTTGTCTCCTGAAGCGGTTTTTCTAGGGAAAACGCCCTTTCCAGACCGGCATTGGCTGCCGGCTCATGGATTGGTGCCGGAATTTGAGGAAAGGGTCGGGGCTGCCTGGTATTTCTCGCGGAGCAGGCGCTTGTTGATCTTGCCCACGCTGGTCTTCTCGATTGCTTCGACAAAGAGCACCCGTTCCGGGATCGCATACTTCGAGATCGCGCCACGGCGGACGAAATCGCGCAGATGCTCCTGGATCTCTTCTGTCCCGGCCGACTGTCCCGGCCGCAGCACGATCAAGGGCAGCGGGCGTTCGCCCCACCGCGCATCCTTGATGCCGATAACCGCCACTTCGCTCACCGCGGCGTGACGCGAGATCAGGTCTTCAAGCTCCAGCGACGACACCCACTCGCCGCCGCTCTTGATCACATCCTTGATGCGGTCGGTGACCTGCAGATAGCCATCGCTGTCGATCGAGCCAATGTCGTTGGTATGGAGGTAGCCACCGGCCCACAGGTGCTCGGACTCCGCCGCATTGCCCAGATAGCCTTGCGTGAGCCACGGCGCACGGACCACGATTTCGCCGCTGGCCTTGCCATCGTGCGCAATGTCGCGCATCTCGTCATCGACGATACGCAGGTCGACCAGCGGAATCGGCAGGCCGGTCTTGGTGCGCACGTCGAGTTCGGTGGCGGCATCGCCAAGCAGCGTGGTCTTCACCTGCGCCAGCGTGAGAATGGGGCAGGTCTCCGACATGCCGTAGCCCGTGAACACATCGATGCCGCGGTCGATGGCGGCCTGCGCCAGGCCACGCGGCAGCGCCGACCCGCCCACGATGATTTTCATGCCGCTCAGGTCGACTGCGGCCGAACCCGGATGCGACAGGATCATGTGGAGCAGCGTGGGCACGCCGTGGGAGAACGTGACGCGCTCGTCTTGCATCAACCGCAGCAGGTGATCGGCGGCGTAGCGACCCGGGTAGACCTGCTTCATGCCAAGCGCCGTCGCCACATAGGGCATGCCCCATGCGTGCACGTGGAACATCGGCGTCAGCGGCATATAGACGTCGTCCCTATGTACGCGCCCCTGGCTGGGCGCACCGGCCAGCGCCGCCATGGTGGCCAGCGTATGAACCACGATCTGCCGATGGCTGAAGTACACCCCTTTCGGCAGCCCGGTGGTGCCGGTGGTGTAGAAGGTCGTCGCCCGGGCGTTCTCGTCGAAATCGAAGAAGGGGTAGTCGGGCGGTGATGCTGCCAGCAACGCCTCATACTCAGCGCTGAAGCCATCAGGCAGGGGCGCGCTGTCGAGTGCAAAGCTGTCTTCCCCGACCAGGACGAAACGCTCGACCCTTTCGAGTTGAGCGCGAATCGATTCAAGCACGGGCAGGAAGTCGGCATGAACGATCAGCAGCCTGACGTCGGCGTGGTTCAGGGTGTAGGCAATCTGCTCCGGCGACAGCCGCACATTCACCGTCATCAGCACCGCGCCCATCATGGGGATGCCGAAATAGCCCTCGAGGTAGCGATGGCTGTCCCAGTCCATCACTGCCACCGTGTCGCCCGGTTCAATTCCGAGCGCTTGCAGGCCGCTTGCGAGTTGGCCGATTCGGTGCCGCATGGTCCAGTAGCTGTGCCGCACCTGGCCGCGGTAGACAATTTCCTGCTCTGGGTTGACCGCCAGTGGCGCGTGCAGGAGTTGCTTGATCAGCAGCGGATAGGCATACGCCGATGGGGTGCGTGGAATGGGGTTAGGCCGTGTCACGGAGGGACTCCTTGATCGCTGTGGCAGCGGCCCGGGCAGCATGCGCCAGTGCTTGCATGCTGGCGCCAGGGACGCCGGATGCCTGGCAGCGTAAGCACCGTGGCACTGTTTTTCAGCCCCCCGATAGGGGAGGCGCCAGGCTTCGCGAGGCTGGTAGGAGGGTGGTGGTGCGGGGGGCTACCCGTTCGGGTGGCTGGTTTCCCGAACGCGGCGGCTTAACCTTCGTTCCGACACCGCGTCGAAGGAGACGGCAAATATGGCTTCCGCACCTCGTCCTCAACCTGTCTTTCCCGACCTGGAAGGCAAAGTGGCACTCGTGACCGGCGCATTCAGCGGGCTTGGCCGCCACTTCGCCCTGACCCTGGCAAACGCGGGATGCCGCGTGGTGCTTGCCGGCCGGCGGCTCGCCGAAGGCGAGCGCTTGCTGGCGGAAATCCGCGCGGCGGGCGCCAGCGGATGCGTCGTGCAATTGGATGTGTGCGACGCCGATTCCGTATCCGGCGCGTTCTTCCAGGCTGAGCAGGCGCTGGGCGCGGTGGAGATCGTCATCAACAGTGCCGGCATTGCGACCACCGAGCCCGCGCTGCAAACGACCGAGCAGGATTGGGCGCGGGTGATCGAAACCAACTTGTCAGGTGCCTGGCGCGTCGCGCAGTACGCCGCCCAGCAGATGCGCGATGCCGGCCGCCCGGGCAGCATCATCAATATTGCCTCGATCCTGGGCCTGCGGGTCGCGCAGCAAGTCGCCGCCTACACGGCCGCCAAGGCTGGCCTGATCCAGCTCACGCGGGCGCTTGCGCTGGAATGGGCGCGTCATGGCATCCGCGTGAATGCACTGGCGCCCGGCTATTTTGCCACCGACATCAACCGGGCCTTCTTCGAGACCGAAGGCGGGCAAGCCATGGTCAGGCGGATCCCGCAGCGGCGCCTCGGACAGCCCTCCCAACTTGACGGCGCGTTGCTGCTGCTGGCCTCCGAGGCTTCTGACTACATTACCGGTGCCGTGCTGCCTGTCGACGGCGGGCACCTCGTCAGCTCGCTGTAATGCAGCGCGCGATTCCACACACCAGCGAGGAAGACAGACCGATGAACCAAACCACCCAACGTGACTGGGATGCGCTGGCACGGCTGATGCGCGCGCACGGGTTGATCGAGCACGCCTCGCTCACCGCCACCCGCCTGACCGGCGGCCAGTCGAATCCGACCTTCCTGGTCTTGTCCGGCACGCAGCGCTATGTCCTGCGCATGAAGCCGGTCGGGCAGATCCAGGCCAGGGCGCATGCCATCGACCGTGAGTACCGCGTCATGCGCGCGCTGCAAGGCAGCGGCGTGCCGGTCCCCGCCGTGTGTCTTTTCAGCGAAGATCTTTCCGTCCTGGGCAGCCCGTTCTACCTGATGGAATACCTCGATGGCAGGGTGCTGGTGGATCAGTCGCTGCCGGGCATGCAGCGCGTCGAGCGCGGCGCCATCTACGCGGAGATGAATCGTGTGATGGCGGCGCTACATCGGGTCGATATCGAGACGGTGGGGCTTGCCGACTACAGCCCCGCCGGGAACCACCTCGCGCGCCAGATCGCCGGCTGGACACGCCAGTGCCGCGCCACCGGCGCCGCGAACAGCTCCGCCATGCAAGCCCTGACGAGCTGGCTGCCTCGGAACATCCCGGCAGTCGACGACACCCGGCTCGTCCATGGCGACTTCCGCCTCGACAACCTGGTCTTCCATCCGACCGAACCGAAGGTCATCGGCGTGCTGGACTGGGAACTGTCCGCGCTGGGTCACCCGCTGGTCGATTTTGCCTACCACTGCCTGAGCTGGCACATCCCGTCGTCGCTATGGCGTGGTATCGCCGGTCTCGACCTTGCTGGCCTTGGCATCCCGGCCGAGGAAACCTACATGCGGTGGTATCTCGATGCCAACGGCACGGCGGGAATCGAACACTGGGATTTCTATATCGCCTACAACCTGTTTCGCCTCGCCGCCATCCTGTTTGGCATCGCCGAACGTGCCCGGCAAGGCAATGCGGCGGCGGCCGATGCCCTGGAAACCGGGCGCAAGGCCGGGCCAATGGCCGACCTGGCGTGGCACTACGCAATGCGCTATGCGGCGGGGCGCAAAGTGACTGCCTGACACTGCTTGAACAAGAAGTCGGGCAATCCACCACGCACATCCTCCGGATAATGGTATACCTTAATTATAAACAGGATACCGAAATAATAAACTGAATCCCATTGTAGATGGCCGGTTCTAGCCAGGAGGCAGGCAGATGTCCACCAATTCACAACCACCCCGCCATGGCGGAGTTCTTTCAGGGATCTGGCTTGCACCGTGGCACGACGTCACGGCTAACGTCGATGCATGGATTGGCGTGGAGCGCATGGCATGACGGATTGGTTGAGCGTGGAAGCGCTGTCCGTAGCGTTCCAGGCCAGCGGCAACGCGGGGGTTGTCGCGGTGCAGGGCGTCAGTTTTACCCTCGCGCGGGGGGAATCCCTTGGCATCGTCGGCGAAAGCGGGAGCGGCAAATCCGTCACCGCCAAGGCAATTGCCGGCCTGCTGCCGTCCCCGGCGCGCGTGTCCGGCGATATCCGCCTGCAGGGCCGCTCGCTGTTCGCGGGCGACCACAAAACCCTCGCAGCGCTGCGCGCGCCTGTTTCCTACATCTTCCAGAACCCCAAGGCCGCGCTGGATCCGGTGTTCACCATCGGGTCCCAGTTGGTCGAGACGCTGCGCTGGCGGCAGTGTCTCGGGACGGCTGCCGCGGTCGAACGCGCCGTGGCGCTGCTCGATGCTGTCGGCATTCCGGAACCGGAGAAGCGTCTGCGCGAGTTTCCCCACACCTTGTCGGGTGGCATGGCACAGCGCGTGATGATCGCGCTCTCACTGGCCTGCGAGCCGGAGTTGCTGATTGCCGACGAGCCGACCAGCGCGCTTGACGTGTCGATCCAGGCGCAGATCCTGTCCTTGCTGGGCGAGCTGCGCAGCCAGCGCGGTGCCTCGCTGATCTTTATCTCGCACGACCTGAGCGCGGTGGCGGAGCTTTGCGATCGCGTCATCGTCATGCATGCGGGCAGGGCCGTTGAGGCGGGGCCGACCCGCGCGGTGATCGGCAGCCCTGCCCATCCCTACACCCGCAGCCTGATCGATGCGATTCCGCGGCGCCCGCAAGCGCAACCAGACCATGAACAAGCGAGTTGAGAACCGCCTGGAGGTCCGCGATCTCCACGTTAGCTTTCCTGCGCGCAGGACGTTCCCGTGGCAGGCCGCGTCGCGCGTGCGCGCCGTGAACGGTGTGTCGTTTGCGATCGAGCCGGGCAGCATCGTCGGCCTGGTGGGCGAATCCGGCTCCGGAAAATCGACCATCGCCAGGACCATCATGGGCCTGGTACAGGCTGATGCCGGCCAGATCCTGCTTGGCGGCATGGACCTCTGCCGCATCGGCCGTGGCGCACGGCTGGCACTGCGCCGCTCGCGGCGGCTGCAGATGATCTGGCAGGATCCCGCCGCTTCACTCGACCCACGCTTCACCGTGCGCCAGTCCTTGCTGGCGGGGTGGGGGCGTGACGACATCGTGGCGCGTGCGGCGCGCGCACGCCAGCTTATCCGCTCGGTTGGCCTGCCCGAGCGGGTATGGGACCAGAGGCCAGGCCAGATGTCCGGCGGGCAGAACCAGCGGGTCGCCATCGCGCGTGCGCTGCTCGGCGATCCGGCCGTGCTCGTGGCCGACGAACCGACCTCGGCGCTCGATGTCTCCGTGCAGGCAGGCGTCGGCACGCACTTGGCGGCGTTGGCGCGCGAAGCCGGATCGTCGTGCCTGCTGGTTTCCCACGACCTCTCCTTTGTCTCGAACCTGGCTGATCAGGTAATCGTGCTCTACCTGGGCACAGTCATGGAACAGGGACCGGCACTACGACTCATGACGCGTCCGCGTCATCCCTATACGGCTGCGTTGCTGGGCGCATCTCCGCAGGGCTACCTGGCCGGCGAGGCCAGTCCGCGCAGCCACTTGCGCGGAGAACTGCCAAGCCCGCTGCACCCGCCGAGCGGGTGCCAGTTTCGCACGCGCTGTCCGTTTGCCGAGGCGCGCTGTGCCGAAGTGCGGCCGGTGCTTCGTCAGGTCGATGGCGGCGGCATGGTCGCCTGCCACTTTTCCGAACGTCTTGCCGCGCCGCTCCGGCGGATGGCGCGGGGACTCGATCCCGGGACGACCAGCGCACCCCCCTCATCGCTCTTGCCACGCCAAACTGATCGTACCGATTTCCAATGAGCCAATCTGCCCCTTCTCTTTCACGCTGCCTGGCCGTGTGCGCCCTGTGCCTGGCAGCCCTCCTATCCGCCTGCGGCAAGCCCGCAGCGGATGCCGCCGCCGGCAACACGCTGCGGGTCGCGTTTCGCGCACAGAATCCGGGCACGCTCGATCCGCATAACGGCACCGAGGGCAGCGAGCATGTCATTCTGTGGACAATCTTCGCCACCTTGCTCAACTTCGATCCCGAAACCCTGCAGGCAACCCCCGGCCTTGCGGCCTCGTGGCGATGGGTGGACCGGGAAACGCTGCGGCTCAAGCTGGTGGAAGGCGCAACCTTCCAGGACGGCACGCCGCTGGACGCCGCGGCGGTGAAGTTCAACCTTGATCGGCTGGTGTCCGGCAAAGCGACCATCGCCGCCGACCTTGCGGCCGTGTCGTCGGTGGAGGCCAGCGGCACGCACGAGGTCACGCTGCATCTGAAATACCCCGCTGCCAGCGTGCTGCTGGCGCTGGCAGACCGTGCCGGCATGATGGTTTCACCGACCGCACTGGAACGCGATCCGCGCGGGTTTGGTCGCAACCCGGTCGGGGCCGGCCCTTACCGCTTCGTGGAATGGGTCTCGGGCGACCGGATCCGGGTGGCGAAGTTCGACAAGTACCATGTAGGGGGCGAGCCCCGGCTCGACGGCATCCTCTTTCGCCTGATGCCGGACCCCGAGACCCGCCTGAACGCGCTGCGCTCCGGCGACGTCGACCTGATCTACGACGTCGACCCGGCCTCGCTGCCGACGCTGCAACAGCAGCGCAACCTGCAGACCGTCGTCTCCAAGTCGCTGGCTTACTTCGAGATGTACATCAACATGGCGAAGCCGCCGTTCGACCAGGTCAAGGTGCGCCGTGCTCTCAGCATGGCAATTGATCGCCATGCCCTGATCGCGGCGGTGCAGCAGGGGCACGGCGAACCGGCCTGGTCGCCGATGCCGTCCGGCGAATGGGCCTATACGCCGGCAATCGCGAACCAGCCGCCCTACGATCTCGAGCAGGCCAGGCGCCTGCTTGCCGAAGCGGGCCTGCCCGACGGCTTCACCTTCAAGATGGCGTTCGAGGCCGGGGCCATCAACGAGCGCCGCGCCGAAGTCATCCAGGCCCAGTTGGCCCGGATCAATGTCAAGGTCGAGTTGCTGCCAAGTGAAACCGCGCAGGCCATCAGCCGCTACCTCAGCGGCGAAGTCCCTGTGCTGAACAATCGTTGGACCGGCCGAATCGATCCGGCCATGACATACGCCGGCCAGTTTTCCCGCAACGGCTTTACCAACGTCGGCAAGCATGAATCGCCTGGGCTGCTGGCGGCGATGGCGCAGGGCGAATCGACGACCGACCTCGCGCAGCGCGCCAGGGCCTACGCGACGGTGAACCGCATCCTGCTCGACGAGGCATTCAACATCCCCCTGTTCTTCCAGGCAGGCATCGTCGCCTATGACAAGCGCGTGCAGGGGTTCGTGCCGAACCTGCTGTCGAAGCCGCGCTTCGATGGTGTCTCCCTTTCCCGATGAGGCCAGCATGCCCGAACCAACTGTCTACCTGATGCCATGCTTGAGGGAGGCGCGATGACTGGCACGATCCTGCGCCGGCTGATGGCGATGGCGCCGCTGCTGTTCGTGCTCAGCCTCCTGGTGTTCGGACTGAGCCGGCTGATTCCCGGCGATCCGGCGGTGGTCATCGCCGGCGAGTCGGCTACCCCGCAGCTGGTCGAGCAGATCCGCCGCGACCTCGGACTCGACCTGCCGGCCTGGCATCAATATGCCGCCTGGTTGCGCAACGTGGCCCAGGGTGACCTGGGGCATTCCTTGTTCGACGGTCAGTCGGTCGCGCTGTCCGTGGCGCAGCGCCTGCCGGTCACCCTCCTGCTGGTTGGCGCCGCGATGCTGGTGAGCTGCGGCGTCGGGCTGGCGGGCGGAATCCTCGCGGGGGCGTTCGCCGGGCGGCGGCCTGACCGCATCATCAGCACCGCGGCGGCGGTCATGATCTCGGTGCCCGGCTTCGTACTGGGCCTGTTCCTCGTGCTGGTGTTCTCGATCGGACTGAAGTGGTTCCCGGCCACCGGCTTTCGCCCTCCCGCCGAGAACTTCGCCGGCTTTGTCCACGCCCTGGTGCTGCCTATGCTGGCGCTGGGCAGCGCCGGTGCCGGCGAACTGGTGCTCCATACCCGCTCGGCCGTGATCGCGGCGCTGGAAGCGCAGCACACCGCCGCGCTGCGTTCGCGCGGCCTGCCCGAGAGCACCATCGTCCTGAAGCACGCCTTGCGCAATGCGGCGATCCCGCTGTCTACCGTGATCGGCCTGATCTTCCAGCACCTGCTGGGTGCCAGCGTGGTGGTGGAGATTCTCTTTGCCGTGCCGGGGATCGGAAGCCTCGCGGTCGCGGCAGTGCAGAACCGGGACATCCCGGTGGTGCAGGGCGTCGTGCTGGCCCTGGCGGTGCTGGTCCTTCTCACCAACCTGTTTATCGATGTGCTCTACAGCTTCCTCGACCCGCGGACCCGATGACATGCCAAAAGCCAACGCTGTAGTCCCTCCAGCCTTTTCGCGATCTGGCCGCGCCGGCGTCGGGGTGCCCGCCGTGCTCGGCTGGGGCCATTGGATGGCACTGGGTTTCGTCGTCCTGCTGGTGGTCGTGGCGGCCGCCGCGCCGGCGCTCGCGCCCCACGATCCCTATGTGCAGGACCTGGCCAATATCCTGCGGACGCCCTCCTGGTCCCATCCGCTCGGGACGGACGATGTCGGGCGCGACATCCTCAGCCGGCTGATGTATGGCGCGCGCACTTCGATGTTCGGCGCTTGTGCGGCCGGCGCCGTGGCGCTGTTGATCGGGCTACCGGTCGGCCTGGCCGCCGGCGCGATGGGCGGCGCTGTGGATGCCATGCTGATGCGCATCGTCGATGCAATGCTGGCGTTCCCGGCCACGATCCTGGCGCTTGCGGTGGTGGGCATCCTGGGGCCGGGTCTCGGGCATGCGATGTGTGCAATCGGCCTGGTGTACTCGCCGCGCCTGGCGAGGCTGTTGCGCGCACAGGTCATGGTGATACGCCAGCAGTCCTTCGTCGAGGCGGCTCGACTGATGGGAATGAGCGAGGTCGCCATCATGATCCGCCACCTGCTGCCAAACAGCCTGAGGCCGATCCTGGTGCAGTGGTTCCTGATGCTTTCCTTCGCCTTCCTGGCCGAGGCCGGCCTGAGCTTCCTGGGGCTCGGCGTGCAGCCACCGGACGCGAGCTGGGGCCAGATGCTGGCGCGCGCGTATCGCTCGATGTCGCACAGCGGCTGGCAGATCATGGCACCGGGCCTGGCCATCACCGCCAGCGTGCTGGCACTCAATCGGGTGGGCGACGCGGCATCACGCTGGCTGGCACGGCGCGGCGCCTGACCCGCGGGCAAGGCCACGCGCAACACCGGCCGGCAGCTGAAACCATGGAGACCGCTTTGACCCTGGCTATTGACACGCATCCTTACATCCAGGCGTATCGCCATTCCCTTGAACATCCGGAAGCCTTCTGGGCCAAAGCCGCGAGCGCCATCGACTGGATCCGGCCGCCCACCCGCATCTTCGATGCCGACGCGGGGGTGTATGGGCGCTGGTTCGTCGATGGCTGGTGCAATGCCTGCTACAACGCCGTGGACCGGCATGTCGCCACGCGTGGCGCACAGACTGCCATTCTCTATGACAGCCCGGTTGCCGGAGAGAAGCGCAGCATCAGCTACGCGCAGCTCCAGGATGAAGTCTCCGCCGCCGGTGCCATGCTGCAGACACTGGGCGTGCGCAAGGGCGACCGTGTGTTGATCTACATGCCCATGATTCCCGAGGCAGTGATCGCCATGCTCGCGTGCGCGCGGATCGGGGCCGTGCATTCGGTCGTCTTTGGCGGGTTTGCCGCGAAGGAGCTCGCCGCCAGGATCGACGACGCGGCTCCGCGCGTTGTGCTCAGTGCCAGCTGCGGCATCGAGACGCGCCGGATCGTGCCATACAAGCCCTTGCTTGATGAAGCGATCCGGCAAGCCAACCATGTGCCGTCGGCCTGCGTGATACTGCAGCGGCCGCAGGCCATCGCCGAACTGAACGACGGACGCGACCACGACTGGGCGGCCATGATCGAAGCCATCAGGCGCGCCGGCGGCGCCTCGGCGTGCGAGCCAATGCTGGCGACTGATCCGCTCTATATCCTGTACACATCGGGCACGACCGGGAACCCGAAGGGCGTTGTGCGCGACTGCGGGGGCTACCTGGTGGCCTTGCAATGGACCATGCGCCATCTCTACGGCGTGCGCCCCGGCGAGACCTTCTGGTGTGCCTCCGATGTCGGCTGGGTGGTCGGACACTCCTACATCGTCTACGGACCCTTGCTCAATGGCTGTACCACGGTGCTGTACGAGGGCAAGCCGGTGGGCACGCCGGACGCCGGCGCGTTCTGGCGCGTGATCTCCGACTATGGCGTGGCGGTGCTGTTCACCGCGCCGACCGCGTTGCGCGTCATCCGGCGGGAAGATCCCGAAGGCAACCAGCGCGAGCGCCATCACCTGTGCTCGTTGCGTGCCTTGTTCCTGGCCGGGGAGCGCGCAGATCCCGATACGGTGCAATGGGCGCAACGGCAGCTGGGGGTGCCTGTTATCGACCATTGGTGGCAGACCGAGACCGGCTGGTGCATCGTCGGCAATCCGGTCGTCGGCGATCGTTTGCCGCTGAAGGCGGGCTCTCCGACCGTGCCGATGCCGGGATACGCGCTCCATATCCTGGACGCGGACGGCCAGCGGCTGGGGGCAAACCGCATGGGTACCATCGCCATCAAGCTGCCCTTGCCGCCGGGCAATCTGCCCACGCTGTGGCGGGCAGACGCGCGCTTTCGCGATGCCTACCTCGGCACGTTCCCGGGGTACTACAACACGGCCGACGCCGGCTTTATCGACGAGGATGGCTATGTCTTCGTCATGGGGCGCACGGACGACGTCATCAACGTGGCTGGCCACCGCTTGTCGACCGGCGCCATGGAGGAAGTCATCGCCTCGCATGCGGCCGTGGCGGAGTGCGCGGTCATCGGCGTACGCGATGCGCTGAAGGGCGAAACGCCCTGGGGTGTGGTCGTGCTCAAGGCCAATGCGGCGGGCACGCCGGACGCCGTCGAGCAGGGGCTGGTCGCGCTGGTGCGCGAGCGCATCGGGCCGGTCGCTACGTTCAAGCGTGTCGTGGTGGTGCCGCGGCTGCCCAAGACACGCTCCGGAAAGATCCTGCGCAGCACCATGAAGCGCATCGCGGACGAGGAGGACTGGTCGATCCCGGCGACCGTCGAGGACCCTGAGGTGCTGGCCGAGATCGTGGCGGCATTCCGCCAGGTCCGCGCGACCTAGGCGGGCCTTGCTGCCACCGGCGGGGCGGCAAGGCCGTGCCCGCGGTGCGGCGTCAGCCTATGGCCTTCCTGATGGCGGTGGCACCACGCATCAGGTGCGTGCGCGTGATGGCCTCCGCGCCCGCCTGGTCGCGCTTCCACAGCGCATCGAGGATGTCGCGGTGTTCGGCGAAGGCCTGGACGCGCTGGGCTTCGGTGTAGAGCGTGAGCGTCCGCGGGAAGACGGCAAACGGGCTCAGACGGTCGAGCACGTCGACCAGGCTGGCGTTGCCGCAATGGCCCACGATCTGCCGGTGGAACTGGCGATTGAGGCGCAGCAGCTCTTCGACATGACTGTCCCAGTCCTTCATCAGCAGCTCGATGCGGTCCTGGATCTCGCCCAGTGCGTTCAGGTCGTCCGTGTTGACGCGATGCGCGGCAAGGCCGGCGGCGAAGGGTTCCAGTTGCACGCGGATTTGCAGCACTTCCGCGACCTTCTTGCCGAGGTCGGCGACCACGCGCGTTCCACTCGGCCGGGTGTCGACCAGACCATCGTCCGCCAGCCGGGTCAGCGCTTCACGCACGGGCGTGCGGCTGACGCCGAGGCGGTCCGCCAGCTTCATTTCGGTCAACGGCGTGCCCACGGGGAACTCCCCGGAGAGCAGCAGGCGTTGCAGCGCCTCATACGTTTTCTCGCGCAGCTGGGACGCTTCAGTGGGCAACGGCGATGACATCGGTAGTGGCATTCCTGGTCAGGCCGGGCGGGCGGCACATCGCCGGCCCGGGATACAGATTATCGAAGTGGTATGGAATCTTATCGAAGTTGCCCCGGGTGCGACAAGCGATGCCGTTGGCGTTGCTGCCGAAAGTGATGGCCATGCGTGCAAATGATGAAGCCAGGTCACACAGGCCCATGGACGCCGCATTCTTAATTGAATACCAAGTTTATTTGCGGTATCCTGAAAATAAATACGGTGTACAACAATCGACAAGGGTTTGCGGCACCCCGGGACCGGCCGATTCCATCAACCAGGCAGCAAAGGAGACAAGCGATATGGATCACCCATTGGCGGTAAGCGGCATGGCCGCGGCAGCGCGCGAGGCGCGCGAGGTTCCCCGGCGCCCCAGGGCGTCGGGCTTGCATGGGACCGACACGGGAGGCGCGCGATGAGCCTGCTCCGCAAGCGTGAGGTGCTGCCCGCCGTCAGCGACCGTTTCGAGAAAGATGTGGTGATCGTCGGCGCCGGCTTTTCCGGCCTCTATGCCCTGCACAAGCTGCGCGGCCTTGGCCTCGATGCCATCGCCTTCGAGCGCGGTGCCGATGTCGGCGGTACCTGGTACTGGAACCGGTATCCGGGCGCCCGGTGCGACATTGAAAGCGCCGACTATTCGTTTTCGTTCTCCGACACGCTGCAGCAGGCCTGGCGCTGGTCCGAGCGTTTCGCCACGCAGCCTGAAATCCTGGAGTACGTCAATCACGTCGCGGACCGCTTCGACCTGCGGCGCGACATCCAGTTCGATACCCAGGTAGTGCGTGCCAGCTACGATGAGGCGGCCCGGCGCTGGCAGGTGCTGACGGACAAAGGTCAGCTCGTCTCGGCGCGCTATTTCATTGTGGCTACCGGCTGCCTGTCGGTCGGCAACGTGCCCGACATCAAGGGGCGCGACACCTTTGCCGGACCCAGCTATCACACCGGCGACTGGCCGCACGAGGGGGTGGATTTCACCGGCAAGCGCGTTGCGGTGATCGGCACGGGCTCATCGGCGATCCAGTCGATCCCGATGATCGCGCAGCAGGCCGAGCGGCTCTACGTGTTCCAGCGCACGCCGAACTTCAGCCTGCCTGCGCGGAACCAGCCAATCACCGACGGCCAGGATCGTGAAATCAAGGCTGGCTATGCCCAGCGCCGCCGTACTGCCCGCTACAACTCGGGGGGCGTGAACCGTATCGACCCGACCGTCGGTGCGCTGCAGGTCTCGCCGGAAGAGCGCGAGGCGGAATACGAGCGCAAGTGGCAGGAAGGCGGGCTCAACTTCGCGTCGACGTTTATGGATTTGCGCGTCGACGCCGAAGCGAACGAGACCGCCGCGGAATTCGTGCGGCGCAAGATCCGCGGTATCGTGCGCGATCCCGGGATCGCCGAACGCCTGGTGCCGAAAGGCTACCCGCTTGCCGCCAAGCGTCCGTGCGTGGACACCGGCTACTACGAGACTTTCAACCGCGACAACGTCACGCTCGTCGACCTGCAGGCTTCGCCGATCGTCGAGATTGCGCACTCCGGGGTGGTGACGAGCGATTCCGCCTATGAGGTCGATGCCATCGTCTTTGCCACGGGCTTTGACGCCATGACCGGCGCCATCCATGCCATCGACATCGTCGGGCGGGGAGGGCTGCCGCTACGCCGGCACTGGGAGGCCGGCCCGCGTACCTACCTGGGCCTGTCGAGCGCGGGCTATCCCAACCTGTTCCTGGTGGCTACGGTGGGCAGTCCCTCGGTGCTGAGCAACATGATGACGTCGATCGAGCAACACGTGGACTGGATCGGTACCTGCATCGAAACCATGCGCGCGACCGGCGCCGACACCATCGAGGTGATGCCGTCCGCCGAGCAGGCGTGGGTCGAGCACCTGAACACGCTTGCCAATGCCACGCTCTTTCCAAGAGGAACCTCCTGGTACATGGGGGCCAATATCCCGGGCAAGCCGCGCCTGTTCATGCCATACGCCGGTGGCGTGGGACGCTACCGCCAGCTGTGCGAACGCATCGAGGCGCGCGGCTACCCCGGCTTCCGCTTCGGGCGGCCCGACGAAGACTACGCGACCGACTCCCCGGCCTCGTCGCCGGCGGCCCCTTTCGATATCGACTCCATCTACATCAAGGATTGAAAGCCATGAAGAGCTATCAGGTTACCGAGTTTGGTGCGCCGCTGGTCGAGGTGCATGCCACGACGCCGGCGCCGCAGGGCACGCAGGTATTGCTCAAGGTCGTCGGCGCGGGCATCTGCCACAGCGACCTGCATATTTGGGAAGGCGCCTATGAACTGGGCCACGGGCGCAAGAAGCTGTCGTTCGCGGACCGGGGCATGAAACTGCCGATCACCATGGGCCACGAGACCGCCGGGGAGGTGGTGGCGGTCGGGCCTGACGCCGTCGGCGTCAGGGTCGGCGACGTGCGGCTGGTCTACCCGTGGATCGGCTGCGGCGAGTGCGCGGTGTGCCGGGCGGGCGACGAGCATATGTGCCTGCAGCCGGCCTATATCGGCGTGCAGAAGGCCGGCGGCTATGCCGACCACGTCATGGTGCCGCATGCCCGCTATCTGCTGGACCTGAAGGGGCTCGACCCGGTCGCCGCCGCGCCCTACGCATGTTCCGGAGTCACGGCGTACGGGGCGCTGAAGAAGGTGCAGGATGTGTTCGCCTCGCCGATCGTGATCCTTGGCGCTGGCGGGCTGGGCCTGATGGCGCTGTCGCTGCTGCGCGCCATGGGCGGCAAGGGCGCCATCGTGGTCGATATCGATGCCAGGAAGCGGGAAGCCGCGGCCCGGGCGGGGGCGCTGGCCACGGTAGACGCCGCCGCGCCGGATGCCGTGCAGCAGGTGGTTGCCGCGGCGGGCGGGCCGGCCAGCGCGGTGATCGATTTCGTCGGCAACCCGGATACGGCGACGCTCGGCTTTGAGTGCCTGCGCAAGGGCGGCAAGCTGGTGACGGTCGGCCTTTTCGGCGGCGGCGCACCCTGGGCCCTGCCGCTGATTGCGATCAAGGCGATCACGATCCAGGGCAGCTATGTGGGTAACCTGCAGGAAACGCAGGAACTGCTGGATCTGGTGCAGGAGAAGGACATCCCGGCCATTCCCGTGACGACCGTGCGCCTGGCCCGCGTCAACGAGGCCTTGTCGGAGTTGCATGGCGGCAAACTGATTGGCCGCGCCGTGCTGACGCCATGAAGGCCGCCGGTGCAGTTGCCGCGCCCGCGGCGCGGCTGGACGAAGAGATCAGGCCTTTCCTGGCGCGCTTCGAAGTGGCGCTGCCGCAGCCCATCCACCGGATGCAGCCACAGGCTTTCCGGGCTGCCCTCGAGAACTCCGGTGCCGGCACCGGCTCACGTCCGTCCGGCATGGCGGTGGAGGACCGGATTGCGACGCACGCCGGGCGCAGCGTGCGCGTGCGGCTCTATCGGCCGGACGCGCCGGCACCATGCCGGCGCCGTGCGCTGCTGTTCTTCCACGGCGGCGGCTGGATGGTCGGCAGTGTCGACAGCTATGACGACATTGCCGCCGACATTGCCGCCAGCGCCTCGTGCACGGTGATCTCGGTCGAGTACGCGCTGGCGCCGGAGCACCGCTATCCGGCCGCGCTGCTGGATGGCGAGGCGGTGGCCGAATGGTTGTACGCCAACCTGGACGGCCTCGATCTCGATCCGGGGCGTATCGCTATCGGCGGGGACAGCGCGGGCGGGAACCTCGCCGCCGCGCTGTGCCTTGCGTATCGCGACCGGGGCCGCGCCATGCCGTTCTGTTTCCAGTGCCTGCTCTACCCGGCGCTGGATGTCGACGTGGAGCGGCCCTCGTACCGGCGTAATGCGGATGCGCCCATCCTGGGGAGGGAGACCATGATCTGGTTCCTGCATCACTACTTGGGCGAGGCATGGGCGACCCCCGATGTCTATGCCGCGCCACTGCGCGCCGAAAGCCTGGCTGGCATGCCGCCGGCCTTTGTCGCAGGCGCCGGCTTCGATCCCCTGCTGGATGAGGGCGCCGAATACGCGGCGAGGCTCGCCGCCGCAGACGTGCCATGTGAGTACCGGTTGGCGGGCGACCTGGTTCACGGTTTCCTGCGCATGCGCAACGAGAGCCGGCGGGCGCGGGCGGAATTTGACGCGGCTTGCGCGGCGCTCCATCGCGCTTTGTCGTGAACGCCGGCGTCGGTCCGGTGCATTCGTCCATGCGGCCCCGGTTGACGCATGCGCGCCGGATGCCGGCCCCATATCAATGTGTTCCATATTGCGGCGCGAGGCCATGGCCTGCGCGCCGCCGGAGAATATCAAATGAGCGTTTCGGAGTTTGAACAAAGCTATCCGGATGTCCAGCTGCTGATTGACGGAGCGTGGCGGGATGCCGCCGACGGCGCCACCATTGCCGTGGTCGACCCGGCTACCGGCGGGACCATCGGCTCGGTAGCGCGGGCAACGCGCGCGGACCTGGAGGCGGCCGCAGCTGCCGCGGAAAAAGGCTTCAGGACCTGGCGCGCGCTTGCCCCGGTCGAGCGCGCGGAGATCCTGCGCAGGGCCGCAACCCTGCTGCGCGAGCGCACGCCGCATATTGCCTGGCTGCTGACGCGCGAACAGGGCAAGCCGCTGGCGCAGGCGGCGGTGGAGATCGGCGCTTCGGCCGACATGACGGATTGGCTGGCCGAAGAGGCCAGGCGCACCTTCGGGCGCGTTATCCCCTCGCGGTCTTCCCAGGTCATGCAGCTGACGGTGAAGCTGCCGGTAGGCCCGGTGCTCGCGCTGACACCGTGGAACTTTCCCGTCAACCAGGTGGCACGCAAGCTGGCTGCCGCGCTGGCTGCCGGTTGCTCGGTGATCGTCAAGGCGCCTGAGGAAACGCCGGCGTCGCCGGCCGCGCTGGTTCAGGCCTTCCTGGATGCGGGGGTGCCGGCCGGGGTGATCAACCTGGTCTACGGCGTTCCAGCGGAGATCTCGGAGACCCTGATTCCCCATCCTGTCATCCGCAAGATCTCGTTCACCGGCTCCACGGAGGTGGGGAAACACCTGGCGGCGCTGGCTGGCCTGCACATGAAGCGGGCCACAATGGAACTGGGCGGCCATGCGCCGGTACTGATCTTCGACGATGCCGACATCGACCGCGCCATCGATATCCTGATCACCACCAAATTTCGCAACGCCGGGCAGGTGTGCGCTTCACCCACGCGCTTCCTAGTGCAAGACAAGGTCGCCGACCGCTTCTTCGATGGTTTTGTCGCCGCCGCGCGGTCGCTGCGCATCGGCAACGGGCTTGCCCCCGACACGCAGATTGGTCCGCTCGCCAATGCGCGGCGCGCACCGGCGCTGGAGGCGCTGGTCCAGGATGCCGTGGTGCATGGCGCCGAACTGATCACCGGCGGCAGCCGCCTGGGCGGAGCAGGCAACTTCTTCCCGCCTACCGTGCTGGCCAATGTCCCCCTCACCGCGCGCATTATGAACGAAGAGCCCTTCGGGCCGGTTGTGCTCTTCAATCGGTTTGCCACGCTGGACGAGGCCGTCGACGAAGCCAACCGCCTGCCCTACGGTCTTGCCTCTTACGCCTACACGCGCTCGACGGCGATTGCCCACGCCGTGGGAACCCGCGTGGAGGCGGGCATGACCACCATCAACCACAGTGGCCTGGGTTTGCCGGAAGTGCCGTTCGGCGGCGTGCGCGATTCGGGCTACGGTGAAGAGGGCGGGCCGGATGCGGTCGAGCCCTACCTGGTGAACAAGTTCATCACGACGGCAGCCTGAGCCGAGACGGCACCGGCGAGCGCAGACGCGCTCGCCTTATATCTTCCAAGGAGCAGATGTGGCAAGAGCCTGGTACCTGAAATCGCGGCCGGCGGGCATGCCGAGCCTCGACAACTTTGAACTGCGGTCGGTGGAACTGGCGCCCCTGACCAGCGGCACCATCAGGGTCAGAAACCGGTGGTTATCCGTGGACCCTTATATGCGCGGACGGATGAACGACGTAGAAAGTTATGTGCCTCCTTTTTCGCTAGATGCGCCCCTGGACGGCGCTGCGATCGGCGAAGTGCTGGAGTCGAAAGCGGAGGGCTTCGCACCAGGCGATCTCGTGTCACATCGGTTCGGTTGGCGCGACGAAATCGTGGGCCCCGCGCACACTTTCGTCAAACTTGGCAATAGCAGTGTTCCGCCACAGACATACCTCAATACGCTGGGCATGATCGGCGCCACCGCATACTTTGGACTGCTTGGCGTGGCAGCAGCGAAGCCTGGCGAAACCCTGTTCGTCTCTGCCGCTGCAGGCGCGGTGGGTTCAGCAGTGGTGCAAATCGCGAGGCTCACGGGGATGACGGTCATCGCTTCGGCTGGCGGGCCAGAGAAGTGCGCGTACGTGAAGTCGCTCGGCGCAGATGCCGTTATTGACTACAAGTCGGAAGGTGACCTTCAGGAAAAGCTTGCCGCCGTAGCGAAGAATGGCATCGATGTCTACTTCGACAATGTCGGCGGCGATCATCTCGATGCGGCGCTGGGCGTCGCTAGGCAGGGCGCCAGGGTGGCGGTATGCGGCATGATCGATATGTACAACGGCACCGAACAGGTCGCGTTGCGCAACCTGTTCCGCGTGATTTCCCATCGCATCCGCATCGAGGGCTTTATTGTCAGTGACTTCAGCCATCGCCTCGATGAATTCCGTGCGGCGATGGGGCGGTGGGTGGCCAATGAAGATGTGGTGGGGCGCGAGACCGTGATGGAAGGTCTTGAGTCCGCACCCGATGCCTTCCTTGCCCTCTTCTCCGGGCGAAATCTGGGCAAGATGCTGGTCCGGCTTCCGTGACGCGCAGCTCACGGCGCCGGGACCGGCCCCATCCTGCGGCATAAAAAAACCGGCGCTCTTGACAAGCTGCCGGTTTTTTCTTGGCGGCGCGATGCCGCTACCCAGGACCTGGCACTCAGCAGTGACTGTCCCGGCGGATATGGCGCGAAGCCAGCGCGAACAAGGCGGCCGATAGCACATAGATGCTCAGCCCGAACAGGATCGAATACTTCAGCGACTGGGAGCCGAACTGGGCGCCAAGCACGTCGGCAAGGTATCCGAACAGCAGGCTGCCGAATCCGATGCCAATCAGATTGTTGATGAAGAGGAAGCAGGCCGACGCCGTGGCCCGCATTTCCGGCGGCACCAGATGCTGGATCGAGGTGATGACCGGCCCGATCCAGAGGTAGGCCAGCGCGCTCGGCGGCAACAGCAGGATGAAGGCCACCAGCAGCGACTGGCTCAGCAACCCGATCGCGTAGAGCGGGACCACGAGGACGAACGCACAGGCCGGCAGCAAGACATAGGCGGCGGGGTTGGAGGCGCCGAAGCGGTCGCCTAGCCAGCCGCCGCACCAGATGCCGATCAGGCCCCCGACCAGCACCAGCGACCCGTAGAACATGGAGATCTGGACCAGGTCGAGCCCGAAGCTCCGGCCGAAGAACGCCGGCAGCCAGAAGAGCAGGCCATAGTTCACCATGGACGCGAACGAGGAAGCAAAGGCAATCAGCCAGAAGCTGCGCTTGCCGGCCAGCAGCCTGACGATCTGGCCGAAGCTGGTGCCGGCCTGAGGTGCCGGCGTGTGTTCGTCCTGGCCGCCACGCGCGGGTTCACGCACCGCCATGCGGAAGATCGGCGCAAAGAGGACGCCGGCCAGGCCAACCACCACGAATGCCGTGCGCCAGTCGACGGCATTCGCAATCCAGCCGCCGAGCAGGATGCCCGTGGCGGAGCCGATCGGAATGCCGAACGAGTACACCGCGAAAGCCCGGGCGCGCTGGTGCTTGGGAAAGTAATCGGTGATCAGCGCAAAGGACGGCGCGACCCCGCCAGCTTCGCCGACGCCGACGCCCATCCGGTAGAGGAAGAGCTGCCAGAAGCCGGTGGCCGTGCCGCAAAGGGCAGTAAACAGGCTCCACAACGTGAGTGAGATCGTCACGATCCAGCTCCGGCTCTTGCGATCCGCGAGCCAGGCCACCGGTATGCCGAGTGCGGCGTAGAACAGCGCGAACGCAACGCCGCCGAGCGCGCCGAGCTGCGTGTCGGTCAGCGCAAGCTCGCGCTTGATGGGAATGGCAAGGATGCCAATGATCTGCCGGTCAACGAAATTCAGCGCGTAGACCACGAGCAGCAACGCCAGCACTGTCCAGCGGTAGCTGGAGCGTAGCGGTGTGGCTGGTGACATGAGTTGTGTTGGATTAAGCATGACGTTCCCTGAGGTGTTGGTCTTTGGCGGGCCGGCCGGACCGCCGGGCGTTGAACGCGCGCAGGCACGCGTCCCGGTGCTGCAACTGCTTCTGGTTGGCTGACGGGAGTTCGTCCTTCCGCTACGGTGTGCGACCGCATACCAGAGGGATGGCGGGCCTAGTGGGCATGTGCGTCTCCTTTCGTTTGTGGTTTGATTTAGGATACAGAATAAATATTTGGGATTCAATTGATGGAATCCATCAGCGTTACAATAATTGGCTCTGAAATGACGCTGACGCCGCATAGCAGGCGCTATGTCCTATTTTTACTTGGATTTCCGCCAGTTTCCCCGGGTAAACGAGTGAGCGTGTCCTCGATATTGCCTTCGTCGATATTTGCAAATGGGAT
Organism: Cupriavidus sp. L7L; assembly: GCF_004353535.1. Taxonomy (NCBI): domain Bacteria; kingdom Pseudomonadati; phylum Pseudomonadota; class Betaproteobacteria; order Burkholderiales; family Burkholderiaceae; genus Cupriavidus; species Cupriavidus sp. L7L. The sequence goes on from NZ_SMNY01000034.1 coordinate 40,203, forward strand.
ACCAAATGTGTAATCTGTATCCATTCAAACCAAGACGAGGAGAGGCTGTGTCCGAAGGAGAGGTGTCTTATGAATCGGCGCAAGGCGTGGCTCGGATCACGATCAGGCGCCCCCGGAAGAAGAACGCGGTGAACCAGTCGGTCGCGCGCGGACTTGAGCAGGCGTGGCTGCGCTTCGGCGAAAGCGAAGACCGCGTGGCGGTGATCGCCGGCGCGGAAGATTTCACGGCGGGCATCGATGTCGGCGCCCCGCCGCTGAACGCCAACTGGGCCCCCAACCTGGCGGTGCCCGTTCGCAAGCCCGTGATCGCGGCGGTCGAAGGCTGGTGCATCGGCGCCGGCATGATCATGCTGCAGCAGGTCGACCTGTGCATTGCCGCATCGTCAGCCAGGTTCCGCTATCCCGAAGCGCGCATTGGCCTGACCCGCGGCTTCGCGGTCGGGCTGGCGGCAAAGGTGCCCCACAAGATCGCCATGGAGATCCTGTTGCTCGGCCGCGTGCAGAGCGCGGAAGACATGTATCGCGCAGGGCTGGTTAACCGTGTGGTCGAACCGGGGCAGGCGCAGACGGTGGCGCTGGACTGGGCCAGGGAGATCGCCGAGGCCGATCCGCACGCGGTGTCCTATATCAAGGCTGGTGTCGATGAAACCGTGCCACGCGGCAACGCGGAACATGCCGAACGCGTGCGCTGGCTGACCGAGCAGGTGCCGGCGAACCGCCGCCTGCTGGACGGTGGGATCACGCTCGCGCACTTGAAGAGGGTGTGAGCCATGCGAAATCCTGCTGCTGAAACCACGGCGGCCCCGCCGCTGCGCGGCTTGCGCGTGCTGGACCTGACGCACTTTCTTTCCGGGCCCTTCGCCACCATGATCCTGGGCGACCTGGGCGCGGACATCATCAAGATCGAACCGCCCGGCGGCGATCCCACCCGCCAGATTCCGCCGTTCCATGACGAAGGCGTCGGCACCTTTTACTTCAGTGTCAACCGGAACAAGAAGAGCGTTGTCCTCGACCTCAAGTCGGAAGAGGGCAGGGAGGCATTCCTCAAGCTGGTCGAAAGTGCCGATGTGGTGTGCGAGAACTTCCGCCCTGGCGTACTGGACCGGCTTGGGATCGGCTACGCCGCCCTGCGCGAACGCAAGCCCGACATCGTGCTGTGCTCGATCTTCGGCTTCGAGAAGGAAGGCGAGTATGCCGGCCGTCCCGCCGTGGATACGCTGGTCCAGGCCCTGAGCGGCATCATGAGCCTGACCGGTGAGCGCGACGGCCCGCCGGCCCGCGTGGGTGTGCAGATCGGCGACACCGGTGCCGGCCTCTGGGCCGCGATCGCGATCCTGGCCGGTGTGCACGGACGCAATGCCGATGGCAAGCCCCGCCATGTTGAAGTGGCGCTTTTCGATGCGCAGTTGAGCCTGCTGGTCTGGCAGGCGCAGGACTATCTTACCCACGGCACGGTTTATACCCGCATGGGTACACGCCATGCCACCCTGCCGCCCAGCCAGGCATTCGAATGCGCCGACGGCCGCCATGTCTATGCGACACCGAGCGCGCTGCCGCACTGGTGGAGGGCCTACTGCGAAGCCTTGCACCTGCCCGGGCTTGCGCAGGATCCGCGTTTCGCGGACCTGGCGCTGCGCCAGCGCAACCGCGACGAACTCGAGTCCATCCTGCTCGCGCAATTCGCCAGCCATCCCTCCGCCTACTGGATCGACCGCTTCAGTACCCACGACGTGCCCGCCGCCCTTGTGCAAAGCGTCGACGAGGCCTTCGCATTCCCGACCGTCGCGCGCCGCAACATGGTGGTGTCGGTGCAGGAGCCCAACGGCAGGGTCACGCGCATGGTCGGCAACCCCATCAAGACCGGGGCGGCCGAGCACTTTACCGCCCCGCCCGCGTTGGGCGAGCACACCACCGAGGTCCTGCGGCACGCCGCAGGCGGCCAATCCAGTGCCCAAGGACGATGAACATCATGGAAATCCAATCGAGCACGGCAAACGTGCTGTTCGAGACGATCGGCCCGGTCGGCGTCATTACCCTCAACCGCCCGGAGGTGCGCAATGCACAGAATGGCGCGCTGCTGTATGACCTGGACCGTGCCCTGGAGCGCTTCGCCTACGACGACAAGCTCGCAGTCGCCATTGTTCGGGGCAACGGGCCGCACTTCTCTTCGGGCCATGACCTTGGCAAGACGGCGGACCGGCATGTCTCATTCGAGCGCAAGTCCCTGTGGTGGGACCACGTAGGCAAGACCGGCGTGGAGAACCGCTTCGCGCGCGAGAGCGAGCTATATGTCGGGCTTTGCCGGCGCTGGCGTGACTTGCCAAAGCCAACCATCGCCGCGGTACAGGGCGCCTGCATCATGGGCGGCCTCATGCTGGCTTGGTCCTGCGACTTGATCGTTGCCAGCGAGGATGCCTACTTTGCCGACGCGGCGGTGGACTTCGGCATCCCGGGGGTCGAGTTGTTCGGGCATCCGTGGGAGCTGGGCAGCCGCAGGGCCAAGGAGTTTCTGTTTACCGCGGAGCGGCTGTCGGCCGCCGAGGCATACCGCCTCGGCATGGTGAGCCGGTTGGTGCCGCGCGAGCAACTGTTCGACGCATCGCTGGCACTGGCCCAGCGCATCGCCCAGCGCCCACGGCTGGGGCTGGCGCTTGCCAAGAAGGCCATCAACCAGTGCGACGACCTGATGGGATACCGCAGCGGCACCGACCTTGCCTTCGGCCTGCATCAACTGGCGCACGCCCACAACGCGGAAAGCGGAGGCAGTCCGAACGGCGCTGGCTCGCCCCAGCTCGTCAAGCAGACGCTGTCGGCGAGTTCGGCTGGCTAGGTCCGCTGGCCAGTCTCATTCCGCAGGAAACGCACGGTGGACACGGGAGTGCGGCGCCACCGCACTCCCGTGCCGGTCTACGCGTGCGACCAGAAAAAAATACCAGGGGAGATGAATTTGCCATGAGAAGGTCGTTCCTTGCCATCCTGAGCCTGCTATGCGGCTCCGCAAGCGCGCAGTCGTCCGCGCAGTTGTCTGGCCTGACCCTGTATGGCGTAGTCGACATGCCGGTCGAGTACGTCAACCGCATGGGGCGGGGCGTCCCGACGGTGGTCGACAACCAACTGTCGTACCAGCCTGGCGGCAAGCGCATCGCGATGCCCACGACTGGCGGATTGTCGGGCGCGCGCTGGGGGCTGCGCGGGACCGAGGACCTGGGCGGCGGACTGAGCGCCCTGTTCGTGCTGGAGAGCGGCTTCGGCCTCGATAACGGCGTGCCGATCGCGGGTGGCCGGCTGTTCGGGCGCCAGGCCTATGTGGGCTTGCAGAGCGAGCTTGGGCGTCTCAGCCTCGGTCGCCAGTACACCAGCCTGTTCGACGTGCTGGCCAACTTCTCGCCTAACCGGTATGCGGTGCTGTACGAGCCGATCGCCTGGCAGCTTGGCCCGAACTACCGCGAAGACAATATGCTCAAGTACACGGGCAGCTTCGGCCCCATCATGGCAACGGCGCACTATTCGTTCGGTACTGGCCTGGGATCCATTGCCGGGATGCCGCTCGCCAATGGAGGCAACGGCGAAACCCCGGGCAATTTGCGCGACAACACCGCCTGGGGAGCGGGTGTCGCCTATCTGGCCAACGGCTTTGGCGCAGCGCTAGGCTACGACCAGTGGAACCCGGCAGCGGTCGCCGGACAGCCAGGCAAGGCACGCAAGGCCGCCGGCGCGCTCAGCTACGCCACCGGGCTGGTCAAGGTCATGGCAGGCTACCGCTGGGGAAGCGCCGATGCGGGCGACGGCACGACGCTCCTGCGCGACGACTACTACTGGGCGGGTGCGAACTACCAGCTGACGCCGGCGCTGGGTCTGACCCTCGGCTATGCCTATGCCAGGCTGAGGCTCGTGCGCCTGTCGGCCACCGCGCCAGCGACCGAGCCGGCTAACCCCTGGCAGGTGAACTTCATCGCCGACTACGACCTGAGCAAGCGCACCGACGTCTACCTGACCACGGCCTATGCTCGCAACGCGGGCCTCAATTTCGACACGTCGGCGCTCGGCTTCGCGAACGGATACTTTCCGACTGCGGGGCAGCGGGGCATGTTCGGTGTTGCCGTGGGCGTGCGCCAGAAGTTCTGAGTGCGCGTGCAGTGCGCTAGGTGTGTCCTTTCATTTTGCAACGGAGACTGAACGCAGTGGAGACCCAAACCGCAGTGCTTGAGGCACTCAGCGACATCGTCGGCAGTGCCGGCTGCCTGGCAAACGAAGCGGACGTCGAGCCATTCGTCACTGACTACCGCGGCGCGTATCGCGGCAAGGCGCAAGTAGTGGTCATGCCCACCACCACCGCGCAGGTGAGCCAGGTCGTTGCCTGGTGCCACGCGCATGGAATTCCGATGGTCCCCCAAGGCGGCAATACATCGCTGATGGGAGGTGCCGTGCCCGACGACAGCGCCACAGCGGTGGTGATTAGCTTACGCAAGATGAACCGCGTGCTTGCTGTGGACACCATCAATGACACGATGACGGTGCAAGCCGGAGTCACGCTGTCCGCGGCACGGACTGCGGCCGAGAACCGAAAGCGATTATTTCCACTGCGCATTGGTTCGGAGGGGACGTGCCAGATCGGCGGCAACTTGTCGACTAACGCAGGCGGCACTGCGGTCCTCCGCTATGGCAGCATGCGCGACCTTGTGCTTGGCCTTGAGGTGGTGCTGCCTGACGGTCGCATCCTTTCATCTCTTAAAGGCCTGCGGAAGGACAACACCGGCTACGACCTCAAGCAGCTGTTTGTTGGTGCCGAAGGCACGCTGGGGATCATCACCGGTGCAGTGCTAAAGCTAATGCCGCAGCCGCGGTCAACCGTGACAGCGTTCGTCGCCGTGCCGTGTCCAGCGTCTGCCGTGAAGCTGCTGAGCGAAGCACGTATGCTATCTGGTGAGGCTGTAACGGCTTTTGAGCTGATTTCTGCGCCGGCCCTGGATCTGGTGCTAAACCATCTTGGCAGCGTCCAGTCGCCTCTGCAGGGTCGGTACGACTGGATGGTGCTCATCGAGCTGACGGCTGGCACCGAAGAGGAGCACTTGAACAACTCGATGATGGAGCTTCTTGAACGTGGCTTAGAGCATGGGTGGGTGGTTGATGGGGCGGTGGCCGCCAGCCTCGCCGACGGACAACTTTTCTGGCGCATTCGTGAAGAGATCTCGGATGCTCAGCGTTACGCCGGCGGCAGCATCAAGTGCGATATCTCGGTGCCAATCTCGCGCATCGCGCAGTTTATCGAGAAGGCATCTGCAGAGGTGCAGTCGCTGGAGCCAGCTATGCGTATGGTCGTCTACGGCCATATAGGGGACGGAAACGTGCACTTCAACCCACTGCGTCCAGTGGATCAAGACGCCCGGGAGTTTCTGGCACGGTGGTCCAAGCCCGTGTCTGACTTAGTCGACGATCTAGCGCACGCAGAGAACGGATCGATCTCAGCAGAGCACGGTATTGGTGTGGCTAAGCGCGATAGCCTAGAAGGTTACAAAGCTCCGGTGGAGCTGGACTTGATGTGGCAAATCAAGCGCGCGCTCGATCCAAGAAACCTGATGAATCCTGGGAAATTGCTGCCGTTGAATCACCGTAAGCGTCCGCTGATGGCCGTGTAGACGCGAGAGTCGAACCTATCCAGAGTAGTTCCCATCAAAAATCTGGTGGAGACTACTTTGGAGACTGTGGCTAAGCGTGGTGGCCGCGTACGCGGCAGCCGCAATCATCCGATCGAACTGAAGCAAAGGCTTGCAGAAGCTGCGTGCGTGCCAGGCGTCTCGGTTTCAAAGCTGGCGCTGGAACACGGTCTAAACGTGAACATGGTCTTTCGGTGGCGTCGCATGCTTCGAGCAGGCCAACTAGGGATCCCCCATGTTGGTGACACCCCAGTTCTGTTCCCCGTTGTAGTCAGAGGCCCCGGAGTCGAAGCGTCGCTCACGGGCAAGCCATGCGAGCGGCCGGAAGCGTTGCCAGCAGGAGTCATCCGATTGCACCTAGCCAAGGGCCAGGTGAGCATTGAAGGCCGAGTCGATCCGGAAACCCTGCGTATGGTGGTGCAGTGCCTGAGCTGATGATGGAGCCGCCGGCGAACACCCGGATCTGGGTTGCTGCAGGATTTACTGACATGCGATGTGGTTTCGATGGCCTAGCTGCCAAAGTACAGATGGTCCTGCAGAAAGACCCATTCTCTGGCCACGTTTTTATCTTCAGGGGCAAACGTGGTGATCTGCTCAAGTGCCTGTACTGGCGGGACGGTGGCTTGTGCCTGTTCGCCAAACGTTTGGAACGGGGTAGGTTCGCCTGGCCGCGTGCCGAAGGTGGCGTGGTGGCCCTGACGAATGCGCAACTTGGCCTTCTGTTGGAGGGGTTCGACTGGCGGCAACCCATCGATGCGGCCCGTCCGTGCAGTGCTTTGTAAACGTCTGTGACAACACACGTGGGGAGTGACGCTGGCGCCTAGACTGCTTGCATGACCTCCAGTAACGCTTCACTTCCCGACGACATCGACGCCTTGAAGGCCCTACTTCTGGCGCGGGAAGCTGAGCTTCGCGAGCGCGACAGCGACGTGGAAAATCTACGTGGCACGGTCGCGACGCTTCAGAGGACACTCTCAGATCGAGCACTGGAAATCGAGAGCCTGAAGCTGTGGATCGCAAAGCTCCAACGAATGCAGTTCGGGCGCAAGTCCGAGAAGATTGATCGCCAGATCGAACAATTGGAATTACGTCTGGAGGATCTGCAGGCCGACGAAGGTGCCGGAGTGCTCGACGCAAGCGAGCAGCGCTCAAAGGACGCGACCAGGCCGACTGGACGCAGAGCCCTCCCTGATCATTTACCGCGCGAAGATCTCGTCCATCAACCTGACGATGTGTGCTGTCCGCAGTGCGGCGGAACGCTCAACGAGCTTGGCGAAGACATCGCCGAGCAACTCGAGTACGTGCCGGGGCACTGGCGAGTGATCCGGCATCGTCGACCAAAGAAAGCCTGTGCCTGCTGTGACTGCATCGTACAGGCACCAGCGCCCAGCCGGCCCATTGATCGCGGTATGCCTGGTCCTGGTCTGCTCGCCCATGTCCTGGTTGGAAAATTCTGCGACCATCTCCCTCTGTATCGGCAGTCGGCGATATACGCGCGGGATGGCGTCGAGTTGAGCCGCTCGACACTTGCCGATTGGGTCGGACAAGCCAGCGCACTATTGCGCCCCCTGGTCGATGCAATCCGGCAGTACGTGATGGCGGCGTCGAAGATCCACGCTGACGATACGCCGGTACCAGTACTTGAACCTGGGAAGGGTAAGACCAAGACCGGACGGCTCTGGACCTATGTACGTGACGACAGGCCCGCTGGTTCAGTGGACGCGCCAGCCGTATGGTTTGCGTACAGCCCGAGTCGGTCAGGCGAATATCCGCAAGCCCACCTGAAAGGCTTCAGGGGGATCCTGCAAGCTGACGCATTCGCAGGCTACAACTCGATTTACAGAGACGGCGAGGTGCAAGAGGCCGGATGTGTCGCTCACGCGAGACGAAAGTTCCACGATCTGTACTTGGCACGCAGGAACGACGTCAACACTGAGGCGCTGCGCCGGATCGGCGAACTTTACGCTATTGAGGCTGATATCCGCGGGAAGCCTCCCGACGAGCGAAGGCGCGTCCGACAGGAACGGGCGCGTCCATTGCTGGAGGCCTTCGAGATCTGGTTACGTTCGACGCTCAGCAAGGTGTCGCCCAAAAGCGATACCGCGAAGGCTATTGGCTATGCATTGAATCAGTGGTCGGCATTGACCCTGTATGCCAGTGACGGTCGCGTTGAGATCGATAACAACGCAGCGGAGCGTGCGCTGCGGGCCGTTGCCCTCGGCCGAAAGAACTTCCTGCACTTCGGCTCTGACAGTGGCGGCGAACGCGGTGCCGCTATCTATTCGCTGGTGGCCTCAGCCAAGTTGAACGGCCTCGACCCCGAGGCCTACCTGCGCCACGTCATTGCGCGCATCGCCGACCACCCCGTCAATCGCGTTAGCCAACTGCTGCCATGGGCCATGGCTGAGCAGATCCGCTCGACCGCCGCCTGAAAGCAACCCCGTCGTCACGAACGCTGTCCGTCGGACGGTTACGAATCACCGTGCTCCACCGGCTGATCAATGAAAGCAGGACTTAGCTGCGCAATCCTTCCGGACTTTGGCCGGCTACAGAGCTCTGATAGAGCAATTCGCTTCGATCTTGCTGCGCACTGCATGTTGTGCGGCATCGCTTGCGGGAACTCGTGAGATGACAAGGTGATCAATGCTTTTTGAAAGGCGTCAGATCGGCCTTCGTGCATGTCACCCAAAGGCGGGCGGGGAGGCGAATCTCTACCGCTCCGACAGAATCAGTGATGTAGCATTTGATAAACTGTCGCCTATCCAAACTACATGCCGCATTCCCCCAATTTCGTTCCACTCCCCCGAATCACGATGTTCAACAACAAGGCGCGTAGCTGCTGCCCAGAATTAAATGCAATTAATCGCCAGACTTTGACTACAAACTTGATTCGCGAGCTTTCATCACGGCGGGCAACTTAAGCTTCACGATCGCGAAATAGCCGGCCGTCCCGTCATTTCTTAGTGCCCCAGCCGATCCGGTGCCGCGCCTGCGTGGCTTCATGGCGTGCATCCTCCTCGCTGTGCAGGTACCCGCTCGTCGTCGAGATCGACGCATGCCCAAAGTTATCCCTGACGTAGCGCAGGTCGACCTGGTGGTCGGTCATGTGCGAACCGGCGGTGTGGCGCAGCCGGTGCGCCGAGGCGCTGGCCAGCACCGCGGATTGCGCCTTCCATTCCGGCCCGCGCGCCCGCAGGCGCTCCGCGGCCATGCCAAACACCTCCTTCAGGATCAGGTGCAAAGCACGCGTGACAGCGCTTTCTCGCTGCTTCCAATCACCGGCAGCACCAGTGGATGCTTCTTCCCGAACTGCGGGGGAGGCCGGCAACTCGTGGGCCCGGCGGTAGCGCGCTAGTTCGGCAATCAATTCGTCAGTCGCCGGCACCAGCCGGGCCTTGCTGCCCTTGTCGGTCACCTCCAAGCACCAGCTCGATCCCCGGCGACCATGGGCGCGTTTTGCTGCCGCGGCACGCCTGCACGCGGCACGCTGCCCCTGGTGTTGACCGTGCTCTAGCTGTACGGCCTGCGTGCGTCCCGGCCGACGGCCACCACCCCCGCGCCAGCCCGTCGGCATTGCAGCGACGGCGTCCTTGACAAGACCGTGGCTCAGATAACGGGTGATGCGCGCTCAGTTACGGGCGCGCAGGCGGCGGCCTCGGCCCGTTGGCACCAAAACAGAACAGGTACGCGTCGGCGTTGGGCATACCTGAACCTAGTGTTTACCCCAGTCCAAAAAGTCTTTTTTCGTGTTCTATCGTCTACTATAGTAAACGACATGAAGGCGGGGTTGCCCCCTTCGCACTTTCATTCTTGAAAACCTGGAAACAGAAATGAGCCGTGAAATTCACCTGAACGCCTTTGACATGAATTGTGTGGGTCATATTCAGCAGGGGCTGTGGACCCATCCCCGGGATGAATCAACCCGCTACAGCGAAGTTCAATATTGGGTGGACTACGCCAAGAAACTCGAGCGCGGGCTGTTCGATGGCATCTTCTTCGCAGATGTTGTCGGCGTCTATGACGTCTTCGGTGGTAATGCCGACGCGGCTGTCCGAAATGCCGTGCAGGTGCCGGTAAACGATCCGATGCTGGTAATTCCGGCAATGGCTGCGGTCACACGCAATCTTGGCTTCGGCGTCACGGCCAACCTTACGTACGAACAGCCGTTTCTGTTTGCCCGCCGTATGTCGACGCTTGACCATCTGACAGGTGGACGCATCGGCTGGAACATCGTGACGGGCTATCTGGACAGCGCTGCGCGGGCCATCGGGCTCGACGGGCAGGTTGCTCACGATGACCGTTACGACCTGGCTGACGAGTACTTGGAACTGGTTTACAAGCTCTGGGAAGGGAGTTGGGATGATGACGCGGTCATCAACGACAAGGTCAAAGGCATCTACGCAGACCCAACGAAAGTCCGTGTGATTCACCACCACGGCCGTCAATACAAAGTGGATGCAATGCATCTGTGCGCCCCCTCGCCGCAACGGACACCGGTGCTTTATCAAGCAGGCTCGTCGACGCGAGGCAGGCAGTTTGCCGCGACGCACGCTGAGTGCGTCTTCGTGAATGGCCAGAAGAAGGATGGCGTGAAGTCCATCGTTGACGATATCCGTGCAAAAGCTGTGGCCTTCGGTCGCAGTGCGGATGACGTCAAGGCATTTCTGGGCGCAACGCTAATCATCGGCCGGACCGAAAAGGAAGCGCAAGAAAAGTATGAGGAATACAAGCGATATGTGAGTTCGGAGGGCGCGCTGGCGCACGCAGCGAGTTCGCTTGGCATCGACTTCTCCCGCTACGACCTCGACGAGCCGATCGACGTGACCAAGAGCCAGGCAATCGTCTCTAACGTCGAAGCCATGACTCGCAGTGCTGGCCCGCAATGGACACTGCGCAAACTGCTCGAACAGATGCCGCTGGGCAGCCGTCAGGCGCCGTGGGTTGGCTCTGCTGAACAGATTGCAGACTTGATGATCGAGTGGACCACCGAAACCGGTGTAGCCGGCTTCAACCTCTCGCGCACGGTCGCTCCGGAATGCCTTGACGACGTCATTGATCTGCTGGTTCCGATTCTGCAAGAGCGCGGCGTGTACAAGACGGCGTATCGCGAAGGTACATACCGCGAAAAGTTGTTCGGTCAGGCCAGACTGCCGGCAACCCATGCCGCAGCAAAGGCTCGCAATGCCGCGTGCTAAGCCGCGCAGCACCCCATTAACCGTTTGAGAGGTCCCAAGCAAAGGGGAACACTATGGTAGACAAATCATCGTTCCGAGAAGCTATGGCCGGGCTGGGGGCCGCGGTCAACATTATCACCAGTAATGGAGAAAGCGGCCTGGCGGGCTGCACAGTGTCGGCAGTTTGCGGCATCACCGACGAGCCGCCGACTCTCCTTGTCTGTATCAATCGCGGCAGCAAAAACAACGAGGTTGTGCGTGAGAACGGCTGCCTTTGCGTCAATGTCCTCGCGGCGGGCCAGCAGGATGCAGCGATTCGATTCTCAAGCAAGAGCGTCTCGATCGAGGAGCGGTTTGCCGGTGTGGAATGGGATCGCCTGGTAACAGGCGCCCCCGTGATCGCCGGAACTGTTAGTGCCCTGGACTGCCAAGTCACCTCTATGACGGACGTTGGAACGCACACGATGTTTCTCTGCGAAATCAAGGCTGTGCGGACCAACAATGATCGCGACGCATTGATCTACTTTGCGCGGAACTTCCATAGTGTTGAAGCGCCGGTTGCGAAGGTCGCCGTAGCCGCCTAAGTCCAGCTACAAAAATCCCGAAACATCAGGTCGCACATGGGCGCTATGCGCCCATGTCGGACACGCTCGTCCGTGCCAACTGCAAACGCTTATTGAAGCGCACCAAGTTTTGCTGGCGACCCTTCGCAAGCGACGGAACGGCATCGACCACTCACTTTTCCCCAGCAGGCCATGCACATGACTTCCTATCCGGAAATTCGAATGCTGATTGGCGACAAGTGGCGCACTGCGCCCGGTCGCCCAGTTATCAACCCTTCTGACGAGACAACCATTGGCACGGTGCCAATGGCGACTACGGCGGATCTCGATGCGGCCCTGTCTGCGGCGGCTGAAGGCCTGAAAGTGTGGCGTCGCACGTCTCCTGCGCGACGCACCGAGATCATGCTGAAAGCGATCGACTTGATTCGCAAACGTGTCGAGCCCATTGCAACGGCAATCTCCCTGGAACAAGGCAAGACCTTGGCGCAGGCGCGAGCCGAGGTACTACGAGGTTGTGATCTGATGACCTGGGATGCCAATGAAGGCAAGCGGCTGTACGGCCGCGTGATTCCGGCAGAGCCGCCGATGCGGCATACCGTGATTCGGGAGCCCATCGGCGTGATTGCGGCATTCACGCCGTGGAATTTCCCGATGAGTTCACCCGCTCGCAAGGTGGGTGGGGCATTGGCGGCTGGCTGTTCGATCATTCTTAAGGCGGCCGAGGAAACGCCCGCTGGAGCTGTGCTGCTGGCAGAAGCCTTCCGTGACGCCGGACTGCCACCCGGTGTACTGAATCTGGTATTCGGCGACCCTGGGATGATCTCGTCGTATCTGATTGCAAGTCCGGTCGTCCGTGCCGTCACGTTCACCGGATCCACGCCGGTCGGGAAACACCTGGCAGGCTTGACGGCCCAGTACATGAAGCCGGCGATTCTCGAACTGGGTGGTCACGCTCCGGTCATCGTCTGCGAGGATGCGGATCCCGATTCGGCGGCCCTTGCATGTGTCAAAGGCAAGCTGAACAACGCCGGACAGGTCTGTGTTGCTCCCACTCGCTTCTTCGTCCATCGGAAAGTCTACGACAAGTTCGTCGAGGCATTTGCGCGTTACGGTGCGAAGATCCGAGTGGGGCACGCCCTAGAGTCCAGCAGCGATATTGGACCTGTCGCGAATGAGCGGCGTCTTGCGAGTCTCGGCGAAATGGTGCAGGACGCCATTAAGCAGGGCGCTCGACTGCTCTGCGGCGGTGAGCAGTTGCCGGGGGCAGGATACATGTTCCCGTTCACTGCACTAGCGGACGTCCCACCCACCGCACGTGCGATGTATGAAGAACCGTTTGGGCCTCTGAGCCTTGTCGCCCCTGTCGAATCCCTCGAAGAAGCCATCGAGCGTGCCAACAGCCTGCCTTATGGCCTCGCCGGCTACGCCTTCACGCGCTCAGCGGCAACCGCCTATCGACTTGGTGACGAACTGGAGCTTGGCAACCTCGCGATTAATCACCTTACTTCGGCCGTGTCGGAGACTCCCTTTGGAGGTATGAAGGAAAGCGGTTACGGACGCGAAGGAGGTACCGAAGGGCTCGAGTGCTACACGAACGTGAAAAGCATTTCACATCTGATGACCGACGCCTAAGAGCGACGAACACCAGCATAACTCTAATAAGCACAACAACTACCCGCCCAGTCCCGCCCGTCAAAGTGGTAGCAGTTCCAATTGCCAGTTCTGAGGGCAGGACGCCACTTTTTTGCCACTAAGGAGATGCCGATGCGCCCCATCCACCTACTAGCCCTGCTACCAACCGTAGGCGTGCTGATTGGCCCGTTCTTTCTGAACCGTGTGACCCCTCTAATTCTTGGCATGCCATTTCTGCTTGGCTGGCTTGCGCTCAACCTCGTACTTACCTCCGTCATGATGGCAACCATTTTCCATTTCGATAGTAAGACCCAAGCGGATCGCGGGGCGTCTGGCAAGGAGCACGTATGAATAGCGCGCTTTTCTTCATTTTTGGCGCCATTGCCCTAGCACTGGCGCTTGGCTTACTGGCTAGGCGCGGCAAGAAGATGAGTCTGGAGGAGTGGGCTGTAGGCGGTCGTGGATTTGGTACTGCGATCGTGTTTTTGTTGATGGCTGGCGAAATCTACACGACGTTTGTCTTTCTCGGTGCTAGCGGTTATGCCTACGGTCATGGTGGACCGGCCTATTACATGTTGGGATACGGAAGTCTTTGCTTCGTGCTGTCGTACTGGCTGCTGCCACCGATCTGGCGCTATGCTAAAGAGAAGAATCTCATTTCACAGTCCGACTTCTTTGCATCGAAGTATGGAAGCCGCGCTTTGGGTATCTTGGTAGCGGTAGTTGGCATCGTCGCGCTGATGCCTTACCTCGTGCTGCAACTCAAGGGACTCGGCATCATTGTTAGTGTCGCATCCTACGGCGCCATCGATTCGAATCATGGGATGTGGATCGGCGCTATTGTGGTCGCGTCGTACGTGGCCATCTCCGGCGTACACGGATCCGCCTGGACATCGGTGGTCAAGGACATTCTGGTGATGTTTGTCGCCGTGTTCCTGGGCTTGTATCTGCCGTTCCACTACCACGGTGGAGTGGGGCAGATGTTCACCGACATCGAGGCAGCGAAGCCTGGCTTCCTTGCCCTGCGCGAATCGGGCGAAAGTCCGGTGTGGTTGGTCTCAACTGTTCTGCTCTCAGCGCTCGGATTTTACATGTGGCCCCACATGTTCATGGCGACCTACACGGCAAAGAACGATGTGGTCCTGCGCAAGAATGCCTATGTCCTGCCGATCTACCAGTTGATGCTCCTGTTCATCTTCTTCGTCGGATTTACTGCCGTTCTGCAGATTCCGGGGCTCAAGGGAAGCGACATTGATCTGGCGTTGTTGAAGATCTCACTCCAGACGTTTGATCCTTGGTTTGTGGGGGTCATCGGAGCGGCAGGCGTTCTCACCGCGATCGTACCCGGATCCATGATTCTGATGACGTCGGCCACGTTGCTTGCCAACAATGTCTATCGCCCGTTGCGACCATCGTCCAGCAGCGCTGAGATTGTGAAACTGAGTAAATGGATGGCCCCTTGCATCATGGCAGTGGGCCTGTTCTTTGCGCTGCAAGGTGGGAAGACGATTGTGGCATTGCTTCTAATGGCCTATGCGTTTGTGACGCAGTTGTTCCCCGTGCTGCTGATGAGCCTTCTGCGGAACAATCCAGTGACGCCTGTTGCGGCGATAGCCAGCATCGCTGTCGGAGAGGCGACCGTCGCGTGGGTTTCCTTGACCAAGCAGTCGGTGGCATCGCTGTTCCCGTTCCTGCCGAATGCCCTGAAGGATGTGAATGTCGGCGTAGTAGCGCTGGTGCTAAATATCGTGACGTTAGTCATCGTCACGCTGCTGACTCGGCGGAGCGCGCGTCAGAGTCTGACGGCTACCGTTTCCCAATAGCGGTTGGGTTGATGTTGTGGCGGAGGCGATGTCTCCGCCAGGAGGTTGTTATGAAGACATGCATTTTTTCCCGCGAATCGCGTGTGGCGTTCATTCAGGCGGAGTGGCATAAGGATTTGCTTGAGAATGCACGCGAGGGATTCCTGCGTCGCATGGGTGAGATCGGAGTGTCGAAGGAAACAATCGACTTCTTCGATGTACCAGGCGCGTTCGAGATTCCGCTGTTTGCCAAACGGCTCGCAGCGCGCGGTGACTATGCAGCCGTCATTGGAGGCGCGCTCGTTGTTGACGGGGGTATCTATCGGCACGAGTTCGTAGCACAGACCGTCGTGGACGCTCTGATGCGTGTCCAACTCGAGACGGACACACCTGTATTCTCGATGGTCCTGACGCCACACAATTTCCGCCCGGAGGAACCGGTGCATGCATTCTTCGCGAAGCATTTGATTGCCAAAGGGGAGGAGGTGGCGGATGCTTGTTTTCAGACGGTCGGGCGACTTGCTGGCTTGCGTGGGGGAATTTCTGCGGAGGCGGCAAGACATCTTGCTCCCCGTGCAGTAGCCCATCTGGTTCCGACAGTCGCGTAGTGGCCCGATGCCGTGACGGCGATGGGAAACAACCGAAGAAGAGCAACGACATTTGAAGGTGTAAAGAATGACAGAAATCACGATTCGCGACGCTGCGCCAGAAGACATGGAGGCTGTGTGTGCGATCTACAACGATGCGGTGGAAAATACTACCGCCATCTGGAACGAGGTCCTTGTCGATGTCGGAAACCGTGTCGACTGGTTGGCGGCGCGTCGCAAAGCTGGTTACCCGGTGCTTGTAGCGCAGGACGAGAAGGGTGTCGTAGTCGGCTATGCGTCGTTTGGTGATTGGCGCGCATTTGATGGATATCGTCATACCGTGGAGCACTCGGTGTATGTGCGAACCGACCAGCGTGGCAAGGGTATTGCCGGCTCGCTGATGAAAGCTCTCATTGAGCGTGCGGATGAATTGGGCAAACACATCATGGTAGGCGCCATCGAAGCGGGAAATGCGAGCTCGATCCGGCTACATGAAAAGCTGGGCTTCGAGCAGGTTGGCCTGATGAAGGAGGTTGGCACGAAGTTCGGCAAGTGGCTCGACCTAGTTTTCATGCAACTTAACATCGACCACCGCAGTGACCCGGATGGTGCACGGAAGCAGTAGCGCAGACGTCTTCCCCATCGCCCCCTCACAGATCAAAGATTTTGCGCTGGCTAATCCCGCGGACGCTCCGGTACCAGCGCAGAATACATTCCCAGAATATGGTTCAGTCCTCAAATACCGCTCTGAAGTCGCGATCGCTCCGTCTCGACCCTGTAATGACAATAGCCGCCGCGCAATTGTTCGGGACCTCGCTCTGGTTCAGCGCCAACAGCGCCGCCGACGATCTTGCACGGACTTGGGGGCTGACGGCCGCAAATATTGGCATGCTCACGGCGGCGGTTCAGAGCGGCTTCATTTTGGGAACTCTGGTATTCGCCCTATTTGGACTCGCGGACAGGTTCTCCGCGAGCCGAATCTTTTGCCTTTCGGCGCTGCTTGGCGCCGCCTTCAATGCGTGGTTTGCGTGTCTTTCGGGAGATTTCTCCGCTGCGATCGGACTTAGGTTCGCTGTGGGCGTGTGTCTTGCTGGCATCTATCCGATCGGGATGAAGCTGATTATTAGCTGGGCCCCGGAGAGAGCAGGGGCGGCGCTTGCATTGCTGGTGGGCATGCTGACGTTAGGGACTGCGCTACCGCATGGCTTGCGCATCGTTGCCGCGCAATGGCCCTGGCAGTACGTCATGGCTGGTTCGTCGTTTCTAGCATGTATTGCGGCAGCAATGGTCATCCACTTGGGCAACGGATCGCACTTGCCCGTGCGCCGCCAGGAGGGCCCGAATCCGGGCAATCCGTTGCATGCTTTTCGCGATCGCCAGTTCCGAGCGGTAGCGGTCGGCTATTTCGGCCACATGTGGGAGCTCTATGCGTTTTGGACGGTACTACCCATGCTTGTTGCTCGCTCGTCCCTGCCTTCGCTCTTCGAAGTCCAAGGAGTCTCAGCGCTGGCGTTCTCCATTACTGGTGTTGGCGCCGTCGGATGCGTCTTCGGCGGCTTGCTGACACGTTGGGTAGGCAGTGCCCACGTTGCGCTCAGTGCGCTCGCGATATCCGGCGCGTGCTGCCTCCTCCTGCCATTTGCAGCGGAGTCGCTATCGCCAGGTTGGTTGTTGCTCTTCTTTTTGATTTGGGGGGCAGCAGTCGTGGCGGACTCGCCACAGTTTTCAGCGCTCGCTGCCAAGGCATGCCCGCCGGCGCTGGTCGGCGGAGCGCTCGCGATTCAAAACTCGATCGGATTCGCGTTGACGGTGGGTTCCATTGCCCTTGTGTCCACATTGCTCGGCGATCTGGGGATGAGAACTTCCTGGATCCTTCTGCCAGGCCCGATCGTGGGAATCTTGGGCTTTCTGTTGCTTCGCCGTAGTCCCCGCTGAGTCGGGGCTGTGCAAGCAACCGTGTCACGAGACTGCTTGGCTCCTTTCGAGCTGGCGCCGAGACTGGCGTAAACCCTCGTTGGTCCTTCCTTGACGGTGGGCGATTGGCTCCTTATAGTTGACTGGCCGTCTAGTTAGATGTGGCGCCGTGTGGCAAAGCCCAACGACACAACTGAACTTGCTTCGAGGTCAGCCGTTTTTATGCAACGGCTCTCAAAAGAGGGCCTACCCAAGAGGATTTACCCATGAGCATTGACCAATTCCGCGCAATGGTGCTTCGCGAGGAGGATGCGAAGACCGTGGCCACCGTCGAAAACCTTACCGTCGATGCGCTGCCCAGCGAAGACACGCTTGTGAAAGTTGAGTACTCCACCCTCAACTTTAAGGATGCGCTGGCTGTGACCGGCCGCGGCAAGATCGTGAAGTCATGGCCGCTCGTACCCGGTATTGATTTTTCCGGAACCGTTGTTGAGTCATCCAACCCTCAATTCAGGGCTGGCACGAAGGTAGTTCTTACGGGGTGGAGCGTCGGTGAAAAGTACTGGGGAGGCTACTCACAGTACCAACGAGTAAAGAGTGAGTGGCTTGTCCCGCTGCCGGAGGGGATTACTACGCGGCAGGCGATGATGGTGGGGACGGCAGGATTTACTGCCATGCTGTGCGTGAATGCGCTCGAACGCGCAGGCGTTAGGCCGGATATTGGCACGGTGCTCGTGACTGGTGCGGCCGGAGGCGTAGGCAGTGTCGCGGTCGCGATTCTGAAGAAGCTGGGCTACCAGGTCGCTGCTCTGACTGGCGATCCGGCGAAGCATGACTATGTCGCCACGCTCGGCGCTGCCGAGTTCGCGGATGGCCCGCAGTGGGCAAACTCGCCTCGGCCGCTGGAAGGGCAGCGATGGGCTGCCGCGATCGATACCGTCGGCTCCAAGGTCCTGGCTCGTGTCCTTGCCGAAATGCAGTATGGCGGCGTGGTGGCGGCTTGCGGCCTCGCGGGCGGTGCAGACCTACCGACTACCGTAATGCCATTCATTCTGCGCAACGTAAATCTCATTGGGGTGGATTCGGTGATGCTGCCCACACAGGATCGGATTTCCACCTGGAGCCGTGTGGTCAGCGATCTGCCTTTCGAAATGCTTGAAGGCATTTCTGCTACTTCTGTATCCCTTGAGGACGTCAAGAATGCTGCGGACCGCATGCTTGATGGCAAGCTGAAGGGCCGCGTTCTTGTCGAGGTAAACGCCTAGTTATATCTGTGCCGGCCAATGCCGCCAGCGTCATACGCAGGCAGACAATCACAGCCACGGGAGGTAGCCATGTACCTCGTCTTCATCGTCCAGTGCGCGGGGTCACCAGCAAGGGCCTTGTCGAGATGGGCGAGCGAACTTCTCCACCTGAATTATCCGGCCACGCCGGGGATTGAAGTCCCATGAGTGGAGCCTTGGCTGAAGCCCGGGCAGCCACTTCTTAGCAAACTAGATGACCAGTCAACTGGCACGGGCGCCCTTGCATGACGGGGTATGTATGTCTATAGCGCTATTGGAGACAAGCGATGGACTTTTCCGATTCGAATTCACACGGAGTGCCGACGGAATCTGAAGCGATCGTCGGTGGCAGTGTTATCCGGCGTCTGAGCCGGTTGTGCGTGCGCCTGGTAGAGCAGGTCATGCCAGATCCCTTTGTTATCGCGGTTCTGCTCACGGGGTTCACCTGTGTGCTGGCGTATGCCATCGCTCCGAAAGGTGCGCCTTCGGAGATTTTGACGGGGTGGTACGACGGCGTCTTTAAGATCGCGAGCTTTGCATTTCTCGTAGCGCTTACGCTGGTGACCGGCCACGCGCTGTCCACCTCCAAGCCCGTCTCGAAGCTGCTCTCTGCGACCGCAGACCTGGCGACCTCGCCAGCGGGAGCCATGGTCCTCACGTTCTTCGTCTCGTTGATCAGTACGCTGCTCAACTGGGCGTTCGGCTTGGTCGTTACAGCGCTCTTTGCACGCGAGGTGGCAAAACGCGTCAGGGTAGACTTCGCTTGGCTCGTGGCAGCAGCCTACGCTGGCTGGTCCTTCTACGTTTGCGGAATCTCGAGTTCCATTGCGCTGCTGAGCGCAAGCAGTGGCTCGCCGATGAACATCATCGAAAAGCTGACCGGGAACATCCTTCCCATGAAGGATTTCCTGTTGTCTCCCTTAAACTACCTGCCGCTTCTGTTGCTGTCCGTGATCATCCCATTTGTGTTCTGGTTGATGATGCCGAGCGCGAAGGAAGCCGTACCCGCGGATCCGGAGAAACTGAAGAAAGAGGATGCGATCGCTGAGGATGCACCAGCCCCTGCAACGATCGCAGGCTGGCTGAATCACAGTTGGATCGTCAACATCATTCTGGTAGGCACGGGCGCCTGGTATATCGGCATGAAGGTCGCCTCAGGCGCATTCAAGCTCGATCTGAATATGCTTGTCCTGATCTTCCTTCTGCTTGGCCTGTTGATGCACTGGACGCCCCGTGCGTACCTCAAGGCCGTCAACAATGCTGCCCGGGTGGCTGGGCCGATTCTGCTGCAATTCCCCCTCTATGGCGGCATCATGGGAATCATGTCGGCCACCGGGTTGGCTGACTGGATGTCCGAACTGTTCGTCCAGTATTCCTCTGGTCAGACCCTGTCGTTCTGGACATTCATCTCTTCACTCATCATCAGCGTATTTGTCCCTAGTGCGGGCGGGCACTGGGTCGTGCAAGCCCCCTTCGCGGTACCCGCTGCAACAAGCCTTGGTGTTCCCCCCGGCGCAGTAGCCATCGCGGTGGCATTGGGGGAAGGTGCCGCCGACATGATTCAACCGATGTGGGCGATCCCCTTGCTCGCGATCGCCGGAGTAGGCCTGGGTCGCGTTATGGGTTACACGCTAATTATCTTCTTTGTAATGTGCACGGTTATGGGCGGCGTCCTGCTCATGTTCCCTCACGGTTAAGCGGCGGACCGGCATCGACTTGCGACGTCGAGCGTCTCTCGATTTTCGACGTCGCACCAACCCAAAACACATGGTGAAGCAATGAAGCAGAACATCCTCGCAACTCGCCTTGAACAAGCCGCAAGCACCTATAGTGATCGGGTTGCACTCACCGGTGAGGGCGTAAAATTGACGTACTCGGAGTGGCTGGATCGATCGCGCCAGATCGCGAAGCACTTGACCGAGTTTGGTCTGATCGAGCATGAACCGGTCATGGTCAAATGTTCCAACCATCCGCTAGATTTCGTTGCGTTCCTCGGGGTATGGCTTGCTGGTGGTGTTGTCGCACCAGTGCATCGCACGACGCCGGATGCAGTCGTGTCCGCTATGCAGGCAAAGGCCGATTGCCAACTTTGCGTCGATCTCCTGGACGAAGTCGAACCGCTGAAGGCGCTACGTGTTCAGGGTGAACTGGCAAGTGATGCAAGCCGGCGCCAGAACTTGGAGGACGGTGCTCTGATCATTTTTACCTCCGGATCGACCGGATTGCCGAAGGCCGCGGTGCTTTCACATGCGGCGTTCTCTGGCAAACTGGATCAGAACCAGCGGCTACTGTCCATCCAGTCCGACGACGTGACAATGCTTGTGCTGAACAACACGTTCAGCTTTGGTATCTGGGTATCGCTACTGACGCTGCTGGCCGGAGGGCGGTTACTCACGCAAGCGAAGTTCTCGCCAGCCGATTTTGTGGAATCCCTAGCCCGCGAGGGTGTCTCCTTCCTTGGAGTGGTCCCGACCATGGTGCGTGCAACTTTTAGCGCCCTCAGTGAAGGAGAGCTTGCGAATGCGAAGGCCAACCTGCAAGCGGTTGCTCGCCTGCGTTCAGTCGTGATCGGCGGTGAACCGCTGGGCAAGGACCTTTCACAGTCGCTCCGCGCCTTCATTCACCCGGCTGCGCTCTTCGACATCTATGGCCTGACGGAGACTTCCACCTGTGACTTCGTGCTTCAGCCTCGCGATTTCGACACACATGAGGGCACGATCGGTCAGCCGTTTCCCGGAATCGAGTATCGAGTTGTATCGGCTGCGGATGACGAAGAAGGGCCAGGAGAACTGCAACTCCGCTCGCCGTATTTGATGAGTGGCTATCTGGGAGATGAAGAGTTGTCCAAGGCTGCCTTCGAGGATGGCTGGTTTCGCACCGGCGATCTGGCCGTCCGTCACAGCGATGGCTACGTATCGATAGTCGGCCGTCTGAAGGACGTTATTGTTCGCGGGGGCAACAAGGTTACGCCAGTGGAGGTGGAACGGGCCCTTACTCGCTGTCCCGGTGTCGCAGCGGCCCTGGTAACTGGCACCTCCGATCCTGTGATGGGACAGAGAATTCAGGCGTTGCTGGTACCGAAGGCTGGTGGCGAGATTGATGCCCTTCTGGTGCGAGCTGAGCTGACCAAGATCCTGGAGAAATTTAAGCATCCTGACGCTTGCTTCGTCGGTACCGAGTTGCCCACTGGGAGGACTGGCAAGGTCGATCGCGGCCAGCTTGCCAAATGGCTGGCAACACAATCGGTCGCTCCCTTGCCTTTCTGGAAGGCATAAGCTCTGCCGTCCATTTACCTTACATCATGAAAACGATGAACCCCTTTGAGTCCATTCAGGTTGAAGTCGGCGATGATGGTGTGGCCGTTCTCCAGCTCAATCGCCCGCAGCGCCTTAACGCGCTGTCCAAAGATATGCTTCTGGAAATCTGCGATGCAATGACGCACCTGGAGGCTGAGGAGCGCGTCCGAGTGATCGTTCTCACGGGGGCAGGGAACGGATTCTCTTCGGGCTTCGATCTGAAGGACCAGATGGATCGACGACCACAAGGCCCTCAGGTCTGGAGAGAGATCCTAGATCTGGACTTTACAGCGACAATGCGGTTCTGGCGCAGTCCGAAGCCGACCATCGCTGCCGTGCACGGTCCCTGTGTCGCTGGGGCTTTTGAGATGGCGCTTGCCTGTGACATGACCATTGCCTCAGAGGATTCTTTCTTTGGGGAGCCAGAGCTGCGTTTTGGAGCCGGAATTGTCACCATGCTCTTGCCTTGGATGACATCGCCGAAGCACGCGAAGCGGATCATCTTGAGCGGTCAGGATCGTGTGGGAGCAAAACTTGCCATGGAAATGGGGCTGGTTAGCGAGGTCGTCCCGCCTGGCGAGCATCTGAAATCTGCCTTACGCATTGCTCGAAATATCGCGAAGATGGACCCGGATCTCGTGCAGCAGACCAAGAAGGCCATCCAGCGCACGTATGACATCCAGGGTATAGAGACAGCGCTGGCCGCGGCCTTGGATATCGACCACAGTATCGAGTCGCACGGTTCACCCGACAAGGTGAAGTTTATGGACATCGCCCGAAATGACGGGCTGAAGGCGGCGCTAGCTTGGCGCGCTGAACGCTTTGAAGAAGAGTAAATGAAGCTGTCTCGCTTTCCCATCGGCGTTATCGTCGTAGCCCAGCTTCTTGGCACTTCCTTGTGGTTCAGCCCCAATAGCGCGGCGGAGAGCCTTGCGCACGCATGGGGCATCTCCACACCAGAACTCGCGCAGTTGACGAGTGCCGTACAGCTCGGCTTCATCGCGGGAACACTTCTGCTCGCCACTTCCGGTCTGGCAGACCGGTTTCCGGCAAGCCGAATCTTCTGGATAGCCAGTGTCCTGGGCGCAGCGTTTAACGCGGTCTTTGCGTTAGCACCGATCTCATTTAGCCAGGCGCTCCTTGTTCGTGGTGCAGTCGGCGTATGTCTGGCCGGCATTTATCCACTGGGCATGAAGATGGTGATTTCGTGGTCCAAGGGAAATGCAGGCAAGACACTGGGACTTCTGGTTGCGATGCTGACGATGGGCACAGCATTACCGCACGGCGTGCGGGCTGTTGGGGCCTCGTGGTCCTGGCAAGCGGTTGTCCTAACGTCGTCGGTGCTTGCATTAGTCGGCGGTGCAGTGATCGCGGCCCTTGGTGACGGTCCACACTTGCGAAGCGCATCGGCGCCACGGCGAAATTCCTGGGGGACCGCCTTAACGGTGTTCCGGGAGCCCGCGTTTCGCTCCGCTGCAATGGGCTATTTTGGCCATATGTGGGAACTCTATGCATTCTGGGCGGTCGCGCCGTTCCTTGTCGCGCATGTTCTTGGCATTGGCGGCGTCGACGCAAAGGGAGCGGCGTCGCTTGTAACGTTCGTCGTGATTGCCTCGGGTGCACTGGGTTGTGTCGCCGCCGGAATGATGAGCCAGCGGTTTGGGAGTGCGCGTGTTGCCGCCACTGCGCTGGCGCTATCGGGAGCGATGTGCCTGGTCTTTCCGATCGCCGCTCATCATGGGACCGTCGCACTCTGCATTGTCATCCTGCTGATATGGGGCGTCTCGGTGATCGCTGACTCTGCCCAGTTCTCCGCCTTGTCGGCGCAGGCGTGTCCACCGCACTTGCTAGGTAGTGCTCTTGCCATCCAGAACAGCATCGGCTTTCTCGTTACGGTGCTGCCGATCAATATGGTAGTGGGAATGGTAGGTGAGTTGGGACCGGACGTTGCCTGGCTGCTATTGCCAGGCCCGATAGTGGGATTGGTATTCCTGCGACGCCTCATCTATCCGGGACTGCGCCGACAGCCTGGCTAGAAAGCGGCATGTAAGGCGCTTTCCGCGCAGTTCTCCGCAGGGAGCCGGAAGTCGCAGGGCGACCTAGTTGACCAGTCAGCCAAAAATGCATAGGATGGGACTGCGATTGTCAGTGCATTCGATGAAGTAGTTCACCCTGTGTAGGAGAGCCACATTGACCGAGAAGACTAAGCGATCGACGGGACAAAGTCGTACCCGCGATGGGAACAAGCGCGAGGACCTGCTTCGAATCGGCGTGGCCGTCTTTACGGAGAAAGGATTCTATAACACACCGATCGATGAAATCGTTGCGGCTGCAGGCGTCCCCAAAGGGTCATTTGCCTATTACTTTGGCAGCAAGGACGCATACACGGTGCAGGTGATTGAACGGTATGCGGAGTACTTCAACAAGAAGCTTGATCGCATTCTGTCCGATACGTCGGTGGAGCCTATTGAGCGCGTTAAGGCGTTTATGGATGAAGCAACCGCCGGGATGGAGCGGTATGAGTTTCGGCGCGGGTGTCTTGTCGGCAATCTAGGGCAGGAACTTGCAGCTCTGGACGAGACATTCCGCGAGGTGCTGCTGTCGACCGTTCAAGGATGGCAGTCACGTGTGCAAGCATGCTTGGAAGAGGCTCAGCATACAGGTCAGCTTTCCGCCGCCGTAGACACTAAAGGCCTTGCGAGGTTGTTCTGGTATGCGTGGGAAGGCGCTGTGCTGGGCTCCAAGCTCGAAAAATCTCGCGGTCCTCTTGATGCCGTCAGCCAAGCGTTCATCGGACAGTTGCGGTCACTGAGTCCGACCAAGGAAACCTCGGAAGTGCGAAAGAGTTCCGGAAGGCGACGCGCGATCGGCAAGTTTGAGCGTGCCAGTTGAAAGAGGCCTCATCAACAGATGGCCATAAACAATGAGGCAAGAATGCGCTAATTCTGCTAGGTGCGCTGGTAAAGGCACGCAGACAGAGTTTATCTGCGAGAGATTTGGCATTCCGCAGATCTCTACCGGTGACATGCGGCCCGCCGCGGTGAAGGCGGACACGCCCTCGGGCATCGAAGCCAAGAAGGTGATATGGGCGCCGGTGCACTGGTGTCAGATGACCTCATTGTCGGCCTGGTGAAGGACCGCCTTAAGCAGGACGACTGCGAAGCAGATTACCTGTTCGACGGCTTTCCGCGCACGATTCCACAGGTTCTACGGCCAGCGTGATGAAGGGATCATGGGCGAGTTGTTGAAACATTCGCCCAATCAACTTGCTACCTTAGCGCTTGACCAACGCCACGAGATAGATGCAGGGCTTGTTGCCAGGATTGATAAAGGTGCAAGGTGCCGGAGGGCCGAGTTGCAGACAGTCGCCGGCTTCCAGCCGGTGCACTAATTCGCCTTCCTCGAACACCAGGCTGCCCTGGAGTACCCAGATTTGCTGGTGCTGAAAGATGAAGGCCGATGAGGGATAAGAAATCCGAACGTTGGCTGGGAGCATGATTTCCACCAGTTCTAGCATGCCTCCATTGCGCGGCGACACGGCACGCCTGGTATAGCCGGTCTCAGGATCGGTCCAAACCGGCTGATCCGCAGCGCGGCAAAGGCGGTCACCCGCCTGTTCGGCCAGTGCCAGCAACATCGAAAGTTGCAGGCCAAACGCCCCGGAGAGCCGGCCCAAGACCGTTGCGGTTGGACTCGCCTCGCCACGCTCGATCTTGCTGATCATGGCTTTCGACACGCCGGCGCGCTCAGCAAGGTCACCCATTGACCAACCCCGCGATTCGCGCTCTATGCGCACGCGAGCCGAAATCGCGTCCGTTGGGTCCGAAGGCGTACGGGTGGAAGGGGAGGAGGTATCAGTCATGGCTGTCATTATACGGACCCTGCTGGCCGTCTCGCTGCACGATACGCTTGCGGAACTCGTCGGGCGTTGCGCCCATTAACCGATGGAACATCGCGATAAAAGCGGATGAAGTGCTGTAGCCCAACTCGAGGGCCACCGCTTGCACGGCCAATCCTTCCTCCAGCATCGAAAGCGCCCGCACGAGTCGCAATCGCTGCCGCCACTCCAGGAATGACATTCCCAGATCGCGCTGGCAGCGCCGCGACAAGGTACGCTCCGTACTATGTACAGCTTTTGCCCACGCCTCGAGTGGACGACTGTCGCCTGGTTGCTGGCGCAAGGCCTCAAGTACTTGACTCAGCGCTCGGTCTTCCGAGTTGGGCAAGTAAGTATCTTGACGGGGCGCACGGCTCATCTGGTCAACTAACACCCGCATTAGCCGCTCGTCGTCGCCATCCCGAGGGTAGTCAACCTGCCTCGCCATCAAGTCGGCCAAAATCGCCTTAATGATGGGGCCAACCGCCAAAGTACACACCTGCGTCGGCAGTCTATCGCATAGGTTTGAAGCGATGTCCAAGACGCAATAGCACGCCTCTGACCGTGTACTAGCCTCGTGTTCTGTCTGCGGGGGCAACCACAGCCCGTAGTGCGGCGGCGTCAAGTACGTGCGATCTCCGACAGTTAGCTCAATAACACCGCTGAAAGAAAACACGAATTCACCCCAGTCGTGGCTTTCGTTGGGATACGACGTCACCTCTTTGAGCTGCATCGTTCGGAACACGAGCTCATGTGGCAAGGACCTTCCGAGCGGGTAGGAAATTTCAGCGCCGGGCATCTTGTCGGAAACGTCGTATGAGTTGGCGGGATTTCATTATATCGCTGTAGTCTGCCACCTTCACAATCCTGCCATGGGGTATCGGCCCCGGCCAACGAAACGTGCCGTGTGCCTGCATCGTTCGCCGGCTCCCCAGTCACTTATTAGGTAAAGATCACTTGAGGAGCACAATGAACGCCCTAGATACACTTGCCAGAGTTCCAAAGCTTAACCTCCGCGGCTTTACATCTCCCGTGCAATACTTGGAACGGTTTAGCGCGAAGCTAGGCGTCGAGGTATGGTGCAAGCGCGATGACATCGGCACGGTGGGGCTTGCGGGAAACAAGGTACGCAAGCTTGAAGTTGAGCTTGCTCATGCTGTTGCTCACGGTGCTAAACACTTGGTGGCGGAAGGATCGCGTCTTTCCAATGCAACTCGCGCGGTAGCTGCAGCTGCGGCAGCTACCGGTCTTCGTTGCACACTCGTGCTGTGCCACAACGAACCGCGTGAACCGGTGGGCAATCTGCTTTTAGATGGCCTTTTCGGCGCAGATCTACGATTCGTCGGCGACGTGACCTGGCCAGAACTCGCTCAGCATGCTCAGGCGGTGGCCACCGAACTCGAAAATAGTGGCGAAAGCGTCTTTCGACTCCCAATCGGCTGTGCCTCGGAGCGAAGCTCTTTGGGATTTGCGATCGCGTACTCCGAGCTTCGCGCGCAAATGGCTGAGCACGGTCGTGAAATCGGCACCATCGTACATGCCAGTTCCTCAGGCGGAACACACTCCGGTCTGGTGCTCGGAAACGTGCTTTACGGCTCTAAAAGCACCGTAAGGGGAATCGTCGTCGCCGCAGACGTCTACGATGATGTTCCAGGTCAATACCTAGCCTATGCCCAAGGCGGCGCACGACTAATCGGGGCGGAAGTAGAACTAACTCGCAGCGACATCAACCTCACTGAAGACTACCTTGGCGACGGCTATGGCCTGCCCGCGCCAGGAGTTATGGAGGCGATTGATCTGCTCGCCACGACGGAAGGCATACTCGTAGATCCGGTCTACAGCGCAAAGGCAGTGGTAGCGCTTATCGATCTGGCCGCGAAAAAGGAACTGAAAGGTCCTGTCGTCTTCTGGCACACGGGCGGATATCAGGCGCTATTCGATCCTCACTACTCTCGCAAAGTGTGGAGCGAAATCAAGAGGCTTTCAGCTGTGCCGCTTTAGAGGCTAGCGCCAATCATTTTCAAATCTTCCGAAAATAATACCGACTTAGGAGCGCGACAGCCGGTGCTTCCGTTCCAATTGCCGAATATCAGAAGAGTATTGATTCCTTGCTAAATATTCCATGGCAAGCGTTCCACGCGCGGTATTTGTTCTGATTACCAGCTTGATTTCGTGAGAAGGCGAAGGCCCGAGTCTGTCCGAGTGACCTCGCTTTGCGCGAGGCCTCTCGTAAGTTGACGCACCTGCTTCCGAATTAAAACAAGACTCAACACTTTTTAGCACCGCATGGCTGCTACCAAAAACGACATAAAGCCGTCCGACAAAGGCCGAGGACCCATGGACCACATTCCGGCCAGCAATAGAATTAGTGGAGACAACACATGACGTCGAAGCACGAAAACGATAGCTTGATGCGCGGGCTAACAAACCGCCATATACAACTCATCGCGCTTGGTGGTGCGATCGGAACTGGGCTTTTTCTCGGAATCGCCCAGACCATCAAGATGGCAGGCCCCTCCATATTGCTCGGCTATGCTGTTGCGGGTGTCATTGCATTTTTCATCATGCGACAACTCGGCGAAATGGTCGTGGACGAACCGGTCGCTGGCTCATTTAGCTACTTTGCTGACAAGTACTGTGGCCAGTTCACCGGCTTTGTCGCCGGTTGGAATTATTGGGTGATGTACATCCTCGTGAACATGGCAGAGCTATCTGCGGTAGGAATCTATGTTCAATACTGGTGGCCGGAAGTTCCGACATGGGCATCCGCGCTTGTCTTCTATGTCATGATTAACCTCATCAACCTGACAAGTGTCAAGTCGTACGGCGAGACAGAATTCTGGTTTTCTATTATCAAGGTAGCCGCCATTCTTGGCATGATTGGTTTTGGCTCCTGGCTGCTTTTCACTGGTCGTGCGGGCCCCGAGGCCACCATTTCTAACCTTTGGCAACACGGCGGCTTCTTCCCGAATGGTGTGTCAGGTCTCGTCATGTCCATGGCGGTCATCATGTTTTCGTATGGCGGTCTCGAACTCATCGGGATCACTGCAGCAGAGGCTGACAACCCCAAGAAAAGCATTCCGCGGGCGACTAATCAGGTCATCTATCGAATCTTAATCTTCTACGTTGGCGCACTTGCAGTGTTGCTTTCCCTCTACCCTTGGGAAAAGGTGGTGACGGGTGGCAGTCCTTTCGTACTGATCTTCCATGCGCTAAACAGCAACATCATTGCGCATGTGCTGAACGTTGTTGTGCTTACAGCCGCGCTGTCGGTCTATAACAGCGGCGTGTACTGCAATAGCCGTATGCTCTTTGGCCTCGCACAACAAGGCAATGCACCGCGTGCACTACTTCAGGTTAGCCGTCGCGGCATTCCGGTTGTCGCAATCGGCCTGTCAGCAATAGCAACCGCGTTCTGCGTAGTCATCAACTATTTCATGCCAGGCAAAGCCTTTGAGCTTCTCATGGGGTTGGTCGTGTCGGCCATCGTAATCAACTGGGCAATGATTAGCTTGATTCACCTGAAGTTCCGTAAAGCCAAACGAGAGGCAGGAGAAACTACCCAGTTCAAGAGCCCCCTCTACCCGATCACCAACTATGTTTGCTTGGCCTTCATGGCGGGCATTCTACTAGTTATGTACCTCACACCGTCTTTGCGCCTGTCTGTCTACCTCATCCCTGTATGGATTGCTGCGCTTGGAGTCGGCTATTGGTTGAAGCAACGTCGGTCGGACTTCGCTCTGCCCAACCAAGGGGCCGCACGCCGCTAGCAATCCAGCTCACGGGAACACACAATTCTGCAGGGCGCCCAAAGTAAGTTTGCCCGAGCCGGTTGGGCGTGCATCAAAACGACGGGGGTGAAACCATGAAGGGCTTTATCACCGTCGTTCGGTATAAATGAGTTACATGGGCCCCACCCGCAACTGTCAGAAGGGCCAATGTGCTTTCATCCGGCGACTTATAAGAAAACGGAGCTCACATCGCAGTCCGGCTATTTCGCAATACAATGACCCCGAAAAGCGCTCGGCCGTGGTCAAGACCATGCCGTTTTCAACGTCATGAAAGGGATCTCAGCGTCCTTCCAGCCGATCCGGTGCCCTGCGTGGCTTCGTGGCGCGCATCCTCTTCGCTATGCCGGTAGCCGCTCGCTTTGTGCGCGACGTTGTCGACAGCGAGCTATGGCCGAAGTCGCCTGTCGACCTGCCGGTCGGTCATGTGCGAGCCGGCGGTGTGGCGCAGCCAATGGGCCGAGGCAGTGGCCAGCACCGCGGCTTGCGCCTCCCACTCTGGCCCGCGTCGCCGCAAGCGCGCCGCGGCCATGCCGAATACTTCTTTCAGGATCAGGTGCAGCGCGCCGCGCGACAGCGGTTTCTCACCGCTTCCAATCACCGGCAGCACCAGCGGACGCGTCTCCCCGAACTGCGGGGCAGGCGGTAGTTCGTGGGCGCGGCGGTAGCGCGCCAGTTCGGCAATCAGTTTGTCGGTCGCCGGCACCAGGCGCGTCTTATTGCCTTTGCCGGTCACCTCCAGCCACCAGCGCTCGACCCCCTGTACATCGCGCCGGCAGAAGAACGCGCCCATGGTGGTGGCCGTCAGTTCGGATGCGCGCAAGCCGCCCAGATAGAGCACCGTCAGCACCCAGCGGCAGCGGGCCGCGTGCAACTTTTCCCGCGACGTCTCAGTCGGCATTTTCGCGACGGTGTCTTTGACCGTCTCCCACAGGTCGTGACTTAGATAGCGGGTGATGCGCGCCCGGGTGGGGGCGCGCCGGCGGCGGGCGAGGGCGAGCGGGTTGCCGGCCAGGTAGCCCGCCTCGGTCAGCCAGGAGAACAGCGCGTTCAGGATCACCATCGCTTGGCGCACCCTGCCGGGCGACAACGGCCCGGCAAACGGGCGCCAGTCAGGATGGCCGGGAGACGACGGACGCTCCCCGCTACAAGATCCTCCACGCCAGCGAGGCTTGTCACACAAAGTGCGGAAGACCCAATTTACGATCGCCGTTCCGTGGCGACCAAAGACAGACGGCAAAGCCCACTCATCGCTCTGAACGTACCGCTCAGAGCGATGACACACTTATAGGTTACGCTGGATCAAAACAATAGGTACAAATCTTGTTGCCATCGGGGTCCCGCACATATGCCGCGTATGAGGTGGGGGTGAAGCTCCGGGGACCTGGCGCACCTTCATCCCGGGCGCCCAGGCTGATTGCGGCTTCATGGAAGGCATGGACCGCTGAGCGATTGGGGGCGGAAAAGCTAATGGTCCCACCGTTGGCATACGTGGACGGCAGGCCGTTCCCCGGCTTGGTGACCATGAATTCCGGGCCGTCCACGCCCCATAGCGAGGCCGTGTCCAGATTCATGACGCGGCTGATGCCAAGTGCACCGAGAACGCCATCATAGAATGCGCGAGCACGCTCCAGGTCGTTGGTGCCTACAACAATATGGGAAAAGATTGCCATGTTCAAACTCCTTTGTGGGTAGAAAAAGAGTGGACACAATGCGCTATCAAGCATCAGTTGCCGCGCATTGGTCGGGTGTCACTAAGCCGGCATCAACGTGTTCCGGAGTTGAGCATTCCAACTAGCAGCGCTGGCCAACAACGGGCGGCGGCATCCATTCAGGATGCTTCCATGAAAACGTACGTGATCCTCGACGAATGAAGCGATGAAGTAATAGCCATGGTCGTAGTCCTCATGTCTTCGGAGAATGAGGTTTTGACCAACGTGGGCGCAAGCCGCTGCGAATGCGTCAGGAAGAAGTTGTTCGTGCAGAAACTGATCCGATAGTCCTTGATCGATCAGGATTCCGTCCGCAAAAGGAGGGCGAATGTGCTTCAGCATTAGCGCAGTGGCATCATGATTTTCCCAAACGATCTTGTCATCGCCGAGGTAACGGTACAACGCGTTCCGACCCCAGGGGCTGGTCGAAGGCGTGCAGATTGGCGCAAAGGCCGACACCGAGCGGAAGCGCTCCGGATGGCGTTGCGCCAGCACCAGCGCGCCGTGGCCGCCCATCGAATGCCCGAAGATCCCCGCGCGCGAGGCCTCGCCCGGCAGCGCGGTGGTGACCAGGTCGAACAGCTCCCCGGCGACATAGCTTTCCATGCGCCAGTGCCTGCTCCACGGCGCCTCGGTGGCGTCGACGTAGAAGCCCGCCCCCACGCCGAAGTCCCACGCATCGGCCTCGCCCGGCACGCCCGCGCCGCGCGGGCTGGTGTCGGGCGCGACCAGCATCAGGCCATGCTCGGCGGCGAAGCGCTGCGCGCCGGCCTTGATCATGAAGGTCTCTTCGTTGCAGGTCAGGCCGGCCAGGTAGAACAGCACCGGCACCTTCGCGCCGCCCTGCGCCTGTGGCGGCAGGAACACCGAGAACCGCATCGGCAGCCCGATTGCCGCCGAGTCATGGTGGTAGAAGCGTTGCACGCCGCCATGGCAGCCGTGTTGTGAGATCAGTTCCATGGCGCGTGCCTCAGTACAGCACCACCGAGCGGATCGACTCGCCGCGCTTCATCAGGTCGAAGCCTTCGTTGATGCGCTCCAGCGGCAGCGTGTGCGTGATCAGGTCGTCGATATTGAGCTTGCCCTCCATGTACCAGTCGACGATCTTGGGCACATCGGTGCGGCCACGCGCGCCGCCGAAGGCCGAGCCTTTCCACTCGCGCCCGGTCACCAGCTGGAACGGACGCGTCGAGATCTCGGCGCCGGCCTCGGCCACGCCGATGATGATCGACTTGCCCCAGCCCTTGTGGCAGCACTCCAGCGCCTGGCGCATGACCTGCGTATTGCCGATGCATTCGAACGAGTAGTCCGCACCGCCATCCGTCAGCTGGATGAGGTGGTCGACGACGTTCTCCACTTCCTTCGGGTTGACGAAATGTGTCATGCCGAACTTGCGCGCCATGGCCTCGCGCGCCGGGTTCAGGTCCACGCCGATGATCTTGTCGGCGCCAACCATCTTGGCCGCCTGGATCACGTTCAGGCCGATGCCGCCCAGGCCGAACACGACCACGTTGGCACCGGCTTCCACCTTGGCGGTGAACAGCACCGCGCCCACGCCGGTGGTCACGCCGCAGCCGATGTAGCAGACCTTGTCGAACGGAGCGTCCGGACGGATCTTGGCCAGCGCGATCTCCGGCACCACGATGTGGTTGGCGAAGGTCGAGGTGCCCATGTAGTGAAAGATCGGCTTGCCATCGAGCGAGAAGCGCGAGGTGCCGTCGGGCATCAGGCCCTTGCCCTGCGTGGTGCGGATCGCCTGGCACAGGTTGGTCTTGCGCGACAGGCAGAACTTGCACTGGCGGCATTCCGGCGTGTACAGCGGAATCACGTGGTCGCCGGGCTTGAGCGAGGTCACGCCGGGGCCGACGTCGGTGACGATGCCAGCGCCTTCATGGCCCAGGATCGCCGGGAAGATACCTTCCGGATCGGCGCCGGACAGCGTGTAGTAATCGGTATGGCAGATGCCGGTGGCCTTCACTTCCACCAGCACTTCCCCGGCGCGCGGGCCGTCCAGGTCCACGTCTTCGATGGTCAGCCGAGCACCGGCTTCCCAGGCGATTGCAGCTTTCGTCTTCATAGTAGGCGCGTCTATAGTGTCAAAGTGGGTAAGCTCTATCGGCCGAGGTATTGCTCGATGCGTTGCCGCAGCCCAGGTTCCGCTGCGGACCGAACCAATGCCGCCATGTCGACATCCGCTGTCGGTGGATGTACCGCGGCGTAAAGGCTCTCCTGCGCCCGTGGGGAAAGCACGGTGGCGTCCTTGAGGTCACGCGCGAAGAGAGCGGTCCAGTCATCCTGCTCGGTCACGCGGGAGACCAGATCAATCTGGTTCGCTTCATCGGCGGAAATTTCACGAACAGTCTGCAGGATTTCGCGCGCCCGTTCGGTGCCGACAAGCGCGGCGAAGCGGCGCGTTCCAAGCACCAGATCAAACAAGAGACCCGGCATGCGGAATTTTGCGTCTGACGTGGCATAGCGCCGCTTGCATGCCGCGAACAGATCGACCCCGGCTCCGAAGTTCCGCCCCTGCGCGTAAGCTACCGTCATACAGGGCGAGTACGCGATCAATTGCAGCAGCGTTTCGATCCTGACCAGGCGAAGGAGAAGACTCGCGTCTGTTTCCTGGTCGAGGCTGCCGAGGTCAAAGCCTGCGCAGAAATTGCGCCCCATGCCTCGAAAGGCGATGAGCCTGACAGCGTCATCGGTGTGGGCCTGGCGGATCGCCTGGATCAATGCTTCGACAAGCTCTGGAGACAGGGCATTCAGCTTGTCGGGCCGATTCAGCGTGAGCGTAACGGAATCACCGCCCCTATTCACGATCAGATTCTCATTCATTGCACGAACTCCTCATTGGATTCTTGGCTTGCGCCTAGGATTTCCATGTTGTGCTCCCCTAATGCCGGGGGAGCACTGCGGATCGGCAGGTTGTTTCCGGACAGGCGAATCGGCGAGGCAAAGGTACGAGTCTCCACACCATTGGGCAGCGTGAGGGGTTGGACCCATTGCATGTGTTTCACCTGTTCGTCGGCTAGCACGTCGGAGTAGTTGTTGATCGGCGCGCATGGCACCCCGGCAGCCCTGAATCGCATGAGCCAGGTCTCCGCGCCCTCCCGAATGAACTCGGTTTCCAGTAGCTCGCGCAGTTCAACCTGATGCTTAGCCCGAAGCGCCGGACTAGTGAAGCGGCTGTCGACCAACATCTCGTCGCGCGCCATGACGTCACATACCGCGCGCCACAGCGCATTGTTGCCAGCTGCCATACCAAAGTAGCCATCGCGGCAGGCGAAGACCTGATACGGCGCATTGCGCGGGTGGGCGCTTCCCAGCTTGACCGGGTCGCGGCCACTGCCGAAGAATTCGGAAGTCTGCAGGGCAGCAATGCCAAGCGTGGCACCGAGCATTGAGATATCAACGTGCGTGCCCTTGCAGGTTGCGCTTGCCTGTTGTAGCGCGCAGACCGCGGAAAACGCGGCGTAGAGCCCGGCGGAAAAATCGGCGATCGGCACGCCGCACTTCACGGGCGGGCCGCCTGCCTCGCCTGTCACGCTCATGATGCCGCTCATGGCCTGCAGGGTCAGATCGAAGCCGCCTTCGCTGGCCCGTGGGCCAGTCTGGCCGTAGGCGGAAATTGAACAGTAGACCAGTTGCGGATTTCTTTCACGTACGGCCTCGTAACCCAGGCCCAGCCGATCCATGACGCCGGGCCGGTTGTTTTCAATCAGGATATCTGCTGTGTCGATCAGATCAAGGGCCCTCGCCAAATCCTCAGTTTTCTTTAGATCTAGTGTGACCGACCGCTTGTTCCGATTCAGAGAGGCGAAGTTTTCGCTGTAGCCGGCCGAGATGGGCGGCCAACTCCGCAACGTATCCCCGGTTTCCGGATGTTCAATCTTGATGACGTCAGCCCCCATGTCCGCCAGCAACATGGCGCAGTAGGGGCCCGCAGCCACATTGCAGATCTCGATTACCCGGACGCCTTGCAGGGGGAGGGCGTGTTGTATTGGATTGGTCATCGTGAGTGCCTGGAATTGATTGGAAAGTGGGGCCGGCGGAAGCAGGGGTGATTCCGCCGGGAGACCATCGGTCATGCGCTGATGTGCGGCACGACCAGCAGGTACAGCAAGCCGAAGAATGTTCCCGCGGTGATGAAGCTGACCAGCGTGAATCCCAGCACCCGCTGCACGCCAACGCCAGCGATTGCAACGACGGGAATGGCCCAGAAGGGTTGCAGCAGACTGCCGGCTAGCTCACCCGCTGCTACGGCCATCGAGGTGCCTGCCAGGGTTGAGCCAAGCTGTTGTGCTGCAGGAATCGTGAAGGGGCCCTGCACGGCCCAGTGACCACCGCCGCTGGGGATGAAGATGGTGATGATGATGGAGCCAAGATAGCTCCAAAACGGTAGCGTATCGGTGGACGCGAAGCGGATGAACGATGCCGAGGCAACTTCTGCCAGGCCGGTTGCATGCATGATTCCCATGATGCCCCCGTAAAAGGGATACTGCAGCAGCATGGGCCCGGTCACCTTCGCCGCTTCCGTCACCGCATGGACGTAGGCGCCGGCGCTTCCGTGCAGGCATAGCCCGGCGAGCAGGAAGATGAAGATGACTGTATTAATGTCCAGGTGAATGCCGGTCGCGCTCCATTGCTGCACTAGGTACGCTGCACCAGCCACGACGAACAACAGTGCGCACAGCCGGGACCTTTCAAGCAGACCCGCCAGGCAATCGCGCCGCTTGGGAGTGGCGACAGCGGCTTCGCTGGCCTCGATCGCCTTCGGATCTGCAGCAATCGTGTCGCTCTCCGATGGGCGCATCATCATGAACACCAGCGGCAGCAGCAGTGTGGCGATGAGCCCGGCCACGAGATTCCAACCGGAGAAAACCGTATCCGCCAACGGTACTACTGCGCGGGTGTGTTGCTCGACGATGTTGAGGGGGTTCCCCGGCGTGGCGATGGACAGAGCGATCGAACTGGACATGCCGGTGAAGGCCCAGAGAACCCACGCCGTGTACCCAGCCGCCACGAGCCAGGCGAAGTCGACGCGAACCCGCTTGGCAACTTCCTTGGCCAGCATCGCCCCGACCACCAGGCCGAATCCCCAGTTAAGGAACGTGGCGAAGGCACCCACGATTGAGACCAGCGCGACCGCTGACAGGGGGCCGGTGGCGAGCATGGTGAGGCGTTGCAAGCCGCGCCGGATGACTGGAGCACTGGCCAGGGCGTAGCCCGTGACCAGCACCAGCACCATCTGGAACGCAAAGGTGAAAATTCCAAAAATGCCCTTGTACCAGCCGGACAGAATGTTGCTGACCGAGCCGCCGGGGGCAAAGACGGCTGCACAGGCCGCCGTCATCGCCGTCAGCAAGATCACGATCACGAACGGATCGGGCATCAGGCGTTCAAACAGATAGACGCATGATGCGATTACGCGCTGCATCCATGTCTTTTGTGACAGGGGCCCGGACAGGGCGATCTCCTGTGCATCCATGATTTGTCTCCTCACCAGAGGGTTGTGGGCCCGTATCGGGCCTCTGTAGTCGGTGGTGCTATGTCCTACGCGGCGGCTTCGGCGGGCTGCGGATGGATGGGGATGATGGCTTTCTCTTCCTGGCGTTCCCGCCGCTGCATGGCCATCAGAATCTGTCGGGCGCGGCGCAGCGCCTTGTCCGTTTTCAGGAAGAGTTCGGCGTAGTCGTCGTCGGGATAGTCAAACATCTTCTGCTGCCGCTCCAGGGCCCATTGATCCTGGGCGACGACTTCCGGAAACATTTCAGCCACTTTGTGGGCGGTGAGCATGCTCGTGTCGCTCAGCGTCGTATGCCCCTTCGTGCAGGAGACATTCCAGCGCCACACCAGATTGGCATCATCGACCGGGTAATGCAGGTGCAGGAGCGTGTAGCCGCGTTCCATCGCGGTCCCCAGTTGACCTTCAGGCGCGACGTGCATTTCGACGCGGGTCAGGCCCGGACTCACCATGCAATGAGTATGCAGGCGCTCGACTTCATCGTAGTGGAACCACTCACGCAGGTATGGCGGCTGCTGGTAGCCGTGCACATGGCGGATGGTCTTGACAAAGTCGTAGCCCCCCGCGTTACCTTCTTCGAGCTGTACGGGAATCAGGCTGTTCGCCTTGTCTCCGATGTTGCCGTCATGCAGGGGATAGAAATGGGTGATGTCGAGCAGGTTCTCGATCAGCAGCAGGTAGTTTGCCGGCACTTCCAGCGGCTGCGGCGAGCCAACGGCATCCTTGTCCGGGGAGATGACTTCCGGTGTGCGAGGTGGTTCGATGCCAGACGCGGCCTTCTGATCGCCAGGCCATACCCAGACGACGCCGTCCGTTTCCCGCACTGGAATGACATGCAGGCGCGCCTGCGGCGGGATCTTGCCAGGCTGGGATGGGATTTCTACGCACTGTCCGGTTGCGTCATAGCAGAGACCGTGGTACGCACATTCGAGACGACCGTCGTCGAGCAGCTTGCTCTGGGAGAGAGGGAAGCGTTTGTGACAGCAACGATCGTCAAACGCGACCACCTCGCCACCGTCGGTACGCCACATGACAATGGGCTTGCCGGCAATCTTGAACCCCTTCAGTTCATGGGCGGGAAACTCCCGCGAGAAACCGATGGGGTACCAGCAATTCTTCACAAACTCGAACTTGCTCATCTCTGTTGTCTCCTCGTCTTTTGTGGGGATGCAGAACCCAGCAATTGCTGGCCTATAGGTCAAGGGTCAGGGTTTTGCTCTTGGCACGGCAGCAGCAGATCATGACGAACTCCTG
Source organism: Cupriavidus sp. L7L (assembly GCF_004353535.1). NCBI lineage: Bacteria > Pseudomonadati > Pseudomonadota > Betaproteobacteria > Burkholderiales > Burkholderiaceae > Cupriavidus > Cupriavidus sp. L7L. Next base: position 78,263 of record NZ_SMNY01000034.1, read on the forward strand.
CTGGTCGTCTTCGTCGAGTACGCTGTCGCTATGGATCGGTTCACCATCCAGATAGCGCGTCATGCAGGTGCCGCAGTAGCCTTCTTCGCAGGACACATCGACGTCGACGGCGTTTTCCCGCAGGATCTGGACGATGGTCTTGCCAGGCGGCACGGTGAAGGTCTTGCCACAGCGGGCGAGGCACACCTCGAACGGGATTTCCGCCGCAGCTCGGGTTGCGGCGGTGCCCGATGAAGGGGCTGAGAAGCGCTCGCAATGTCTGGTGCCTGGCGCCCAGTGCGTGGAACTGGCGTCGACGGCGTCCATGAAACGCGAGGGGCCGCAGTAGTAGAGATGCGCACCAGCCGGCTGTTCGCGCAGGACAGCGCTCAGATCGAGCCCGTTTGCGGGATTACCGTCGTCATGGTGGACCACGGCAATGCCGGCCTGTACGAGCGGGTTGAGTTCATCGAGGAAAGCAGTGCGTTCTGGCGAGCGCGTGCAGTAATACAGTTGGAACATGTCGCCCCGCGCCAGCGCGGCGTTCATCATGGATCGGATGGGGGTAATGCCGATACCACCCGCTACAAAAACGTGGTGTGAGGTGTCTGCGAGCGGAAAGTGATTGCGGGGCGCCGAAATCTGCAGGTGATCGCCGGCGGTAAGCTGGTGCATTCCGACCGAGCCGCCACGGCCAGAGGGATCCCTCAACACTGCGACGACGTAGCGGCTGGCATCGAGTGGATCGCTGCAGATGGAGTACTGACGGATCAGACCCGACGGAAGATGAACGTCGACATGGGCGCCGGCTGAAAAGGCCGGCAACGGCATGCCAGTCGGGTCTACCAACTCGAATGCGCGGATGTCGTCAGCGAGCTCGCTGATGGAACGGATGGAAACGGGAAATTTGCCAGTTGCCATTGGCCCTGAACGGGTGGCGGCAGGCGGTCTTTCGACGATGAGGTCCATCGCGGTCTCCTGTAGGCTTGCCCCACCGGCCGAGCGTGGCGGTAAGGTCGTCTGTGATTTGATCCAAGCCTAGAAGTCGCGATTGTTTAATTCAAACGATATATTTTTGCGGAATCACATCGGAATTATTGATGTGTACGGGTCAAGGGCTGCGATTCCGCGCAGGCGCCGGGGGATGTGACGCCGACGACCTACCGATGCGCTACTTTTGGAACTCACTGACGCTTTGTGCGAGTTCGGCGATAGCGCTCGGAAGGGAGTAGGTGTGCTCGGGGGACACGGCCGCGACAAACTCGACCGGATCGAAGGGGTTGCGAACCTCAATGATTTCCAGCAAACCATCGCCGAGTTGGCGCTGGTAGTTAGGAACTGGGAGATAGGTCACGCCCATTCCTGCCATTGCCAGGGATGCCGCGACGCCCATGCTCTTGCAGCGCGCCAGGTAGCGGCAATGTGCGTGATCGCGCAGGAACCAGGCATCGATGGCCGCGCTGTGGAATGACTGTGGCTTTAGCCCAATGATTGGATACTGCGCCAGTTCTGCGGGCGAATGAATGTGCCGGGCTGCCAGGCCTGGACTCGCCATCCAGGCGAAATCTACTGTCCCGAGAGAAATGGCCGAGACATCATGCATGTGGGTATGCCCAGGAGCCAAGACGAGGTCGAGTTCGCCTTGCGCAAGCGCATTCATCAGATCGCTCGTCAGGGCCTCGTCGATCTCCAAGCGTACTTGCGGATACTCTTTTGCGATCCTCTTGATTAGGGCTGGCAGCCAAGAGATGGAGACAACTTCCGCTACACCAATTCGGATGGTGCCGCTCACGGAATCGGGCGCAGCAACGCGATGGGATAACTCCGAGGATAGATTCAGAATACGCGTCGCGTAATCGAAGACTTCACGCCCCCGCGGGGTCAGGCGGGCCTTACGCTGAGTTCGGTCAAAAAGTTCGACGCCCAAGCTACGCTCCAACTCACGCAGCCTCATTGAGACTGTTGATTGCGTTGCGCATAGTCGTTCTGCCGCAGCGGCGAATCCGTCAAGCTGGACGATCCAATAGAAGGTTTCAAGTTGCTGTAACGTCATGTTTTACGCGGGTTTGTTCGCATTAAGCTCCTCAAAGCATATACGGAGCGTTTGCTGGCAGTCACCAGACCGAGCTACTCAAACACAGAACTCACAATACGGTGCAGCCAAAATTTCATCTTCATGAAATAATCCTCCGCCTGCTATTTCTCCGTGCCCCAGCCGATCCGATGCCGCGCCTGCGTGGCTTCATGGCGCGCATCCTCTTCACTGTGCAGATAGCCACTCGTCGTCGACAGTGAGCTGTGCCCGAAGTTATCGCGCACAAAGCGCAGGTCGACCTGCTGGTCGGTCATGTGCGAGCCGGCGGTAGAGCGCAGCCAGTGTGCCGAAGGCGCTGGCCAGCGCCGCGGCTTGCGACTCCCATTCCGGCCCGCGCCGCGCTCCCGGAGGCGCGTCGCGGCCATGCCAAACACCTCTTTCAGGTTCAGGTGCAGCGCGCCGCGTGGCAGCGGTTTCTCGTCGCCCGCTCTTCCAATCACCGGCAGCACCAGCGGACGCGTCTCTCCGAACTACGGAGTAGGCGGCAATTCGTGTGCGCGGCGGTAGCGCGCCAGTTCGGCAGTCAGCTCGTCGGTCGCAGGCACCAGCCGGGCCTTGCTGCCGTTGCCCGGTCACCTCCAGCCACCAGCGCTCGATGCCCTAGACTTGCGATAGGGGCGGGTCTTCCCGACTAGCAGGCGGCCCCTATTGGAAGCAAACTGCGCACCCGTTGGCAGCCGGCATGAGGCTTGCTCAGACGTAAGGGAAGGGAGAAGGAAGTCTGCCATGCGCCATGTGAACCAAAGTGTCTCGCCATCTCAAGAGGAGGAATCGTCACGGACACCGTCGCTGGACCCTCGCAACCTCCAAGACATGCTCGACTACCGGTTGTATTTGGTGTATCGGGAGTGCGGCTTCTATCCCGAACGCATGTTGAACAACGAGTTTGGTATCAACAGGAGGCGTTGGCGTCTCATTGCTACTGTGCACGACATGGAAGGCGCAACGCTTTCCGAGATAGCGGAGCGCGCTGAACTGGATAAAGCGCAGGCATCCAGAACGGTCGGGACGATGGTGAGAGAAGGTTTGTTAAGGCGGCTTTCGAACCCCGACAATGCACGATTCGCAAAAATTGTATTCACCGACAAGGGACGGGAACTGTATGACAAGATATTCACCCGATATCGGGAGATGAACCTTGCCTTGGTGGATGCCCTGACAGTTGAAGAAATCCATCAACTGGATAGGCTAATGAACAAGCTCAGGATGGCGGCCGCTTCGTTCGGAAAGAATCACTGATATATGTGATGTAGAGACTCGCTTTCTCTCTCATTAAATTGTTAATAGGTCAGGGCACTTCGGGTGCTCTTTTTCCGTTTCGAGTCGAGAAGTTGAACAAAGCACAGCGAGACTGTGTCTGCATAAGTGCGTATCTGTTGCGTCTTCCACGATTGATTTAGTCAACTATCCCGCTCGTGTCTATGCTGATCCCCGCAGCGCATTCGTTTGTGGGATGCTGGCCAGGGTTCAATGAGCAACTATCTCGATGGCCTCGCTAAGGTAGCCTTTTTTGAACGCCGAGATAATCTGCCGTGGCTAGCTTCAGTTATGAATCTAATGGCAGTAGTAGGGATTGACATGGATATATTTCTTCATCTGTCGATTGAGGACGCGATAAACGTCTTCTTTAACAATTTGGTTCAGAGATTTGGTGACTATTTTCAGGGATTCAGCGCGTTTGTCCTGAAATGGATTTTGGTGCCAATCGAGCTGGCTCTAAAAGGGACGCCGGCGATTTTGATCCTGGCCGTTGTGGGATGGCTGGCATGGGTAGGTTCAAAGCGGCTTTCGATGTCGGTCGTCCTAGTCGGCTTACTCTACCTCATTGGGTGCTTTGGTCTCTGGGACAAACTGTTGCAGACTCTTGCAATCATGCTGGTTTCGACAACATTAGCCGTGATGTTGGGGTTACCACTGGGGATATTGATGTCACGTAGCCTGTGGCTGAGAAGTGGTGTTAGCCCGGTGCTGGACATGATGCAAACTTTGCCCACCTTCGTTTACATGATTCCGGTTCTGATGCTATTCGGACTGGGCAAGGTTCCGGCAATCATCGCGACGGTCATTTATGCTCTACCGCCGCTGGTTCGCCTTACTGACCTTGGTATCAGGCAAGTCCCCGAGGACATCGTTGAAGCAGGGAAGTCTTTCGGTTGCACACAGACGCAGCTTCTTCTGAAGATCCAGTTGCCACTAGCTCGGCCTAGCATCATGGCTGGCATCAATCAATCTGTGATGATGGCTCTGGGCATGATTGTCATCGCATCGATGATTGGCGCTCGCGGGCTTGGCGAGGATGTCTTGGCGGGCATCAACAATCTCGACATTGGACGAGGGCTTCAGGCCGGGCTGGCCATTGTCATTCTTGCGATCGTCATCGACAGGATTAGTCAGGCATTCGGCAAGGGGCGGCGTCATCGGGCAGTGATGGCCAAGAAACAGAAGCGCGTAGCGCTCGCGTGATTCGGAGGTGGGAGATGAATGCTGCACTTCATGTGAAGAACGTCTACAAGATTTTCGGCCCGACTAAGAAGGCCGTGGAAGAAGCGCTTCAATTTGCGCGAGGTGGGATTGAGAAAAGTGAGATTCTGTCGCGGACCGGATGCACCCTGGGCGTAAACAATGTCTCTCTACGAGTCGAGAGCAGCGAGATCTTTGTCATCATGGGGTTGTCCGGCTCGGGAAAATCCACCTTGGTCCGGCATTTCAATAGACTGATAGAGCCGACAGCAGGAGAGATTCTTATCCAGGGTCAGGATATCGTAAAGCTGCCCGACAATGAGCTTCGTGAAGTTAGGCGGCGACAGATCAGTATGGTGTTTCAGAGCTTCGCCTTACTGCCTCACAAGACGGTATGCGAGAACATCGCGTTTGGAATGCTCCTGCGTGGTGACGATCCCAAGGTCAGTCGCGACAAGGCGGAAGCGTGGGTCAATGGAAAGATGGGGCTGAAAGGCTTTGGGGACAAGTATCCCGACGAGCTCTCTGGTGGCATGCGACAACGTGTCGGCTTGGCCAGGGCACTTGTCGCTGAAACGGATATTGTTCTTCTTGATGAAGCATTCAGCGCACTGGATCCTCTAATTCGCTGCGAGATGCAGGACCTCCTTCTGCAGATTCAACGGGAGATGAAGAAGACGATTGTGTTCATCACTCACGACCTCGACGAGGCCTTAAGGATCGGAACACGCATCGTCATCATGAAGGATGGAACGGTGATGCAGGAAGGCAAACCGCAGGAGATTGTCGAATCGCCGGCCAATGACTATGTGAGAAAGTTTGTCGAGCATCGTACCGTGGGTGCCTCCTAACATACGGCTCACTATTCAGGCAGTTCTTTCATTGATGGCACGCCCGCTATATAGCGGGCGTTTTAGTTTTGCGAACCGCATGATTCGCCAAGACGACGAGCGGGGTTGGAGATAGCAGATGCGACAAGCCGATGTGAACCGCTATCCAGGCCATGGTCGAGACAGTGACGCATCGAAACCGGGGGGGGGGTGAAGCCATCAGGGATAGTCACTGCGAAAAAGCAGATGCGACAAGCCTTGCCCTCGCAGCTGCGCCATCTTCGTTGGCTTCCTAACTGTTTCTGCCTGGACCGCGACGCTGGTCGTTGTCGAGGCGATGAAATCGAAATGAGGCACCGCCGTCGCCGAATGGAGGAACAGAGCGGATGACCAGGATGCAGAACCTGCCCAAGGTGCGCTGTTGCCCGGCTGCACACACGTATGCGAAGCTTGAGAGCCTAGCGATGTGATCGCAAGGCTGTGCTGAGCGGTGCTAACAAATGAAGGGAACATTCCGAGGCAAGGCGACTTAGACGTCGGCGATGCTATAGGGCTGACCCTCTTCTATTGGAGAACGAAGTATTGCAGCGGGCCTCTTGGCGAGGCTCAGATAGCGCCTTGCAGCGGGCAGGGACTGGTGTGTAGACGTAGGGTTCGAAAACCTACGCCCATCGGGCGAACTCTATTGCAGAGCACCTAATGGTGGCTGTAGCGATTGCGCTTACTACCGTGATAATTAACTGGCTAACGTAGTGTGGCAGGGGACGCTTTTTTCGGGCGACCCCTGCCTTTGCTTCATGAGCGGCGTTACTTATTGAAATGGGATTGCATCGATGCAATATACCAATCCAGGAAGGCGACGACACCGTACTCCATAGACGGCGACAACGGACCCGGCTGATATGCCGGCGAGTTAATGCCGCGCTGGTTGTTTTCGGCGAGTGTCCTGTCCTGGTCGTTGGTTGCCTTCCAAACTGTCGTCAGTGCGTCAAGATCGTAGTCGACCCCTTCCTCTGCATCCTTGTGGACGAGCCATTTCGTCGTAACAGCGGTGGTCTGTGCGTCGATTGGCGTCACTCGGAACGAGATCGCGTGGTCGCCGAGTGCATGGTTCCACGTGCTCGGGAAGCGCAAGAGACGAACGGAGCCGGCATCGAAGTCAGGCAGCGAACCCATGAGGCGGCGCGAGGCAGGCTCACCGGTCATCGTGAAGGAGAGTCCGTGGGTCATCGGCACCCGGATGATCTGCCACCCTTCTTCTGGTTTGCTTTGATGTGCGTATGACAGGCTCTGCGAATCCCAGCGAGCTTTGTCATCCCGAGCCTTCTGAACAAACTCGGGCGAACAGCGCGGGTCGTCCGTTGCTTCGACATCTGCGATTGTGCGCATCAGCTCGGGGTGGCCCGACTTGCAGTGATAGCATTCACGGTTATTCTCGATGACAAGCTTCCAGTTTGCTTGTTCGATGATGGTTGACTCATAGGCAACCTTCGCGTCCTGCAGGCCGTGCGGCTCGAGGTACGGCGACATGGTTTGTTGGAACTCAGCAAAGTCTGGCGCGTCTTCAGACAGACAAATAAAGATATAGCCAGCGACTTCCCCGACCTTCACCGGGCGAAGTGAGTGGGCGTCTTTGTCAAACGAGTCGCCCATGTCGCGAGCATGGATCAGCGTGCCCTTGGTGTTATAGGTCCAGTGATGATATGGACAAACCAAGTTCCGGGACTTGCCACGCTCGGTCAGGCAGATTTTCGAGCCACGGTGGCGGCAAGTATTGTGGAATGCGTTGATCTCACCGTCGTTGCTCCGGACGACTACCACGGATGCACGGCCGATATTGACGGTGAACCAAGTACCCGCTTCGGGCAGATCGCAAGTCATCCCGGCGAATAGCCAGCTCTTGTACCAGATCGCTTCCATCTCAGCCTCGAACACCGAGTCACTCGTATAGAAAGCTTGGTGAAGCCCGACGCCAGGGCGGTAGGTATCCAATAGTTCCTTGACCTCTGCGCCCAGGGCATTGCGGTGCAGGGTAATAACTCCAGACATTATGGTCTCCAGTGGGGTACGACTTGTGCAAACGAGAGGGCTCAGTTGGGCTCTCGCATGAACTCTGGTGCCACATTAATCGGCGGTATCACGTTTGATTCAGTCAATTCATCCGGTTCTAAGTGGAAACCCTAGTCACGCGCGGGTGGGTAGCGAGCGCTTCAAGGGTGCCTGACATTTCTGCATGCATAGCATGTGAGATTTCCGCTTTCGGCCACTGTGAGCCCTTCCTAGAATTCCGTTTCCAATTCCCATTTGCAGGTGTTCGTATGAATGAAACGGAAGCGATTGCGCTGACTCCCGCTGGGGATGTCCAGTGGGAGGGGCGTGGTGGTGCGGAAGACAATGGTGGCGGCATTGCCTGGGCGGCGCGCGCATCTGGTAATTCGCTTGCCTCAGGCTTTGGCCGCTTGAGAAGCGGTCGGACTCCGCCAAAGACACTTGGCTACGACGAAGTCATCTATGTGCTTCAGGGGACGTTCGGTGTCAGCTGCAATGGTATTGATACGGTTGCCCGCGTCGGTGGCGTGCTTTCCATTAAGCGCGGTTCGACCGTTACATATTTCGGCACTGAAGCACAGTTTTTCTTTGTTGTAACAGCTGCCTAATGCCTCAACTCGAACCACTCCACCGAGATTTCAGCATGAACGCTCCATTGTCACCGGAGAAATTACTCCCGGCTGATGACAAGACCAACGGCTGGTCGGCGATCCTGCCCAAACGGTTGCCGCGCCCGTCAGTACCGAAGTCGGCCAGCTTTGACTGGCTCGTGATTGGCGCAGGATATGCGGGCATGTCTGCTGCTCGGCGCCTCGCAATCCTGAACCCGTCGCAATCCATCGCTCTGCTCGAGGCCCAACAAGTCGGCGAGGGCGCACATGGCCGCAATGCCGGCTTTGCAATCGACCTTCCGCACAACAATGACCACGATCCAGCTAACACTGAGAAAGGTCATCGGCACATAAGGTTGAGCCGTTACGGCATTGATTGCCTGGATGACCTGGTGAGCACCCACGCCATTGAGTGTCAATGGAGCAGGAGTGGTCGTTATGACTGTGCGGTGTCGCCGGAGATCTCGCGTAAGCTTCTTGGCGCGACGGTCGCCGAACTGGAGGCGCTGGGGGAGCCGTACCAAATCTTTCGCGGCGAAGCCCTTCACGAGCGCCTTGGCACCCGTTACTACGATTCGGCGATCCATACGCCCGGTACCCGGTTGCTGAATCCAGCAGCTTTGTCGCGAGGACTTGCTGACACGCTTCCTCCGAATGTGAAACTTTTCGAGAATTCCCCCGTTCTGGAGCTCGACTCCAATTCGATGGTGGTTGCGACTTTGCCAGGAGAGGTGAAGGTCTCTGCAAGAAAAGCAGTGTTGACCAACAACGCATTCATCTCTCGATTTGGGTGTTTCAAAAGGCAGCTGCTACCGTTTGTGCTGTTTGCAAGCCTTTCTCGCCCGTTGAACCCTGACGAGCGCAAGCATCTGGGCGGAACGAATGACTGGGGCATCACGCCGGCACACGGTATTGCGGGTGCAACACTGCGTTACACCCAGGATTATCGAATTCTGTTCCGGTACGGATTCCAGTTTGCGCCCAGCTTGCGTTGTTCGGATTCGTTGCGTGAGCGGATGAAGCGTTCTCACGAGGTGCTATTCAGGGCCAGGTTTCCGATGCTGGATCGCGTGACGCTGGACCACTTCTGGGCCGGATACCTCTCGCTAAGTCAGAACGGTGCCCCGGGCTGGGGTCAGTTATCGAACAACGTCTATGCTGCAGTCAACTGCAATGGTGTTGGGATCGCAAAGCAAACCACTGCAGGTGCCCTGATTGCTGAATTCGCGTGCGATACCGGGCATCCATTGATTGGCGACATGATGGCGCTCGGATCGCCAGACATGCTGCCACGCCGACCATTCCTGGATGTCGGTGTACGTGCGTATTTGGCCGCGCAGAAGTGGGCAGGTCGCTCAGAGAAGTGAAAGATACGAGGGTGAGACAAAACATAATCATGAGCAACGAGACAAACTACCAGGAAACAAGGAAGGAAGGGGGCGCCACGAAGTGGTGGGTGCTGTTACTCCTCACAATGGTCTACGCCGTCAACATCGCAGACCGTTATGTCGTATCGACTCTCATCGAGCCTATCAAGCATGAGTTCAGACTCAGCGATGGCGAGGTGGGCTTCATTACAGGCACCGCCGTCGCATTGTTCTACGTCACACTAAGCCTGCCGCTGGGAATACTTGCGGACCGGGTAAACCGCAAGCGCATGATCGGCATTGCGTTGGCGGTCTGGTCTGGCTTCACTATGCTGTGTGGGGCGAGTAGTTCCGCGCTGACCTTCTTCATCTCTCGCCTTGGCGTAGGCATTGGCGAAGCTGGCTGTATGCCTCCAGCGGTTTCCTTGCTGGCGGACAAGTTCCGGCCGACTTTGCGCGGGACGGCCATGAGTCTCTTCTCTGTCGGAGCCGCGATAGGTGCGCTGATGGGTTCGGCCGGAGGAGGATGGATCGCGGAACACTATGGATGGCGCGCGGTGCTGCTTGCATTCGGGGCTATCGGATTTCCCCTGGCAGTCATTGTGATGCTGGGCTTCAAAGAGCCGAGACGTGGCGCGTTCGATCAGGCGGGAAGCGAAGTAGTGCGCTCCACCTTTCGGGAAACCTTGAACCACATCCGTCACTGCAAGCCGCTCCTGCACGTCATTACGGGAACTACTGTTCTTACGTTCTGGGGATGGGGACTGGTCTGGTGGACGCCCTCGTTTCTTGCGCGAAGCTTTCATATGACCGTTGGCGGTGCCGGGGAAAGTCTGGGCGCAATTCACGGCGTTGGAGGAGTCATTGCCATGCTGTGCACTGCTTATGTACTGAGTCGGTCGTTTGCAAGAGCGGACTTCTCTCAAGCTAGGTTGGTGGCATTGATTACGGCCTTTGCGACAGTGCCTTCATTTGTAGCGTACGCGTCGTCCTCGCTAACGCTGACTCATGTAATGCTGTGGATCTTTATACCGACCATCTATGTATATATTGGTCCGTCTGCCTCCATGGCGCAGAATCTCACGCCTGCGGCGATGCGAGGCCAGGTGGTCGGCATTATCGTCTTTGCCACGAACGTCGCTAACCTCGTCATCGCACCACAAGTTGTCGGATTCCTTTCGGATATCATCGCTTCCCGTAGCGCCAATCCAGCAGAGTCGCTGCGCTATGTCCTGATGGGCGTGTCTCTGACCGGCTTGTGGGCGGCGTGGCACTTTCACGTGGCTGCACGGTACATGCGAAAGGAGCAAGCTGATGCTGTAGGGGTCCGGACAACTCTCTTGTCAGCGCACCGTCCTTGAGAGCAGCCTGCCCGACGTGCTTAATCGCGCATCGGGCGTCAGGGTACGCCCGCTACGCTAAGCAAGGCAGCAATTTCGAGGCGCTGGCTTGCAGCGTAGTCAAGGATCCATGCTTTGAACAACGTTGCGGATTCACTCAACGGGGAGTCGTTAGAGTGAACAAGGAACTCCGCGTTACCGGTGCTCACCTGGTCCAGTACGGGTCTGATGAGCGTACCGTCGCGGAGGTCTCGCAGCACCCCATACGACCATCCCAATGCAATGCCTTTTCCAGCACAGACTGCACGATACACAAGGTCGTGGTTTGTCAGCTGCAATGCAATATTGAGGGAGTCCTGAGCGATTCCACGGTTTCGGAACCAGGTTCGCCAAGTGGAGTTGGTGGTGATAGGGCTATCCAGCTCGATGAGCGGTTCGTGGACTAAGGCCGCGGTATCGAGAGCTGCACGACCCGACAAGAATGCCGGTGAACAGACCGGCAGTATTACCTCATCAAACAGCTTGATGGCACTGACGTCGTCCCACACTCCATTGCCGTAGCGGATGGCGAGATCTCCAGGAGGGCTTGCCGGGTCAGTGACGCTGTCGCTGGCCAATACGCGTATCGGGATATCAGGATGCGCAGTTTGGAAATCCAAAATTGCAGGCATCAACCAGAAGCTCGACATGGCAAGGCTGGCGGAAACCGTTACGGATTTGTCGTTCAGGTTCTGAATTCTGGCAATGGCACTGCGCAGCGCAAGCAGCCCCTCGGCAATCGCTTCTTGAAATTCGAGCCCAGCGGGTGTCAGGGTGATTTCCTTGTGACGGCGGATAAACAGCGCGGTGCCGAGCCGTGCCTCGAGTGATTGTACTTGGCGACTGACGGCGGCCTGAGACAGATGCAGCTCTTCAGCAGCCTTGGTAAAGCTCAACAGCCTCGCAGAGGCTTCGAATGCGGCAATTGTGTTCAGCGAGGGAAGGCGCAGGTGAAGCGAGCTAATTGGGGACATAGCCTTGATAGGCCACCACGGGCCAATACGGAAAATGTGCCTTCCCCCGATGCGACGCGCACTAATGTTGCGACACCAGGCTGGAACGCCGGAACTTGTCCTGAATCTTACACCGCGAAGGTAGCCGAGTCGGTATAGAGAATGCTGCTGCGTGCGATCCAGGTGACTGAGTTGACGATTGGATGGCCGCGGTGGGGGCTACTGAAGCCATCGGCAGCAATGGATGCGACCGTCGTCGCAATGCAACACTGGCCGTAGGAAGGTCCGTTAGCCATGCGCGGGGCATCTTGCCTACGCCCCGCGGTCTGGCAATAGATTTGAGCCTTTTAGTGGTCCTTGGAGGCTACGTAGGCGACGATTTCGATCAGCATGGCAGGATGTACAAAGTCTTTTACAACCACGCTGGAGCGATTAGGGTACGGTGCGGAGAAGAACCTGCGGTACACATCGTCAACAGAGGCCATATGGGATGCTTCCTTCAGGTAGATCAGTACCTGAGCCACGTCAGTAAGAGATGAGCCTGAGGCAACCACGGCCTGCTGCAGATTGCTGAACGTCAGATGAGCTTGCTGCGCGATATCGTCACCGGCGATAGTTCCTGTGCTGTCCACCGGTCCATGCGCCGTAAAGATAATCCCATTCGCACGGGTTGCCCATGAGAATGGCTGGGCTATTGGCTTCAGACCTGTATCGATGACTTCAACCATCAGATGATCCATGAAGAGAGGTTGCACCCAGCCAACGGTTGCGCGGCTGGGATAGGTATTAGCTCCGACGTCGACGGGAGATGACGTCAGCGATGCTGCTTGCCACCGCCTCAACGTTGCGAGAGTTCAGCCCGGCGATGCAAATCCGGCCGGACCGAACCAGGTAGACCCCATGCGCTTCGCGCATGTAATCCACCTCGGTGGCGCTTAGCCCGGTATAGCTGAACATGCCGGACTGGCGCGTCAGAAAGTCAGCCGGGTAGTCGACCTGTGCCTCCAGCGCGCTTCGCAGGGCATGTCGCATCGAGACCATTCGGGCCTGCATGGCCGCGACTTCATTCTCCCAATTGGCGCGAAGTTGAGGCGTCGACAAGATCGTTGCCACAACCTGGCCGCCGAATGCCGGGGGGCTTGAGTAAATCTTGCGAACAATCGCCTTCAGTTGCCCCACGACATTGTCAGCAACGTGCTTACTATCGCAGACGACCGAGAGACCTCCGACACGTTCTCCATACAATGAGAAATTCTTCGAGAATGAGTTGCTCACGAACATGGGCAGCCCCTTCTGAAGCATCTTTCGGATAGGGCCGGCATCTTCGTTGAGTCCTTCGCCGAAGCCCTGGTATGCCATGTCGATGAACGGCACGAGATTCCGGTGCTCAACAATCGCAATCACTTCGTCGAACTGCTCAGGGGTCAGGTCACATCCTGTGGGGTTGTGACACGATGGCTGCAAGAGAACAACGCTGTGCAGGGGGAGCGTCTGCAGCGTACTCAGCATTGCATCGAAGTCGACCCCGTTGCCCGCCGCATTGAGATAGGGATAGGTGTTCACCGCCAAACCAGCCGACTCGAGCAGCGTACGATGATTGTCCCAGGTTGGATCGGACATCCAAACGGCACTGTCGGGCAGGTACTGCTTGATGAAGCGAGCCGCCAAATGAATGGCACCCGATCCGCCAACGGTTTGGACGGTTGCGATTTGGCCGTCGGTGACCTGGGGAGCGTCGGCACCGAACACAAGGCGTTGGACGGCGTCCCGGTAAGCAGCAACGCCCTCCATCGGAAGATAGGTGTGGGGCGCTGGGTTGGCTTGGAGCAGCGTTTTGGCTTGCTGGACGCTCTCCAGGATGGGAATCTGTCCTTGGTCGTCGTAGTAGAGACCGATGCTCAGGTTTGTCTTCTGCTCGCGGGAGTCAACGAGAAATCCTTCAAGCAGCGAAAGGATGGGGTCGCCTGGATAGGCCTCAACGTTATTAAACATGGTGGGGGCTATGCAAAGGTTAGGGACTACTTACAGTGCGGTGCGGACACGCCACAATTCAGGGAAGAGTTCGACGTCAAGCATCTTGCGAAGGTAGGCAACCCCTTCCGTGCCACCGGTACCACGCTTGAAGCCGATGACGCGCTCAACGGTCGTAGCATGACGGAAGCGCCATTGGCGGAAGGAGTCCTCGATATCAACCAGCTTTTCTCCAAGCTGGTACAGATTCCAGTAACTCTCCGGGTCGCGATAGACGAGGGCCCATGCAGCTTCAACGGAAGGCTGGTAAGACCATGGCTGCGACCAGTCCCTCTCCAAGCATGCCAGATCGACCGACAGGCCATTTCGCGCCATCAGTTTCAGTGCTTCGTCATAAAGGGAAGGGCTATGCAGCACTGCCTGCAAAGGCTGGAGCCGGTCGTCCCGGTGTGCATGGGGACGGAGCATCGAAGCGTTCTTGTTGCCAAGAAGAAACTCGATCTCGCGGTACTGGTAGGACTGGAAGCCAGAAGACATCCCCAGGTACGGGCGCATCGAGGAGTACTCGGACGGCGTCATGGTCGACAATACGTTCCATGCCTGCACCAGCTGATCCATGATGCGGGAGACACGTGCAAGTTTCTTAAACGCAGGCGCCAATTTGTCGGTGCGAACCTCATTCCTGGCCGCGTGAAGCTCGTGAAGCATCAGCTTCATCCATAGTTCAGACGTCTGATGCTGGATGATGAACAGCATCTCGTTGTGGTCCGGGGACAAGGGGTGCTGTGCGGACAGAACGGGCTCCAGGTGGAGATAGTCGCCGTAGCTCATGTCCTTGGCGAAATCCATCTGAGCACCGTGCCATTGTTCAGCCCCGGTGTTATTAGTCACGGTGTGACCCATTGGGCAGCTCATTGTCATACTCCAATCAAGGATGTGATGGGGGATTGCGGCGCTCGCCGCAGAATGGCGCGTACAGGACTGGCGTCCAGTGCTGCTAGCTTCAGCGGCAACGCGATCAATTCATAGTCGCCGTCGAGGATGCCGTCCAGCACAATGCCTTCCAGGATCGCCATGTCGTGCGCTGCGATGCGCCGATGGGCATCCATCGTTTTCGACTCTTGTGGATCCAAAGATGGCGTGTCTATTCCAAGGAGCTGGACACCGGACTCGGCCAATAGGTCGATGGTCGCGGGAGCTACGGCAGCAAAGTGCGAATCCCAGCCAACAGGAGTCACCTGATAGGTGCGCAACAGCAAGCGGGGAGGAGGCGAGGACTCCCAAAGTGCTTTCGGAAGGCACTCTGGCTCGATCACGCCGTTCTGAGGCACAACCCGAACAACGCGGCACGGGCCAATGTACTTGGTTAAGTCGACCGCGGCGACGCCGAGCCCCTCACTTTCATAGTGCACTGGGGCGTCGGCATGTGCCCCGGTATGCGGGGATAGCGTGATGCGTCCGACGTTCACAGGGCTGCCTGCTTCCATCCGCCAGATGCGCTCATGGCTGAAGCTGGTATCGCCTGGCCATACGGGCGTTCCCGCATGTATCAATGGCGAGATGTCCCAGATGCCAGCTGCGGCATAACGATGACTTTGCACGAGGCCTCCGTTCCGATACGATCTGCGGAGAATATTACGCGGCTGGATACGAAATGTGCTTCGTTTTGCTGCGGCGCCTTCGCATCCTGGCGCAAGAAGATTCAATGAAACCTCGTCTTTGTCTAACTTTATGCAAACCGATCTGGACACAATCGATATCGCCATTCTTCGCGCACTGGAAATGGACGGGCGGATCACGAACCTGGACCTCGCTAAGCAGGTTGGCCTTTCTCAATCTGCTTGCCTACGCCGTGTGAAGCAGCTTGAGCAGAACGGCGTCATCAAGGCGTACAAGGTTCAACTGGACTCCGTTAATCTCGGTCTAGAGGTGCAGGCAATCGTGCAAGTCACCATGCGTCCAGACGGCGAAGGCTGGCATGAGGCATTCAAGAGGACAGTGGCGGAATGGCCGGAAGTTGCCTATGCGTACGTCATCACAGGGTCGAGCAATTACATCCTTCTGGTGCGCGCACGCTCGCTGAAGGAGTACGCAGACTTCGTGATTGGCCGCCTTTACAAGACACCTGGGGTGCTCGAAGTGACATCGAACATCGTGCTCGAAGAATTCAAAGGTGACGGCTCGCCTCTGGAAGTGGCACTCCGCCATGTAAAGGGAAAAGGCTGATCTCGCCGGCATACCACCTTGCACGCACGATCTCCGCAGGCGCACATCGCTGATCTCCGGCATTCTCAATTCAGACAGGCCAGCCACCGGGTATAACGCCTCCGTTCTGCCCGCTTTATCAAGCACACAGACACCCAGTTTGGTGCTTTCTCCGCACAGTGACCTTGAAAAGGTCCTCCGCCTGCTGGCTGCTTCTGACCTATTGGTGCGACGCACCATAGGATTGATTGAGTCAAACGTGCGCACACACATAAACATATGACTTACCAACGTAGCCCGTTGGCCAATGCCTCGCACGCGGATCTGATCTCACACGGCCATGCCGCTGCCAGAGCAAGTCATGCGCAACAAAAGAATGCGCAGCAGCCTGATTAAATCGCCCCACCCAGCGGGGTACGAGATATCACCTGGAGGAAACAATGGAAGGCAAAGTAAAAAAAGCCGCAAAGATCGCTGTCGCTGCCACTTCACTACTTTTTGCACATGCTGCATTGGCAAGCGATTCCAGCTGGTGCGAGAGTGGTCGTCCGATAAAGTTTGCAGAGATTGGATGGGATAGTGGCAAGTTTTTTACGGAACTGATGCGTGAGATCATCGAGAAAGGCTATGGCTGTAAGACGGAAGCGGTGGTGGGGTCTAGCCCGATTACACAGGCGGCATTGCTGAACAATGACTTGCAAGTATTCGTGGAATACTGGCAAGGTCGCACGGAGTCTTTTGAGCGTGCCGCCGAACGTGGGAGCATCCAGCTGGTCGGCTCACTCGTCAAGGGAGGTGGACGCGAAGGCTGGTTTGTGCCTGAGTATGTTATTCATGGCGATCCGGTGCGCGGGATCAAGCCCATTGCCCCAAACCTCAAGTCGGTCTCTGACCTTGCTCGATATGCGGAAGTGTTCCGCGACGACGAGGATCCCACCAAGGGACGATTCTACAATTGCCCGACGGGGTGGGCGTGTGAAAAGGATAACAACCAGCGCCTGAAAGCCTACAAGCTGACGGCGTCCTACAACAACTTCCGACCAGGAACAGGAGCGGCCTTCGACGCTGCAATTGCATCGGCGTTCCAGCGCGGTAAGCCTATTCTCTTCACATACTGGGGGCCGTCGAACATTCTGGGAAAATATAAATCGGTTCAACTGCAAGAGCCAGAATTCAATAGTGCATGCTGGAAGACGATCCATGAGAACCCCTCGTCGAATCCTTGCGGGTCTGCCTCCCCGGCGACAAACCTGACAACTGCGCTTTCCAGAGACTTTGCGAAAGGTTCGCCCGCGATTGTGGGACTCATGCAAAACGTGAGCGTTCCCATGGAAGACATCAATCGCGTCATTGCTGAGATGGCGGACAAGAAGATTCCTCCTCGCGCAGCAGCGCGCACCTACATCAATGAGAACAAGAAGACCGTCGAGCAATGGCTCTCGCCGGAGGCCAAAAAGGCGTTGTACGGGGCCCGTTGACTCACAAAAAAGGCATGCAGCTACTGGTTGCTGATGCACCGGATTCACTCACTCGATGGCTAGATAGCCGACGCTGAGCGCCACGCACGGCGATGATCAAGCTGAATGCATTCGATCGCATTTTGCTAATTAATATTATTCAAAGGCAGGGAGGAGGAGTTGTGCGTTGCAGGAAATATTTGCTTGCAGGCTTGTCGCTATTGACGGGGACAGCATTTGCCCAATCGTCCGTGACACTATATGGCTTGCTCGATTCGGGTCTGACATACACCAATAATGTTGTTGGCCAAAACGGAGCGGAAGGTTCTCAAGTAGCGCTCATGGCGGGTGTGGCACAAGGCAGCCGTTGGGGGATGCGCGGCTACGAAGATGTCGGCGGCGGCAACAAGATTCTTTTCCAGCTGGAGAGTGGCTTCCAGTTGGACACCGGTGTGCTGGGTGCCGGCGGCCGCCTCTTCGGATATGGCTCGTACGTTGGAGCGCAGGGCCCCTGGGGCACGCTGACGATGGGGCGGCAATATGATTTCATAGGCTGGTACTTCCCCGCCTATGCGGTTGCTTCCAATACGCCGGCGGGTCTGCTTGCGTGGAGCCTTCCTTCGTACAGCGCCGGGGGGTATACGCTGGACAACCGCGTCTGGGGCGATTGGGTGGATAACTCGGTCAAGTACGTCTCTCCGAATTTCGGCGGCTTCGATTTCGGTGCAATGTACGGCTTCGGCGAAGTGGCCGGCTCACTCGGAAAAAGCGCAACCACCAGCGTTATCGCCAACTACAACAATGGCCCGTTTGGTGCTTCCGTCTCCTACTACACGCAGAAAAATGCCGTAGATAACAGTACGAAGCGGATTGTCATCGGTGGTGCGGCGTACAGCTTCAAGGCGGTACGGCTATTTGGCCTGGTCTCAGACGTCCGCATTTCAAGCGGCGAAAAGCCCAGAGCAACAACCTATGAGCTGGGTGCGGTATATACCCTGATGCAGCCGCTCTCAATTGGCCTTGGTTACCAGTACCAGGCCCGCAACAACGACGTCGGCAATGCCCAGCAACTCACGCTCAGCGTCGACTACCAGCTTTCCAAGCGGACGGATGTGTATCTGGTAGGCGCTTACGGACGTGATCGTGGCTTCGGCCCGCAGGTGGTGGCTGCAATTGGCGGGCCGTCGTCTGGATCCAGCCAGACCGCGGTGCGGTTTGGGATGAGGCACCGCTTCTGACGATCTGCAGGATCGGTAAGGCGAAATGAATACTTTCGATTCGCCTTACCTCATTCTTTTTCAGATTTTTGGACACCGTTGCCGCGATCTATGACAAGAGATAGCAGGCGTAAGCAGATGCTTATGACGAGAATCGTGACCAGGGACATTGCGGCTCCCGCAGCCAATGAACTCGCTATCCCGAAGCGACGGGCGGAGGGGAGCAGTATCGGTATCGGTGCGGCGGATGGCTTCGGCGCGGAGGTTCCGGTCAGGAGCCTGGAAAGAGGCCTTCGCCTGCTCATGGAGATGATGGCGCATCGCGCGCCAATGACGGCACCGCTGCTATGTGAAAGGTTGAAGTTGCCGCGGATATCAGTGTTCCGGTTGCTGGCGACACTGGAAGCTACCGGCTGTGTAGAGCGTGTCGGCACCAGCCATGCGTACCGTGTTGGCTTGGGGGTGCTTCGGCTTGGTTTCGATCAGCTTGCATCCAGGGACCTGACGGAACTGAGCAATCCCCTGTTGAGGCGGCTTAGTGAAGAAACCGGTTATCCGAGCCACCTTGCGGTCCGCGACGGACGGTTGGCGATCTGTGTTGCAAAGGCGGATCCTGACAGACTGCTCCTGGGAAACACGGCGATTGGCACGAGCTTACCGGCGTATCGCACCGTTCTGGGCCGAGCGCTTCTAGCGGAACTGACGCTGCAACAGTTGCATTCGCTCTACTCGGACGCGGAACTACAGGGGCAGTCCGCTCAAGCGATACGTACGGTCGACGAACTCTTCGAGATGGTTCGGCAAGAAGCAGAGCGAGGGTATTCAACACATGAAGCCGGTGTGGAGGGAAACGTTGCAGCGGTTTCTGCGCCGGTCCGGAGTCTAACAGGCGGAATGGTCGCTTCACTGGGCATCATTGTCAGATCCTCAAGTCTCAATACAAGAGAGATGGAGCAACTCGCTGCGAAAGTACGAAAGACGGCTGAAGAGCTAGCTTGGATATTGGAGAAGGATGCAGCATCCATTTCAGGTACCAACGAGCGTCGGGTCAATCCGCAAACGCATTGAAGAAAGCGGTGTTGCAAGAAGGAAGTAGAGAGATGAATCAAGTCAGCCTATTGACGATGAGGGTGCAGGCAATCCGTCATCAAGCGCAAGGGGTCGTTAGCCTTGAGCTGAGGGATGTTTGTGGAGGCGTCTTGCCCGAGTTCGCTCCAGGTGCACATATAGACCTGCATTTGGGAAATGGACTGACTCGCAGTTACTCGCTGTGCGGTGCGCCGGAGAACCGTGATCGCTATACGGTAGGGGTACTGCTCGACCGGAACAGTCGGGGCGGGTCCCGCTTTGTCCATGAACAACTGCGCGTTGGGCAGACTCTGCAGGTTTCGCCACCGCGCAACCATTTTCAGCTGGATCACGAAGCTGCGGAGTCGGTGTTGGTAGCGGGCGGAATCGGTGTGACTCCGATCATTTGCATGGCAAGACGGCTCGCTGAACTTGGCCGTACGTTCACGCTGTTGTATTGCGCGCGGTCGCTCGCCGAAGCCGCTTTTATGGAAGAGTTGGCAGTCTATGGACACTCCGTGCGCTTTCACTTCGACGACGAACAAGGTGGTCCGCCAGAACTCGGGACTCTGCTGGCCGGGAAGGACCCCGGTACGCATTTCTACTGCTGTGGCCCCGGTCCAATGCTGAACGCATTCGAAGGCGCATGCCAGGATCTTGGCTATTCGAACGTACATATCGAGCGATTTGCGGCCGATGCCAGTACCGTAGCTGCGCAAGAGGGCGAGTACAGCGTCTCCCTGGAACGTTCTGGCGAGACGGTGCTTGTCCCCGCGGGAAAGTCGCTGCTGGACGCGCTGTTGGAAGCCGGAGTGCAGATTGATTACTCGTGCAGGGAAGGAGTGTGCGGGTCTTGCGAGACGGCGGTAATAGATGGATGTCCTGATCATCGCGACAGTGTGCTGAGCCAGCGAGAGCGCGACGCCAACAAGACGATGATGGTTTGCGTCTCCGGGTGCAAAGGTAAGCACCTGGTCCTGGATCTTTAACGGTTCCGGACCCACGGCGCACAAGGAGAACTCGTGGAGGGGTGGGGTGTGCCGGAAGGACCAGTGGTCCACCCAGTGACCGCGAGATTTCAGAAAAGCCCCCGGTTTCTGGGGTAACGCGAGGAGAAGATTGTGTCGGATAATCGTGGTGTAGTGTATGTACGGCCAGGCGTCGTGGAAGTTCAAGGTATTCGTTTCCCCGAGCTGGTCGAACCCAATGGAAAGAAGGCCAATCACGGCGTCATCCTGCGTGTGGTCTCTACTAATATCTGTGGATCTGACCAGCATATGGTTCGTGGTAGAACGACGGCTCCTGAGGGGCTTGTTCTTGGGCACGAGATTACGGGTGAGGTCATTGAGGCGGGATCCGATGTAGTCACCCTCAAGAAGGGGGATTTGGTGTCTGTGCCGTTCAACGTGGCGTGCGGCCGATGCCCGATGTGCAAATCAATGAACACCGGTGTTTGCCTGACCGTCAATCTCGCACGTCCGGGCGGTGCTTATGGGTATGTGGACATGGGCGGTTGGATCGGGGGCCAAGCTGAGTACGTCATGGTGCCGTATGCCGATTTCAATTTGTTGAAATTTCCGGACTACGACCAGGCAATGGAGAAGATTCGTGACCTGACCTGTCTCTCGGATATTCTGCCGACCGGCTATCATGGTGCCGTTACCGCAGGGGTGAAGCCGGGCACGACCGTCTATGTCGCCGGCGCTGGCCCGGTTGGGTTGGCTGCAGCAGCGTCCGCTCGGTTGTTGGGGGCGGCGGTCACAATCATCGGAGACGTCAACAAGGCTCGGCTTGAGCACGCTCGTAAGGTCGGTTTTGAGACGGTGGATCTCTCGTTGGACGTTACGCTCGCTGAGCAAATCGCTGCAATCGTGGGCGAACCGGAGGTAGATTGCGCTATCGACTGCGTCGGTTTTGAGGCGCGCGGCCACGGGCATGGTGGCTCCCAGCAGGAGGCTCCGGCTACGGTTCTTAATTCACTCATGGAAGTCACGCGTGTGGCCGGACAGATCGGTATTCCCGGACTGTACGTGACAGACGATCCTGGTGCAGTCGACGCCGCGGCCCGGCGCGGTAGTCTATCTCTGCGCCTGGGGCAGGGCTGGGCAAAGTCGCACAGCTTCTTTACCGGACAGACGCCCGTCATGAAGTACAACAGGAACCTGATGCAAGCGATTCTTTGGGACAGAATCGATATCGCCGATATCGTGAACGTGCAGGTTATTTCGCTGGACGAAGCGCCGCAAGGCTACACGCAATTCGATGCAGGTGTAGCCAAGAAGTTTGTCATTGATCCTCACGGAATGTTGAAGACTGCCGCCTGACAACGGTGAGTCGCGCCATGCCCACTCTGGTCGGGCATGGCCCTTCGCGAGGCGGCCATCTTGGGAACCGACGCATCAACTGACGCCAGCCATGCATCGGAATTCAAGGGGCAAAAACAGTGACCGGCGGCGGAAACCTCCGTTATAGCTCGCAATCTGTGAGAAGAGCCATGGCTTCCTGCAGGTCCACTGTGTCAAAGCCTTCGGTGAACCAGCAAATTCTCTTGGCCAGCATATGGCGCCCCTTTGGGTTGCCGCCCGCCCTCTGCCAAAGCCGGCATAAAGCAACCGCCGCTCGCAGCTCCAGCGAGCGAGCTCCTTGGCGGTGTGCGATCGCCATTGCACGAAGGAAGCTGGCTTCAGCTTCCCGCCGACAGTCCTCCTTATGACTGTCGTGACCCCTCGCAAGAATTGTCAGTTCACCCTTGAGTCTGTGCAGTTCGGCTTCGTACACACGTTCCTCGGTCTGATCCGCCAGCGCTAAAGCCTCGTCCAGGGCGGCAAGCCCTCGGTCGGCTTGGTCTGCTTTCGCGCAAGCTTCGGCCAGCAGCGCAAGGAAGTGGGTTCGCCAAAGCTCTGCTCCGGTGGCGCGGTAGGCGCCTAATCCTCGCTGGATCATGTCCACCCCTTCTGTTGCGCGCCCGGAATGAGCTAGCGCCCAACCTGAGAGGATGTTCCCGCAAGCCAGGCCAAACGGCAATCCGTATTGGGTTGAGAGCGCCAGGAGCGCCTGGGCCAGATCATTCACTGGCTGGGCTTCGCGGCGAAACAGACGAACCTCTGCAGCGAAGACAAGAGCATCGGCCGAATCTGAAGGGTGAGATGGGGTCTGCGCTAATGCAAGCGACTCAAGGCTGCGTGCGAGGGCCTGGTCGGGATAGCCGAGCAGCCACAAATCCATGGCGATGAGCGCCAGGCCCTGCACCCCGGGTTCCAGTCCGTAGAAGAAGGCATGCGAGCGATGCTTACTAGGATTGTAAAGCGCAATAGCTTGCTCTAGCTCGGTGCGAGCGGGCGTCAATTCGCCGAGGCAGAATAGGCTGGCCGCTAATGCGCGCCGAGCTTGTATGAGTAACGCAGGATCCTGCGCCTCTTCGGCTAGAGCAACCAATTGCTCTGCGAACTCGCGCGCGATCCTCAGTTCCGCACGAACTATGTGGAATGTGCGCAGCCCGAGTATTGCAGGGAAGAGCTGGTTTGTTTCTCCGAGTTGGTGACAAAGCTCCAATGCGCGGGCGTACGTCGCCCCGACTTCGGGGGCAGCGAACCCCTTTGTAGCCATCATGGGCGGGCCGAGGGAAACTTGAAGCGCGAGTTCGTGGCCAGTGCGTTCTGGAGTATCGGGAAGCGTTGACAGCAAGGCCAAAGCCATGGTGAGGTGCGTGACCGCTTCTGCATCGGCAGAACGTTGCACTGCTTGGCGACCGGCGCAGTGCAAGTATTCAACTGCCTTGGAGGCGTTGCCGCTGCGGCTGAAATGATGCGCGAGCTCACTGTAGTGTTCCTCTAGCTGAGTGCCGAAGAGACCTTCAATCGCTTGCGCAGCGCACTCATGTAGAGCACGACGGCGATCGCTCAGCAAGGAGTTATATGTCACTTCTTGGGTTAGCGCATGTTTAAAACTGTACTCCACTTCGGGAAACGCTGGCTGCTCGAAAACGAAGTCTCCATCTTGGAGTCGCGCCAGTCGTCTTCTCAGTTTGTCTTCGGTCACGTCGACTACCCGCGCCAGGAGGCTCCATGGGATGACCTTGCCAATCACCGCCATGGTTTGCAGCAGCGCCTTATCGGCTGGCTGTAGACGGTCGATACGGCCAGCAAGTACGCCTTGCACAGTGGTCGGAACGCGCAATTGGCTCGGCAGGCTTCGCACACGATAATGCCCTCGCTCACCTTGTAGCGCCTGTTCCTCGACCAGCGTCTGTACCACCTCCTCAATGAAAAAGGGATTGCCCTGCGTCTGCTCCAGAATCAGATGCTCAAGGGGCGCGAGCTCTGCTGGGTCGCCCAGCAGGCCTCGTAGCAGATCCTGAGCTTCGGCTTCGCGCAAAGGATCGAGCCGCAACTCGGTGTAATAGCTCTTCGCATACCAATGGTGCTGATAACCGGGCCGGAAGTTCACCATAAGTAGGATACGCTTGCCGGCTAGGCTTTCGGCGAAAAAGTCAAGGAAGGCCTCGGTCTCGCTGTCAAGCCATTGCAGGTCCTCAACGACCAGCTCCAGCGGCTGAATCTCACTCTCCCGCACCAGCAGCCGTGTGAGTGCCTCGAATGTATGCTGCTGGCGTATCTGGGCATCCACCTGCGCCAGCATCGAATCAGGCTCGGCGGCACCAAGCAAGTGAAGCAGATAAGGCACATGGCTATCCAACGTGTGGTCAAGAAATAGGACCTTGCGGGTGAGCTTCTCCCGCCGTCGCTGCTCGTCATCCTGAGTCGTAATCTGGCAGTAGTTCCGTAGCAACTCGATCAGCGGCAGATACGGATAGGCCTTGCCGTGCGACACCGAGAAGGTTTCCAGGACTAGGCAATCGCGCGGCGCGAGCAGCTTGAACTCGTGACAGAGCCGCGACTTGCCGACCCCTGGTTCGCCGACCACGCCGACGATCTGACCGTGCCCGGCCTGCGCCCGCGCCCGCGCTTCGTGCAACTGCTCGAGCTCACGGGCACGGCCAACAAAGCGCGCCAACCCGCGGCTGGCCGACACCTGCAGCCGGGTGCGCAGCGGGCCGAGACCGAGGACCTCGAAGACCGCGAGCGGCTCGGGCAGCCCTTTGATCGGCGTCGCGCCGAGCGGCTTGAACGCGAAATAGCCTTCGGTCAGGTTGTAGGTGTGTGCGCTCGCGACGATCGAGCCGGGCATGGCGATGCTCTCCATGCGCGAGGCAATGTGGATGGAATTTCCAATGGGGTCATAGTCGGTGTGCAAATCACTGATGCGGATCGTGCGCACCACCACTTCGCCGGTATTGATGCCAACGCGGATCGGTAGTGCGATTCCCTGGGCGACACGCACCTTGTCGGCGTACTGGCGCATGGCATCCTGCATGCGCAGCGCCGCCAGCAAGGCCCGCTGCGGATGGTCTTCATTTGCGATTGGCGCGCCGAACAGCGCCAGGATGCCATCGCCCATGGACTTGGCCACATAGCCTTCATAGTGATGCACGGCCTCCATCATCAGCGCGAGCACCGGGTCAATTAGGCGGCGCGCGTCTTCGGGGTCAAGGTCGTGAATCAGCGCGGTCGAGCCGGCCATGTCGGCGAACAGCGCGGTAACTGTCTTGCGCTCGCCGTCCGCCGCGCCGCGGGCTTCCATGTCTGCCTGCGCCGCCCGGATGCGCTCGGCCAGATAGGGAGGGGTGTAGTCAATGGGGGCGCTGGGCGCAAGTCCCGCAATAGGGGGCGTCGCGCCCAACGGCGCGCCGCATTCGCTGCAGAACTTGGCGCTCGCGCTCACCTCTTGCCCGCAGGCCGGGCAGGCGCGCACAAGCTTGGCGCCACATTCCTCGCAGAACTTGGCGCCTGCCGGATTCTCGAACCCGCAGCTTGCGCAGCGCATAGGGCTTGTCCCCACTTTCCGGGGCCAGCAAGACTCAACGATTAAATCTTATCAGGGCGGGTAGGGCCGGTCGAACAAGCCGCTGAGCGCTTGCGCGCCGTGGCGGCGCGAGCCGAATCTTGTTGCGCTTGCTGATCACCTCCAGCCACTTCTCGCGTCGCGCCGACAGACGAACGCGCCTATTGGCGTGCCGGTGACTTCTGATGCCCGCGCCCGCCCAGGTGCAGCTCGAGCGCGAGCCGCATAGCGTGCTTGGCAAACAACATAGAACGAGGATGCACTATATGCCACAGCCAGGCTCACAAAGTGAAATTAACCGCCAGGCGCGTTTCCAAACGCAAAACGGCTGCTTTCAACCATGGGGGTTCTCATAGTTTCACTATCGTGAAACTATCCGCAGGCCTCACTTTTTTCTGCCCAACCGATCCGGTGCCGCTCCTGCGTGGCTTCATGCCGCGCATCCTCCTCGCTATGCAGGTAGCCGCTCGTCGTCGAGATCGACGCATGCCCGAAGTTATCCCTGACGTAGCGCAGGTCGACCTGCCGGTCGGTCATGTGCGAGCCAGCAGTGTGGCGCAGCCAGTGCGCCGAGGCGCTGGTCAGCACCGCGGCTTGCGGCTCCCATTCCGGCCCCCGGGCCCGCAGGCGCGCCGCGGCCATGCCGAATACGTCTTTCAGAATCAGGTGCAGCGCTCCGCGCGACAGCGGCTTCTCGCCGCTTCCAATCACCGGCAGGACCAAGCGTCGCGTCTCCCCGAACTGCGGGGCAGGCGGCAACGCGTGGGCGCGGCGGTAGCGCGCCAGTTCGGCAATCAGCTCGTCCGTGGCCGGCACCAGGCGGGTCTTGCTGCCTTTGCCGGTTTCCAGCCACCAGCACTCGATGCCCTGGTCTTCGCGCCGGCAGAAGAACGCGCCCATCGTGGTCGCGGTCACCTCCGATGCCGGCAACTATCCTTACTACTCTTCACGACACGGTCGCGGCGATGCCAGCGGAGACGGCGCGGGAACGGCTGCACGTGGCCGCCTGCCGCTGGGTGCTGACGGTGCTGTATCGAACCTCGGCTGGCACAACTCGGTGCCACTTCGAGCAGATAATTCTGCCCATTTTGGGCATCGCGATTGCTGATTGGAATCACCGCGGTTCGGTCTCCGCAGTCGGCCCGAAAGTCAACGCAGCACTTGAGGGAGCATCTTAGCCCAGACTCTTGTAGCCCTGACGGCCTACACGAGACGTGTTTAGCATATTGGAGCGCGGAAACGCGTACGACGGTCCTTTTAGCCGGTATAGCAACTGCGCAATAGCGGAAAAATCGCTCCCAGATGGTGGTCCTCCTATCCAGCACGGGGATGTACGGGTGCAAGTTGGTGGGGGGCTCAGATGATTCCCCAATAGCATCACCCCATGTGCCCGGCTAACATTCGCATCTCAACGCCACCGCCCGCAGCCGGGAGCGGAGTGCCCCGTAGTTCAAATTTCAAATTGCCTGTGTCAATGTCAATCCAGCAGTTGCGAGCGCTTATGGCTGTCGTGAATCACGGCGGCTTTCGCGCGGCGGCTCGAGCCCTCAACGTGTCTCAAGGGGGACTCACAAAGAGCATCGCTGCTTTAGAGGAGGAGTACGGTATTGACCTGATCGATCGCAGTGCTAAGGGCGTGCTGTTGACCGCGCGGGGGGAATCCTTCCTTGAGTTCGCCAAAGCGATCCTGGAGGAGACGGACAGAGCCGACCGGTGGCTGAAGACAAACGCCAATGACGCGTCGCCCACGGTCTCCCTGGGCATCTCTATTGAACCGTCAATTCGACTGGTTCCGGCGGTGCTGCAGGACTTTCGTCGCATCATGCCGGACGTAGCTGTTCGATTGACACAGGGCATTTCCCACGATCTCCTTAGCGCCCTTCGCGAAAGCAAGATTGAGCTTGCCGTGGTGCGATTGCCTCGGAATTTTGACGCAGGGGACCTCAAGGTGGAACGGCTATACCAGTCTGAACCGGTGATTGTCGGCCGAGCAGGCCATCCCGGGGCCCGGGCGACATCGCTTCGGGACCTTGTTAAATTCGACTGGGTGGTGGCAGGGGATACGTCCCAACAGGGTGCAATGAGCGACGACAGTATCTGGGAACTGTTCGACCGCGAAGCCTTGGGCCGTCCGCGATTTGCAGCAATTAGCAATTCGCTGTTCAGCATCGTATCGATGTTGATGGAGTCGGATGCATTGGCGCGGGTACCCCGTGCGCTACTTGAACATCCGTTGGTAGCCAAGAACCTTATTGCGATTCCCGTTGAAGAGCCGCCGGTACCTTACTGGATCGCAATCGTCTATAAGACAACGCGACGGCTATCGCCTGGAGGACAGACTCTCGTGGCGATGATCTCATCGTTTGCACGGATCTCACGCGCGATCGTGGGCGAAGCGAGCTAGGCTTCCCTTTTTCTAAGCACATTTACGACGCGTCCCGCCTATAGTGAGGCGCCGACGCCTCTGCCACGCCGCCTCGCGCCCGCAAAGTCTTTCCTTTGCGGAACACGCCGTCCATTCCTGATTGCTTCCTGGAATCGCGAGCGCGGGAACGCTATCGCGCCCGGCTGGGCTATTCACGCAAAATTCCCAAAGCCCCTGATCCGGTAGGGCGAACGCAGGCGCACAACCAGCGAACTGTGGTCACCCTGCCAGGTGCGCTATTCCGGCTGCCAATCGAGGCGGTCAGACAGAACATGGTCCGTATCACGCCGTCGCAGGACGTGGATGCAAGAGCGGGCGAACACCTTGGAGAACTGCTAGATGAAAACCACGATAACGGGCGGCGAGATTCTTGTTGATAGCCTGGTACGAAATGACGTAAAGGACCTGTTCTTTATTCCGGGAATTCAACTTGACTGGGCCGTGGAAGCGCTTCGAAAGCGGCCCGGCGAAATCAATCTCTTCGTACCGCGCCACGAACAATCTACGACCTACATGGCGGATGGCTACTATCGGGCCACTGGCAAAACGGGGACCGCCATGGTCGTACCCGGCCCGGGCGCGCTGAACGCCGGTGCGGGGCTCGCCACGGCGTACGCGTCGAACTCCGGTATGGTTTTCATCACCCCTCAGATTCACTCGGGTGGCGTGGGCAAGGCCTATGGCCTCTTGCACGAGATCAAGGATCAGAGCGGCTATATCAAGGGCCTGACCAAATGGCACACGCTCGTTGGTGCGCCGACCGCGATCTCTGGCGCAGTCAGCGAGGCCTATTCCCGTGCCGGCAATGGCCGTCCGCGGCCGGTGGGGATCGAGATTCCCCACGATTACCTGCAGACCACTGTGGACGTTGCTGCAGTTGGATCGACGGTAACGGTAGAAAAGGAGGGCTGCGACCCGATAGAAGAGCGCGTGCTCGGTGAGGCCGCGGCGCTGATCAACTCGGCAAGGCTGCCGGTTCTCTACATCGGTGGTGGCGTGATCGCCAGCAATGCCGGCGACAGCGTGCGTCGTATCGCTGAACGTATTGGCGCACCGATCGTCATGAGTGATAACGGGCGCGGAGCCGTCTCCGATCGCCATCCCCTCGCCATGAATTCGCTCGCAGGCAGGGCCGTATTCGAGCACGCGGATGTGGTTGTCGTCATCGGCAGCCGTTTCGCCGATGCCATGACGCCGACCGCTTCTTGGCCCGCTGGCGCGACGAAGTACGTTTACATCAACATTGATGCCGGGGATCTGACGCCTCCGCGCGCGCCCGATGTCGCCATCGTCGCCGACGCCGGTCATGCCTTGGCGTCCCTCGAGGATCGTCTGGAGAAGCGAGTCGCGCTGTCGAACGAACGTGCAGCCGAAGTCAAATCATGGGCCCAAGCACAGATCTCGATGATTCAGCCGCAGGCTGCTTACATCGAAGCCATGCGCAATGCGCTTCCTGAGGACGGCATCTTTGTGAATGAGCTGACCCAGGTCGGATATCTGTCACGCATCGCATTTCCCGTATATGAACCGCGGACGTACATCGGGCCGGGCTATCAAGGTACGCTCGGTTACGGATTCCCCGTGGCCTTGGGTGCCGCGGTCGGTGGCGGCGGGCGTCGGGTCTTGTCGATCACTGGCGACGGTGGATTCGGCTGGAACCTGCAGGAACTGGCGACGGCGAAGCGCTACAACCTCCCCGTCACGCTCGTCGTATTCAATGACGGGCACTATGGCAACGTTCGAGCCATCCAGAACCGCGTCTTCGGCGCGGAGATCGCGGTGGATCTTTGCAATCCGGATTTCCAGTTGCTGGCAAAGGCATTCGGCGTGCCGTCCGTGCAGGTCGATACCCCGGAAGCTCTCGGGGCGGCCATTCGCGATTCGTTGTCTGGTGGTCCGGTGCTCATCGAAGTGAAGATCGGTGTTGTGCCGAGCCCGTGGCATCTGCTGCGCTTGCAGCCGATGGCGGGCATGAAGGGACCGGAAGCCCCTGAAAATCCGCTTGACCGTGCAACGCAATGAAATACGAACACTACTATGCCGAGGGCGCCTTCCATAAGGCGACTGGTCAGGATTGGTTGCCCGTCTTCAGCCCCACCACCGGTGAAGAGATCGCGTCAGTCCGATCGTCCTCCGTCGCGGATCTCGATTTTGCCGTGAAGTGTGCGGTGGCCGGCTTCGCGCGGTGGAGCCTGTCCACGCTGGATGAACGTCGGGCGGTCCTGCGTCGGTTGCACTCCGCCTTGGCGTCGCGCACTGGCGCGATTGCTCGCCTGCTGGCCCAGGAGATGGGTTGCCCAGTCTGGCTGGGGGAGTTGATGCAGGTTCCGATGGCCTTGCGGGGCCTGGAGCTTGCCATCGATGCCCTCGATCAGATCGTCTGGTCGGAGTCCGTCGGTAACGGAGTGGTCGAGAAGGTGCCGGTCGGCGTGGTGGCTGCGATCACGCCGTGGAACTTCCCGCTTCACCAGATCGTTGCCAAGGTGGCTGCAGCCATCGCTGCGGGTTGCACGGTCGTGCTCAAGCCCAGCGAACTGGCTCCCGGTGCGGCGCAGGCTTTCGTGGAGACTTGCCACGAGGCGGATCTGCCGGCGGGCGTGGTCAATTCGGTATGGGGCGATGCGGCAATCGGGCAGGCCCTGGTTACTCACCCCGAGATTGACCAGGTAAGCTTCACCGGTAGCACCGGAGTCGGTCGTGCCATCATGGCTGACGCCAGCAAGCATTTGAAGCGGGTGACGCTCGAACTCGGCGGCAAGTCAGCCGCCGTAATCCTGGACGATGCCGATCTGGACGTGGCATTGCCGGTCGTGATGCGCATGGCAATCGCCAACTCGGGCCAAGCGTGTGTGAGTCAGTCCAGGTTGATCGTTCCCGCGCAGCAGCTCAGAGATGTCGAGAATCGCTTGAAGGGGCTGATTCAAGCCTGGCCGCTCGGCGATCCACTCGACGCTGCTACCCGACTTGGGCCGCTGGCGAATGCGCGACAGTTCGAACGTGTCAGCGCGATGGTCGCTACGGCGAAGACGCAAGGGGCACGTGATGTGTCGCCAGAACCGGGCGCGCGCGACTTACCAGCAAAGGGCTACTTTCACCCCGTCACGCTACTGTCGGACGTGCGGCCCGAGATGGAAATTGCCCAAGAGGAAGCGTTCGGCCCGGTACTCGCCATCATGCCCTATGACACTGAGGACGAGGCGCTCGCGATTGCCAACTCCACGAAGTACGGTCTGTCCGGAGCGGTGTGGTCAGCCAGCAAGGAGCGCGCCACTGCTTTCGCACGGCGACTCAAGACAGGCCAGGTGATCATTAATGGCGCGCCGCAGAACCTCGCTACGCCCTTCGGTGGTCGCGGCGAATCTGGAATTGGACGTGAGAACGGCCGATACGGCGTGGAGGAATGTCTAACTTACCGGTCCCTACACGGCGCCGTGTAATTTGGCGAGCGGGGGCGGCTGAAGTTTAGCCGCCCTTCTTGCTGGGTTGCCCCCCAACACGCTCGCTGCGCCATGGAAGGCATTTTCAGGCGTGACAAGTCGAAGAAAAAAGGGAGATCGAGGGATCTCCCTTTTCTCACCGAAGCCGCGCGAGTACTACCGTGCGGTCTGGAGCTCCGCGCGAATGGCTGCAACGACTTGCTGGTTTTCGTTCATTGTGCCGACGGAAATTCGGATCCATTGATCGAGGCCATACGACTTTAGCGGGCGAACAATGACGCCGCGCTTGGTCAACCGCTTGCTAAGGCCGATCCCGTCGCCCACCTTGGCCAGCACAAAGTTGGCATACGATGGTACATACTGCACGCCTAGTTCATCAAAGGCGCGATACAGATAGGTAAGGCCCTCGGCATTGCACGCTACCGTTCTTGCCAGGAAGTCCGTGTCGTGAAGCGCAGCAGCCGCGCAAATTTGTGCCGCACGTGTGACAGAGAAGGGCGCGCGTACGCGACGCAGCATATCCGCGATACCAGGCTGAGCGATACCGTAACCGACGCGCAGGCCGGCCAGGCCGTAAGCCTTCGAGAACGTTCGTGTCACCAGCAGATTCGGGTAGCGTCGGACCAGTTCGAGTGAGTTGGATTTCTCCGCGTCCGGCAAATATTCGAAGTAGGCCTCGTCCAGCAAAACGACAACCTGTGCAGGTACGCGCTGCAAGAACGACTCAATCTCGTCGTTCTTCAGGTACGTGCCGGTCGGATTGCCCGGATTGGCAATGTAGACGAGGGAGGTCTGCTCGTTGATGCCGTCGAGCAGGCCATCGAGATCGACTTTGAAGTCGGGCGAGGGGACAACCACAGCGGTTGCGCCCACACGCTGTGCTGCGCCCGCAAATGCCTGGAACGAGTACTGCGAATAGACGGTGTCGCGCCCGTGGGATAGGAGGGCAACCGCGGCCATGCTCAAAACCGCTTCCGAACCGCTTCCGACTACGACCCAGCCGGCCGGCAGGCCGTGGAAGCTTGCGATGGCCTGTGTCAGTTCCAGGGAATCATTGTCGGGATAGAGCGCGAGCTCTGGGGCAGCGCTGGCTAGCGCCCTCTGGGCGAGCACGCTTGGTCCCAGCGGATTCTCGTTCGACGCGACCTTGACGATTGCGGACGGGGCCACGCCGAGTTCGTTGGCCAAGGTGGTAATGGCAAGCCCAGGCACGTATGGCTGAAGCTTCTGGATGTGATCAGGAAAGTCAAACATGTCGATATAACAGTGCGGATAATCTGTGGCTGGTTGGCGTCTACCGCTACGCCCACCGTCGCCCTGCGTGATGCGACGCTCAAAAATTACATCGCGTTATCCGATCCTGAACCATTACGCGCCATCCCGCTATGGCGGATAGGGCATCGTGATTACGTTTCGTAATCGAGCGTCCAAGGTCATGACAGGAAATCGCACGTTCATTTATTAATCGTTGTGGTGAATCCGATGCGCTCAATTTGGGCGTCGGCACCATGATGAGGAACGGAATCAGTGGAAACCCTAAGGTCATGTCCGGGCGGCAGGAACCGTTGCCTAGCAAGACATGTAGGGTGATTCCGATGGGTGATCATGATTGCGGCGTTTTGCTGGAAATGCTGCTTCCGAAGAAACAAACTTGGCCTGCGACCTTTGCGGTTAAACATGAAGCCGTGGCGTAGCTCATTGACTAAGCCGCTGCAAGATTCGATTATAAATTACCGAAATTTTTGGCTACGGTTTAATGGGCAAAGCATTGTAATTTCGAAACGGAAATAAAGTAATGGAAGTACGGCATAATAAACTGAAGCCCTGGAAGCTCATTCTCGCAGCTACCATCGGCAACGCCTTGGAATGGTACGATTTCATCGTATATGGGTTCCTGGCAGCGACCCTTAGTCGTCTGTTCTTTCCAAGTGGTGACCCCAAGGTCGCGTTGCTCCTGGCCACGTTGAGTATTGGCATCGGATTTGTCGCCCGTCCCCTGGGCGCCATCGCCATTGGGATCTACGCCGACAAGGTCGGAAGAAAGCCTGCGATGACACTGGTCATCCTGCTGATGTTTGTGTCGACCGCAATGATCGCGTTCGCGCCGACCTATCTGCAGATTGGACTGTGGGCGACGATCCTCGTTTCGGCCGCCCGGCTTTTGCAAGGGTTCTCCGCAGGCGGCGAGTTCGGGAGTGCCACGTCGTATCTGATTGAATTCGCACCCGCTGGCAAGAAAGGATTCTATGGAAGCTGGCAGATGTTCGCCCAGGCGTCGGGCGCACTGCTGTCGACCATCGTTGGCACGGTCCTTTTCAAGTATTTCACGCAGGCGGAAATCGAAAGTTGGGCATGGCGGATTCCGTTCTTCCTGGGATTGCTCATTGGTCCCGTGGGGCTGTACATCCGGCGTCATCTCGATGAACCGATGGAATTTAAGTCGGCGCCGGCCGCATCGATCCGCATGGCCGATCTCGTGAAGTCCTATACACCGCAATTGATTGCCGGTACGGCGGTCAGCGCAGCCGTCAACGTGATGTCATATGTCATCGTTACGTACCTGCCGCTCTATGCAAAGCAGACACTGGGCATCTCGGAGGGAGACGCGTTCTTCGTCCTGTTCGTTGCGGTGCTGCTTCGCATGGCGCTGATCCCAATCTTCGGCCTGCTGAGCGACAATATGGGGCGCCGCAAGATGCTGGCCGTGTCCATGGTAGTGTTTGCCGTGACGATCTACCCTGCTTACAACCACGTGATCGTCCATCCCAGCTTCGCTTCGCTGCTGGTGGTGGAATGCTGGTTCGCCATTCTGATTGCAGCCGCCTATGCCCCTTCCCCGACGTATATGTCCGATCTTTTCCCGGTGCGCGTCCGCGCCAGCGGTCTGTCGATTACGTATAACTTGGCGGCTACGGTGTTCGGCGGCTTCTCCATCTTCTTTGTCACTTACATTCAACAGATGACAGGAAGCCAACTGGCTCCGGCACACTACGCTGTGGTGTTCTTCGTGCTTGCAATCATCGCTTTAATGTTTGTCGGCACGGAAACTCGATCGGAAAAGCTTAAAGGACTTGCCCACAGTCACGTGAAGTAACTGTTCATTTCTCCAGCGCGGAGCTTCTCGGTCGTCGAGCAGCTCCGCGCGCGAGTCAGCTCTCCGGGCAAATTCAGTTGCTCCAATTGCTCAGTCGGCCGGCAGCACCTTTTCATCGGTGCACGCGCCGTCTCTTCGAGCTCCGAACAGATGCGCTCGAGCATTTCGATCAGCAGGATTGGCGCCAATGCTGCGGTTGCGTCGAAAAGAACGAGCGTGCGTAGGTGCCGTCAACGTCAGGATTCACGGCGTTGTGCGCCACGGATCATGGCGCCGCGAATTCCAGTTCGAGGAGATCGGCAAATGCCTGCGCGGAAGGGGATAGGGAGCGGCCTTCCTTGAAGACGACCGAAATCGTGCGCTGAACGGTCGGACGAATGAGCCTGCGGGCAACAAGG
The DNA here is from genome assembly GCF_004353535.1 of Cupriavidus sp. L7L. NCBI lineage: Bacteria > Pseudomonadati > Pseudomonadota > Betaproteobacteria > Burkholderiales > Burkholderiaceae > Cupriavidus > Cupriavidus sp. L7L. The sequence goes on from NZ_SMNY01000034.1 coordinate 113,159, forward strand.
TTGCTGTAGTGCGTGTGCGCGAGGATTGAGTGAGGAATGACAGCAACACCCAGCCCGTTCGCAGCCATCGCGATCGCAGTTGTGAGCAGCGAGACCTCGAACGCCACCTGCAACTGCACGTCCGCCTGATGCACGGCTCGATCAATGCTGCGCCTGACGCCGTAGCCTGGACGAACAAGGATGGCGGGAAAGGAGGCCAACTGCTTCCAGGTCAGCGGCTTGTCTTCGTCGAACGCCTCGCCCGTGGCAACGGCGCACAGATAGTCGTCAAGGAACCGATGTTCGGCCAGGCCGGTAATGTCGCTTTCCAGTGTGCCCACTCCGAGATCGACGCGTTCCGAAAGAACGCGTTCAGCGAATTCGGATGGGGCGCAATCGTCCACATTTACCTGGACGGAAGGGTGAAGATCGAGGAAGCGTCGAATGACTTTCGGCAGGATGGTCTGCGCGACCGTCGACGTGGCGGCAATGCGGATGCGACCTTTGCGTGTCTCAGCCAGGTCGAGCATGCTGGTACTCATCGCGTCGAGTTCACCGAGCGCACGCTCGGCAAATGCAATGGCCTCTGTGGCCGCTTCGGTCCGTCTCAAGGCCCTTGTCGTTCTGTCAAACAACCGAACCGAAAGCTTCTCCTCCAGTTCCTTGATCAGCACGGTCACAGCGGGCTGCGTCAACGCCAGGGCCTCCGCTGCAGCAGAGAGGCTGCCAGTGTAGTAGACGGCGACGAACGCGCGAAGTTGACGAATCGAGGGAAGACTTTTGAGGGACATGGTCTTCTTTTCGACCACTGGTGAACTGACGTTCTTGAGCATGCGCTTCACCTGGGAGCGTAGGTGGAGGATTCGGCTGTGCCGAATCGCGATTCGAACTATAAAGGATTTTTATAAATGCCGAAAGAAATTCAATTTCTCACGGCTCACACCTGCCCGTAGCCTGCTTGGGCTGACCGCCTGGAGGCAGTCGTTGCGCCTACCCAGAGCAAGGCTGATATGCACTGTAAGTGACATTTTACGAGATTGGCTTGGTCGCACGCAAAGATCGAAGTCGGTCTGAGAAGTGACGGGGGGATCCATAGGATTTCCTTAGAAGTCGATAAGAAGAGTTCGTTTGTTTGCGCAGGGACACCTCCCTAGACTGGCTGCATCGGACAACGATTAAAGAGGGTGTTCTCCCAAATGAGACAAGACAAACACAGTGTCATCGTAGTTGGTGCAGGTCCCGTCGGACTGACGGTAGCAATGGATCTCGCCTCGCGAGGCGTATCCGTTCTGGTGCTTGAGCGTCGCCCGCGGGGTGAGGCACCCAGCGTGAAGTGCAATCACGTGTCGGCGCGATCGATGGAGATCTTCCGTCGACTCGGCGTGGCCAAGGCAGTCCGCGCCGCGGGTCTGCCGGACGAGTACCCGCACGATGTTGTGTACCGCACGAGTGCAACGGGGATCGAGCTTACCCGTATTCCGATCCCTGGTCGTGCAGGGCGCCTGCGTGGTGATCCTGGCCCTGACACGGATTGGCCGACGATGGAGCCGCCGCATCGGATCAACCAGATCTACCTCGAGCCGATTCTGTTCGAGCATGCGGCTTCGATGGAAAACGTGACCATTGTCAATCGCGTCGAAGTCGCTGAAGTGTCGCAGGACGATGGTGGCGTCACGGTGCAGGCTCGTGATCTGGATTCAGGCGAAACGACACAATATTCGGCGGACTATCTTGTCGGCTGCGACGGTGGGCGCTCCATGATCCGTACGGCAATCGGCGCAAAGTTGGTGGGCGATGACGTGATTCAGCGCGTTCAGTCCTCGTACATTCGTGCGCCTAAGCTGCTGAGCATGTTCAAGTACCAGCCGGCGTGGGCGACCTTTTCGCTCAGCCCGATTCGCAGCGGCAACGTCTATGCCATCGATGGCAAGGAACTCTGGCTGGTTCACAACTACCTGAGGGATGAAGAGCCCGACTTCGAGTCCGTGGACCGCGACCTGAGCATTCGCCAGATCCTGGGCGTCGACAGCACCTTCGAATACGAACTGATCAACAAGGAAGACTGGTTTGGCCGCCGTCTGGTGGCAGATAAATTCCGAGATCGCCGGATCTTCATTTGCGGCGACGCTGCACACCTCTGGGTGCCCTACGCAGGGTATGGCATGAACGCCGGTATTGCCGACGCCGCCAACCTGGCGTGGGTACTAGCAGCACGGGTGAGGGGCTGGGGCGACGACAAGATCCTCGATGCCTATGTGGCGGAGCGCCATCCGATCACCTCGCAGGTCTCGTACTTCGTCATGGACCATGCGCACGCCATGGCGACCGAGCGCCGGATTGTTCCTCAGCGCATCGAAGAGCCGGGCGAGGAAGGTGACGCCATTCGCAGGGAAGTGGGCGAGCGCGCGTACAACCTGAACGTACAACAGTACTGCTGCGCAGGCCTGAACTTTGGCTACTTCTACGATAAGTCGCCGCTGATCAGTTACGACGGCGAGCAGCAGCCGGGGTACAGCATGGGCGCATTTACGCCTTCTACAGTCCCTGGCTGTCGTACGCCGCACTTCGTGCTTGCCGATGGCCGCTCGCTGTATGACGTGATGGGGCAAGACTACGCTGTGCTCCGGTTCCGCCCCGATACCGATATCAGTGGCCTGTTGAATGCGGCGTCCAAGCAAGGCCTGCCCATCAAGGTGGTCGATCTGTTCGGCGAGAAGGTCCCCGACGCGTATCGCCACGCGCTGGTGATCTCGCGTCCGGACCAACATGTCGCGTGGCGCGGCGACACGATTCCGGCTGACCCCACCGGACTGGTTGAAACGCTGCGAGGTGCGCGCGCCTAAGCCTACGTGTCAAGGGTGGCTGTGCCGGATAGCACAGCCACTTGCAGTTGCAGCAAGAATGAGAAACGGAGACAAGTCAGTATGAAGCTCTTTACGCCCCGCGTCGCCCGCATCATGGGCGCGTTTGCAATGACCGCCACTTGTGCGACCGCTGCCACGGCACAAGATGACAAGCCTGTCACCTTAATTGTCCCGTACGCAGCCGGAGGCGCTACGGACATCCTCGCCCGCATCGTCGCCAAGAATATGTCCCAGGAACTGGGCCGGACCGTCATCGTTGACAACCGCCCTGGCGGAGGCACGATCATCGGCGCCCAGTTGGCCTCACGCGCAGCGCCTGACGGCACGACGCTGTTGATGGCGACCAGCACCACGCTGGCGATCAACGAGACGCTGTATAAATCGCTTCCTTACAAGCCGGCCGACTTCACACCGGTCGGGCTGGTCGCCGCCGTGCCGCTGGTGGTGGTGGTGAACCCGTCAGGAAACGTCAAGACGCTTGGTGAGCTTGTCGCGCTTGCGAAGGCCAAGCCAGGCAGCCTGACGTTCGGGTCAGCAGGCAATGGTAGTCCCCAACATCTCTCTGCGGAGATGTTCAAGGCCGCCACGAAGATCTCGTTGACCCATATCCCATACAAGGGCACGTCGTCAGCCATGAACGATGTACTGGGCGGCCAAGTGCCAATGATGTTCGCGGATCTGGCCCCCGTACTGCCACAGATTCGAGCCGGAAAGCTGCGCGCGCTTGCCGTGACCTCCGCGACGCGCCTGTCTAATCTGCCGGATGTTCCCACCGTGCGTGAGACTGGCATCCCGGGAACGGCCGACTTTGAAGCCGTGGCTTGGCAGAGCATCGTGGCGCCCCCCAAAACGCCGGCCGATATTGTCAAGACCTACAACGCCGCACTCGTCAAGGTCCTCAACGATCCGGCGGTCCGGAAGCAGTTTGTCGATCAGGGCGCAACGGTACGAACGAGTACGCCCGAACAACTCGCCGCTTACATCCGCACCGAAGGTCCTCGCTGGGCGAAAGTCGTGAAGGCTTCGGGTGCTACGGTCGACTGAGCTGCGACCACGCAACGTAGCAGCACCAACTCAATAAGGATAGAACGATGGGCGAAGCGCTCCCCCTGATTTTCGACGATCCGCCATACCGGCTGTCTGGCGTCGTCTACGGCACGCTCCTGAACTCTTGCGATGCGCTCGGGCGCATCGGCGACGCGGTCAATCAGCCGCCCTACAAGGTGGCTCCCCAAGCGCCGATTCTGTACATCAAATCTCGTAACACGCTTTCCGCCGACGGCGGCCAGATGGAGATGGCGGCCGACGCGCCGGCACTCCAGATCGGTGCCACGCTCGGATTGGTGATCGGCAAGACCGCGAGTCGAGTGTCGCAAGAGAAGGCGTTGTCATATCTGGCCGGTGTGACGCTGGTTGCCGACCTGAGCGTGCCGCACGACAGCTTCTATCGCCCCTCGGTGCGGTTCGTTGCGCAGGACAACTCATGCTTCGTCGGACCGCGCGTGGTGCCGCTTGCCGAAACTGGTTCGCTCGAGGAAGTTTCCATCCAGGTCACTATTGATGATGAGCCAGCGACGGTGGCATCGATGTCCAACATGGTCCGGCCGGCCGCACAACTTCTTGCTGCGGTCACCGACTTCATGACGCTCCAGCCCGGTGACATTCTGCTGCTCGGCGTCAGCGCCGACCTGCCCCGCATCGCGAAGGGTCAGCGCTTCAGTATCCATGCCGATGTCTTCGGCCGTTTGCAGGGAGCGATCGTATGAAAACCGCCCGTGTTGCATATGCCGGCGCAGTACACAGTGCCGTACCGTACGATGACGGTCTGAAGCTGGCCGATGGCCGCGTGGTGGCAGAGGACGCTGTGGTGTGGTTACCGCCTTTCGAGGTGGGCACCATCATCGCCCTGGGCCTGAACTATGCGGATCACGTCAGGGAGCTGTCGAAGGAACTGACCGTCACGGCCAAGGACGAGCCGCTGGTGTTCCTCAAGGGACCGGGCACGCTGATTGGCCACAACGCGCAGACGCGCCGGCCGAAGGACGCCACCTTCATGCACTACGAGTGCGAACTGGCGGTGGTGATCGGCAAGCCGGCCAAGGGCGTGAAGGCCGCAGACGCG